>NC_008700.1:3112500-3412500 GCF_000015245.1 Shewanella amazonensis SB2B
CCCCGTGCCGTGTCAGTGGATGCGCATTATAGGGAGCCCAAACTTTTGCGCAAGGGCTTTTTAACGCAAAAGAATTCAGTTGAGCAATTTTCACCCAAACCGAATAAAGCATCGGCGAAAGGGAGAAAGTATGGGCAAGTTTCGGCAATTTTTCCAAATTAAAAACGCCGCTGGGCGGCGTTTTTAATGTGAAAGCTATCGGGCATAGCGATATTTAGCAGTACGAGGTTAATCGTCTTTCGCTGATTTATCGAATTCCCCTTTGTCAGCTTGCGCTTTTACTTGGTTATCCGGAGAGTCCTGCGAGTATCCCTGCTCATGCTCGTCTTCATCGTCGCCGACCACATGAGAAACCTTAAGCTTACGTACCGAACGGACGGTAATCACTGGGCCAGACAACGCATAAAGATAAAAACCCAGACACAGGATTAATGCAGGTTCTACCGAGATCACTACAAAGACCCCGACCACCAACAGGATAACGATAAAGTTGACCTTGCCACGCCAGTCGACTTCTTTAAAGGAGTGATAACGGAAGTTACTGACCATCAGTAGCCCTGTGCAGATGGTAACCACGGCGAACAGATAGCTCACTGAGTCTGCTTCAATGCGATATTGGTTTCCAAGCCACACAGTCCCAGCGATCACGGCCGCCGCAGCCGGGCTTGCCAGCCCCTGAAACCATCGTTTGTCTGCGACACCAACCTGCGTATTAAACCTGGCAAGACGTAACGCCGCCCCGGCACAGTATATAAAGGCAGCGAGCCATCCAATTTTGCCAAGGTCTGACAGCGCCCAGTTATAGGCTATCAGTGCCGGTGCCATTCCGAATGACACCATATCGGCCATGCTGTCGTACTCGGCGCCAAATTCACTCTGGGTATTGGTTAACCTTGCCACTCTGCCATCGAGCCCATCGCACAGCATGGCGACAAACACTGCAATGGCTGCAGATTCAAATTGGCCATTCATGGACGCGATTACGGCGTAGAAGCCAGAAAACAATCCGGCAGTGGTAAAAAGGTTAGGCAGCAAATAGATACCGCGATTTTTTACTGTTGGCTTGTCAATATTTTGCATACACTGGTTATCATTAAGTTACACCGAATCAAGATACCACATTTTCGCCAATCACAGGCGAGTGCTTTATGGAGGCAGGGCCTTATGGAATTCAGGTACCAGGCAATACTCATCCCTTTACTCTTGGTTTGCGGTATAAGTCAGGCCGCGACTATTTATAAATGGGTGGATAAGAATGGTGTGACCCACTTTAGTGAGCAGCCACCACCGGATGAGACTCAGACGCAAACCCTGAATGCCGCAGAGCTTGAACCCAAGCCCATTGGCTTTGATTCACCCAAGCCCATTCCCAAAACCGACGAGACAGTATCGGATGAACAAAAAAATGCCAATTTGGTTCGTCAGCAAAATGCCGACCAGGCTGACGCCATTTGTGAGCAAGCGAAACAGAATCTGGACGTACTCTCTAACTTTAGCCGTGTAACCCGTAAAGATGACGCTTCTGGCGAGCCCGTGATGATGACCGACGAAGAGCGTGAGACGGCTCTCTCAGACGCCAAAAAGCGGATTTCGCTTTTCTGTAAAGACGGAAAAAAGTAGCCTGCACCGAATACTCCAGAGCGAGTGACATGACGACAGGTAGTAAAAATCCACCTGCATAGCAGGTGGCTTTGACACGGCCCCCTAAAAGGGGGCTTAAAAACTAACCTTCTAGCCCCAATGCTATCTGCCGTTTCTCTTCTTCTTTGGCTGTCTTTTCTTGGTGCCGTACATATCTGCGGATTATCTCTTCATTCGCTCCTACCGAGTCAACAAAATAGCCTCTTTGCCAAAAGTGATTCCCCCAGAGCTTTTGCTTTCTCAAATACGGAAATTTCGCAAACATTCTGATTGCCGTTCTTCCTTTTACAAAACCCATTAAGTCCGACACGCTTAGACTCGGTGGAGTTCTGACTACTAGATGAACATGATCTTCCTGCACATTCAGTTCTACGACTCTGCATTTCTTCATGTTGCAGTAAACATAGATACTTCGATAAAGCTCTTTGCCAAGATTACCTTTTAGGATTTTGTACCTGTACTTCGGTGTCCAAACGAGGTGATACTGACAGCGATAGAACACGTGAGACGCGGATTCATATCTGCTCATGCTACTTACTCCTTGATTTGCTGGTAACAAACCGAGGGAGTATTTAGCATGGGCATTCTACGGGCAAAGCCCCACTAGAACGATCACCACCTCCATAGGAGGTGGTTTTAGAGTGACAATAAAAGAGGGAGCCAATTGGCTCCCTCTTCTTTATCGTCCGAATTGCGGCTCACCAATACATCAAGACTTTCTGACTCAGTCTCCCGTGAGTGTGCTTGTCTGGTTATTGGGCGAACACCAACTCAGCATCCTGACAGTCTACCCGAATGGGTTTACCGGGGATAAATTCACCCCGCAGCAGTTTCTGCGCCAGCGGATTTTCAACCTCTTGTTGTAACGCCCGCTTCAGAGGCCGCGCTCCATACACAGGATCAAAACCGGCTCTGGCGATAAAGGCCAGCGCTTCATCACTGAGTTCGAGTTCAAACTCTCGCTCTGCCAAACGCTTACGCAGCGACTCGATTTGGATGGAGGCTATGTTCTTGATGTGCTCTGCGTCCAGCGGGTGGAACACAACCGTTTCATCAATCCGGTTTAAAAACTCTGGCCGGAAGCTGTGTACCACCACATTCATGACCTCTTGCTTCATCTGGGCATAATCCAGAGTACCAAAGCGCTCCTGAATAATGTCTGAGCCGAGGTTCGAGGTCATGATCACCACGGTATTGCGGAAATCCACAGTGCGGCCCTGGCCATCGGTCAGACGACCATCGTCAAGCACCTGCAACAGGATGTTGAACACATCCGGATGCGCCTTTTCCACCTCATCGAGCAGAATCACCGAATACGGCTTACGGCGCACCGCCTCGGTAAGATAACCGCCTTCTTCGTAGCCAACGTATCCCGGAGGCGCCCCCACCAGCCGGGAAACCGAATGCTTCTCCATAAACTCGGACATATCGATACGCACCAGCGCCGACTCTGTGTCGAACAAAAACTTCGCCAGTGATTTACACAGCTCGGTTTTACCCACCCCGGTCGGGCCAAGGAACAAAAAGGAGCCGATTGGGCGGTTAGGGTCAGCAAGCCCGGCGCGACTTCTGCGAATTGCATTCGCCACGGCATCCACCGCCTCATTCTGACCAATCACCCGCTCATGCAGCGCATGTTCCATTTGCAGCAGCTTTTCACGCTCGCCTTCAAGCATTTTGGCCACGGGAATACCGGTTGCCTTGGACAGCACCTCGGCAATTTCCACATCGGTCACCTTGTTGCGCAGCAGCTTCATGTCCTGCATTTCAGCTTGTGCCGCCAAGTCGAGCTGTTTTTCAAGCTCAGGGATACGGCCATATTGCAGCTCAGACATGCGGGTCAAATCGCTCGCCCGGCGGGCAACTTCCAGATCCATACGCGCCTGCTCGAGGTCTGCTTTAATATGCTGGGTGCCCGCCAGGGCGGCTTTCTCGGTACGCCAGATTTCATTGAGCTCATTGGCCTTGGCTTCTACCTCTTTCAGCTCATGGCGCAAATGCTCCAAACGCTTGCGGCTGGCCTCGTCGTTTTCCTTTGCCAGTGCCTGCTCTTCGAGCTTGAGCTGAATAGCGCGGCGTTCGAGGCGATCAAGCGACTCAGGCTTGGAGTCAATCTGCATCCGGATACTGGAAGCCGCTTCATCAATCAAATCGATCGCCTTGTCAGGCAATTTGCGGTCTGACACATAGCGGTGTGACATGCTCGCTGCCGCCACAATGGCAGGATCGGTAATTTCCACATGGTGGTGCAGCTCGTAACGCTCCTTGAGACCACGCAAAATAGCGATGGTGTCTTCCACTGTGGGCTCGTCCACCAGCACTTTTTGGAAACGGCGCTCAAGGGCGGCATCTTTTTCCACATACTGGCGGTACTCATCCAGAGTAGTGGCGCCGACGCAGTGCAGCTCACCGCGGGCCAGCGCAGGCTTGAGCATATTACCTGCGTCCATGGCGCCATCGCTCTTACCGGCGCCCACCATGGTGTGCAGCTCATCAATAAAGAGGATAACCTGGCCTTCTTCCTGAGCCAGCTCATTGAGCACCGCTTTCAAGCGCTCTTCAAACTCACCGCGGTATTTGGCACCGGCCACCAGCGCGCCCATATCCAGGGACAACACCCGCTTGTTTTTGATGCCTTCCGGCACCTCGCCATTAACAATCCGCTGGGCCAGCCCCTCGACGATGGCGGTTTTACCCACACCGGGCTCACCTATCAAGACAGGATTGTTTTTACTGCGGCGCTGCAATACCTGAATGGTGCGGCGAATTTCATCGTCACGGCCAATCACAGGGTCAAGCTTGCCCTGCTCGGCGCGCTCGGTCAGGTCGACTGTGTACTTTTTCAGCGCCTGACGATTATCTTCGGCGTTGGGGTCGTCCACCTTCTGGCCAGCGCGGATTTCTTCAATGGTTTGCTCCAGTCGCTCTTTGGTCGCGCCCGCCTGCTTGAGGATTTGCGCCAAGGTGTCGTTACCTTCCAGCGCTGCAAGCACAAACAGCTCGCTGGAGATGTATTTGTCTTTACGCTTTTGCGACAGCTTGTCGCACAGGTTCAGCAAACGGATAAGCGCCTGCGACAGCTGCACATCACCGCCGGTGCCTTCCACCTGTGGTTGGCGTTCCAACTCCTGAGACAATAATGAGCGCAGGTTACTCACCCGAATGCCGGACTGGGTTAATAAAGGATGAATGGAGCCACCGTCCTGATTCAGCAGCGCCATCATCAGGTGAACGGGTTCGATAAATTGGTGGTCTCTGCCAAGGGCCAGAGACTGAGCATCAGATATGGCAATCTGGAATTTGTTGGTCATACGATCGAGTCGCATACAGCCTCCTGTAACTAGGACCGCATTGAATTTTAGTTACCCAAGAATGGTTACCTAAGGATGGTCACCTGAGAGTAGTTATCTAAAAGATGGGGCTGCCAATGGGATTTTCAAGTGCGCAAATAATAATCACACACAAAAACGGAGGTTAATCCCGCCAGATGAGGGAGGCCATACGGCCGGTTACGCCGTCGCGTCGGTAGGAAAAGTAATCATTGGGATGAGAATAGGTGCATATGTCTGTCGAGAAACACTGCACCACACCGGCATGCATCAGTCGTCGCTTCGCCAGTGAAAAAAGATTGGCCAGATACTTATTGTGGCCAGATGCCTTGAAACACACCTCGGAGCCGGGATCCTGTGCCATAAATACATCGCGAACCTCCGCCCCTACCTCAAAGGCTTGAGGACCAATGGCTGGGCCTAAATAAGCATAAATTTGCTCGGTGGGAACAACGAAACACGCCAGAGTTTGTTCAAGTACGCCATCACACAAACCACGCCAACCGGCGTGGGCAGCCGCAACCTCTCGACCATCGGCGGAGGCAAAAAGCACAGGCAAGCAGTCGGCCGTCATCACGGCGCAAACGGTACCGGCACTCTTGGTGTAACTGGCATCTGCAACGGGTGGCTTAATGCCACCGGGAGCTGCGGCTGAAATATTGCCGTAATCCTGTTGTTTGCCATCGGCCAGGTACACTTTTGTACCATGCACCTGTTCGAGCCAAAGTGGTTCGGCAGGTAAAGCCAAGGCCGCGACAAGCTCACGGCGATTGAACGCTACACGTGCCGAATCATCTCCCACATGCAAGCCAAGGTTAAGGCTGTCATAGGGGGGCTCACTTATACCACCTTTACGGTCGGTAAAAGCAAGATTCACCCCAAGAGGTAGTGGCCAATGCGGGCGCAACATCTCAGCTATCACCTTGCGCTTAGATATGGTCCTGAGGATTGGCCTCAGTATCTTTACGAAGGGCCTTGGTCAACAGCACCATGTCTTCAGGAATTGGGGCATTGAAGGACATGATTTCCATGGTGACCGGGTGCGCTAGCTCGAGCCTGACGGCATGCAGTGCCTGACGAGTGAAATTTTTCAGAACCTCAAAAAACTCCGGGCTGGCATTTTTGGGTGGTTTTGGACGGCCACCATATACAGGGTCACCCACCAGCACATGACCAATGTGAGCCATATGGACACGAATTTGGTGAGTACGGCCGGTTTCCAGACGGAGGCGCAAGCGGGTATGGGCACGGAACTTTTCGGCCACCCGGTAATGCGTCACCGAAGGACGGCCACTGTGGTGTACCGCCATATGAGTGCGCTTGGTCGGGTGACGACCAATGGGTGCATCCACAGTACCGCCAGCGGTCATGGTACCAAGCACTATGGCTTCGTATTCACGGGTGATATCACGGGCCTGCAGCGCAGCGACCAAATGAGTTTGGGCCTCTACAGTTTTTGCCACCACCATCAACCCTGTGGTGTCTTTATCGAGACGATGGATAATTCCGGCTCTTGGCACATGTTCTATTTCAGGGCAGTGATGCAAAAGTGCGTTCATCAGAGTGCCATCGGCATTACCGGCACCGGGATGCACGACCAGACCGGCCTGCTTATTGATCACCAGAATATGGTCGTCTTCGTAGACGATATCGAGATCGATTTCCTGGGCCTCTGCCGCAACTTCTTCTTCCAGGGTGGCCTCAATCTCAATCACTTGAGATTCGAGTACCTTTTCTCTGGGTTTAGTCACAACGACACCATCCACATAGACGTTGCCGCCGAGGATCCATTCTTTCAGCCGGGTGCGCGAATAGTCGGGAAACAACTCCGCAATGGCTTGATCCAGTCTCAGCCCCGTTTGTGTTGCTGAAATCTCGCTTTTTAGATTAATCTCTTGGGTCATGGGAACCGTACCCCGGTATCGGGGTCCAAATTGGTATGCTATCTGTTACAATCGGATGTTTTCCATTTTATCGTGAAATGGAAGAATTCTTAACTACAACTTCAAAAGAATTGAATTCAAGTATGTATAAATTTGCCAAAGGCTCGGCCGTTGCCTTGTTCGCGCTGGCGCTGGGCGCTTGTAGCAGCTCAGGAAGTCAGGAAGATCTCGTACTGAGCCAGAAGTCACCTGAGGCACTTTATGCCCAGGCCAGAACCTCCATGGAACTGGGGAATTTCTCCAAAGCCGTTAAAAGCCTGGAAGCCCTGGATTCCCGTTTCCCCTTCGGTGCGCATAAGACTCAGGTTCAGTTGGACATGATCTATGCCTATTATAAGCTGGACGACACTCCCCAGGCGATTGCCAACATTGACCGCTTCCTGCGCCTCAACCCTACTCACCCCGATGTAGACTATGTTCAGTATATGCGGGGCTTGGTCAACATGCAGGCCGACAGTTATCTGTTCCATGACATGATGAACATAGATCGTACCGATCGCGATCCCAAAAATGCCATGGATGCCTTCAAGGACTTTGAGCGTCTTATCAAGACCTATCCAAACAGCAAGTATGCGGCCGATGCCCATCAACGGATGCAGTTTTTGAAAAACCGTTTGGCTCGTTACTCCATTCAGGTAGCCGAATACTACGTCAAGATGAATGCCTGGAGTGCCGCAGCCGTTCGTGCTCAAACTGTGATGGAGTCTTTCCCGGGTACGCCTTCAACAGAACGTGCGCTGGAAATTATGGCCCAGTCCTACGATGAGCTTGGCCAGGAACAGCTTAAAAAGCATGTCCTGATGGTGATGCAGGAAAATTTCCCTGCCAATGAGATGCTGCAAAACTAAGGTCTTTGCACCTTTCATAACGCCCGGCTATAGACCGGGCGTTGTTTTTTCGGCCTTTAACCCGAATTTTTCAACCTTTCCTCTACCACAACCCCTTATGTCCTCTTCTCTTGCTCGCTATATGCCCCATTCTAAAATCCACCCTAGTTCAGGCTGGATTTCCTGTATTGCGCAATAAAAATACACAAAAACACCGCTTTCAGGGCGATTCGGGCAAAACTTATCCAAACACACCTGTTTTTGAAATATTCCTGAGAAAAGAGTTGACTCAAAACCGCAAAAGCTATTTAATGCACCCCGTCGCCCGAATAGCTCAGTTGGTAGAGCAGCGGATTGAAAATCCGCGTGTCCCTGGTTCGATTCCGGGTTCGGGCACCACCTTCAACTTAAGGTGCTCAGGCGACTGAGAAAAATTGCAAAGCAGTACAGGGCAGGTGTGGTGGAATTGGTAGACACGCCAGCTTCAGGTGCTGGTGCCCTTACGGGCGTGGAAGTTCAAGTCTTCTCACCTGTACCACTTTGCGATTATAGTTAGCTGTACAAAGACTCATTGTGCAGGTGTGGTGGAATTGGTAGACACGCCAGCTTCAGGTGCTGGTGCCCTTACGGGCGTGGAAGTTCAAGTCTTCTCACCTGTACCAATTAACACAAAGAGTCTTTAACAATACAGTGCAGGTGTGGTGGAATTGGTAGACACGCCAGCTTCAGGTGCTGGTGCTCTTACGAGCGTGGAAGTTCAAGTCTTCTCACCTGTACCAAACAAATAAACCTCGCGACGCGAGGTTTTTTTGTATCTGTAATATCCCTCCCGAAAAATACCTCCGTTTGCTATACCTATAGCTATGGCTCAACCAAAGGCATGACAGAGTCAGGCAAAGGAGAGTCCATTTTCCCTGTCGGGGGTCACCGATGAATCAGTTGCAAATTAAACACAAGATGCTGCTGGGATTTTTTATTCCGGTATTGCTGCTCATCATCGTTTGCGGCGTCTCCATGAGTATCATGTCGAAAATAGAAGATGGTGTGCTTCGCATCTATAACGACAGAGTCGTTCCTCTGGAAGATCTCAAGCTTATTGGTGATGACTATGCCGTTTCTGTCATCGATGCCATCAATAAAGCCAATGCCGGAGGCTTTTCGGCGGAAGAGGCCAGAAATGGTCTGATAGAAGCTAAAAAGAATATAGCCAGCCGCTGGGACAAGTATATGTCCACAGAACTCACCGCTGACGAGCAAAAACTGGCCAGCCAAACCCAGCAGTTATTTGCACCTGCCAATCAGCAGATCCAACTATTGATTGATAAACTCAGTGGCAAGTCAGGCAGTGTGACCGGACAATTCAGTGCGGATATTATCCCGCTTTACCAGGTAATAGACCCCATCAGCGGCAAAGTCGCCGAGCTCGTCACTCTGCAAATCCATATCGCTGATCTGGAGCGGGAACAGGTAGAAACATTACATTCGAGCTCACTCAAATGGTTTATCGGGCTGGCCGTCTTTGCCGTTCTCATCACCAGTTTTTTCGGTGTCTGGGTCAATCGAGGAGTAATGACACCCGTAACCGAAATTCGCCAAAAGCTTAGGCAGATTCGGGAAAAATCCGATATGACAGTCAGCTTTACCGTATTCCGCGATGATGAGCTGGGCCATATCGCAAAAGATCTGAATGGCGTGGTGAACCACCTCAAAGGCATTTTAAAGAACATTGCCGAGGCCGCATCGACATTGGGTGATTCTGCCGATGAGCTGAATGAGTTTACACGACAAGCCAATGACCGGATGTTCAAACAGCAATCCGAAACCGAACAGACTGCCACCGCCATGAATGAGATGACTGCCGCCGTTGCCGAGGTAGCCCAAAGCAGCAACTCAGCAGCAGAATCCGCCAGAAATGCCGATGAAAGTGCAGCCAGAGGCAACAGCATAGTACAGCAGTCCATCAGCAGCATGTCGGTGCTCGCGTCACAGATTCAAGGAACGGCCGCCGTGATAGGCGAACTCGCCACCGAGAGCCAAAACATAGGACGGGTTCTGGATGTAATTAAGAGCATTGCCGAACAGACCAACCTGCTGGCCCTGAACGCCGCTATCGAGGCAGCCCGGGCGGGAGAACAAGGACGAGGATTTGCCGTGGTGGCCGATGAAGTCAGAACCCTGGCGCAGCGTACCAGCGAATCGACCCGCGAAATCGAATCTATGATTGAATCGTTGCAGCAAGGGGTGAAAAGCGCTGTTAACTCCATGGAACAAGGTATTGCCCAGGTAGACAATGCCAACGAGAGTACCAACGCCGCCGGCAGCGCACTGCAGGACATAGTGGCGAGTGTCGATAGTATTACCCAACTAAATACCCACATAGCCACAGCCGCCGACGAGCAAAGCTGCGTCGCAGAAAGCATCAATCAGAGCATCATCGCCATCAGTGACATAGCCCAGGAATCGACTCAGGCAGCAAACGATTTGAGTGAGGCTGTTCATCAACTTGCACAACTTGCAGGACACATGCGTACCCAGGTGGGGACTTTTATTCTTTAGTCACCGGGAGCTATCAGGCTAAAGTGGCTGGATCAGACGGTGTGCATAGAAAACACACTGTCTGATATTGCAACTCTCTAAACCACATATTGCCCTCACCGAATGGCTCCTGAGAATAAACCTTCGCTTTAGCCTACGGTCTTCATCAATCTGGCTGCTTGCATAACGCGCACACACACACGATTACGGCCTTCGGATTTGGCCAGATACAACTGCTTGTCCGCCATGACCAGCATATCCTGCCAGGATGTATCGGCAAATTGGGGATCGTAGTGCTCAAAGAGCACGCCACCGACACTGATAGTAACGTGACCAAATTGGCCGGACGGATGGGTAATGGCAAGCTCCCTTACCCGGTGCAACATCCGCTCTGCCAAACGTTCCATTTGCAGGGTGTCGTCACCATGAACCACGACACAAAACTCTTCTCCACCAAAGCGGGTGACCAGCTCTCCCCTGCGCCGACACTCAATCAGCAGTGTCTGGGCTACCGAGATCAGGGCTTTATCGCCCGCTGTATGGCCCTGGGTATCGTTATATTGCTTAAACTCATCCACATCCACCATCAGAAATCCGAGCGCCCCTTTACCATCCAACCACTCCTGATGGGCCCTTGAGGCAAATGCCTCCAGGCCACGGCGATTGGCAATGCCGGTAAGCGGGTCTTTGAAAGATAAAGATTCCAGATAGTTTTGATGCCGCTCAAGCATTTCAGCCAACTGGTTAAATGAGCCAGTCAACCTGTGCAGCTCATCGATAAAGAAGGATTGGTTGATTTTGGTGAGTCGGCCCCGAGTGGTCATTTTCACCAGCACCCGATTGATATTGCCAAGGGGAGTCAATACAAACAGTGAAAGAGGCACGGATCCTAAAAGTACCACCACCATGAAAGTGGCAAAAATCAAAATGGATTCTCGGGAAATAAATGAGGGGATATCACTCTTGTGATGCTGAACTGTCATCACCAGCGCAGGCGCGCCAAATACATCCTTCACCAGCCATTGATGGCTTTGAGCGACCTCATCGATGTGGATGGGATCTTCAAGTACCGGTAAGCGCCCATGAAGCCTGGGATTAGCAAGAGACAGACTGGACTCAACCAAGGTTAATTCCTTGAGCATATCCGTGAGTGAGACATTAATCAGGCGAACCACCATAAAACTGCCAATCACCTTACCATGGCCATTGCTTGGCAATACATTGCTGTTGCTGAAAAACATTACCCGACTACCGTAACGGATGATGCCCCGCCTTGTGCTGGCAGACTCTGTACTCACGGTTTTGGCGTCAGGCAATACAGGACCAATCCATGCAGGCTGCGAGTCGAGGCTATCCGGCAGCAGTCCCGGCACCCCTTGATATCCCCATACCAGCTTACCGTTGGTATCAAACAAAAAGGCGCCATCCATGCCAGCGGCAACAAAGGCATCATCGTAGAGATTGGATTCGATAAACTCGGGGTCCGGAGATTGGATAAAGTCCACCATCTCATCCCAAACACCATAATCATGACTGAAGGTGGACAACGGCTGGCTGAAAAAATTCATGCCCGCTTTAAGGGCTTTTACCTCCATCAACTGCTGATCCCGCACTTCACTCATCAAACCGGGTCGGATGAAAAGGCCGTGGATCAGAAAGGATGTCACAAAGGCGGCCAATGTAACCAAGGTACCCAACAACATATTGAAATGATTGAGCCGCATACAAATATCCCCGGATGAAGCTTCATTTAAGCTTAGCCCCGCACCTGGCATTTGTCCGAAAAAAAGCCGCCTTTCGGCGGCTTTCTCACGACACTCTGACTCAACTCACGCGGAACTGGCTAACTGCCCTCTGCAAATACTCAGCCCGTTCCCGCACATCGTCGGAGGCTTTAGCGTTCGCCATAGCCGCATGGGAAGATTCTTCGGCGATATCCCTGATAACCACCACATTTTTATTCACTTCTGCCGCCACAGAGCTTTGCTCTTCGATGGCCGCGGCTATCTGGGTACTCATGTCCATAATGTTGGTCACATCCTGATTTATCTGCGCCAACATGGTACCGGCACTGGCAGCTTGCTCAGCGCTTTCTCCGCCCTGGCGCTGACTGGCTTCCATCAGCTGCACAATGGAGCGGGTGCGGCTTTGCAGAGTTTGGATAATACCGGCGATTTCTTCGGTCGACTCCTGTGTTCGCATCGCCAGCGAGCGGACCTCATCGGCCACCACGGCAAAGCCCCTCCCCTGCTCACCGGCACGGGCGGCTTCAATGGCAGCGTTCAGGGCCAGTAGATTGGTTTGCTCAGCAATACCCCGGATCACATCCAGCACACTGCCTATGGTGCCGCTGTCACGCTCAAGCTCAGCCACCACAGAGGCCGAATTGTTAAGCTGCTGCGCCAGTGACTGGATTTTTTCGATGGTTTGCTCAACGCTCTGCTGTCCTACCTGAGCGTTGGTGTGTGTATGGTTGGCACGCTCGGCCGCCAGTTCGGTGTTTTTGGCAATCTCATCGATGGTGGCCCCCATCTCAGTAATGGCGGTAGCTACCATGTCGGTTTCATTCAGCTGCCTAAGTACCCCGTCGGACGCCTGGGTCGCATTGGCTGACAGCTCCTGACAGGATTCATTCATGACGTTCACAGCATCGTTTACTTGCTGGATAAGCGCACGGAAACTTTCAACCATTTCGTTAAAGTGCTGGCCTATTTCAGCGATTTCGTCACCCCCTTGTGTATCGCAACGCAGGGTCAGGTTTTTATCCTTGCCAACATGTGAAATCACCTGATTGATATTGTTGATGGGGGTAATGATGGCGCGGATGATCATAAAGGTCACAATAGCAACCAGCACAGCAATCACGGCAAACAGGGTTGTCGCCATGGCAACACTGTCACCCTCTTCATCATGAATTTCATGAAGCGCAAGCTCCCGCAGCTCCTGTGTCGCCTGCTCAGACTGGTCGATGACAGACCTGAGCGCGCCCATTTTGCCGTCCTCTTTGCCCAGACCAAATTCCTTCTCTTTATTAACCAAGGCCTCGAAATTCATTTGATAATCCTTCATGAGGCGACGGATTTCATCCGCGACGTCAGGACTCAAATCGGACCCATCAAGGGTGCTGTCAAAGCTGCGCAGAGTTTGCTGAAACTTATCCAGATAACCGGCATCACGGCGTAACATAAAATCTTTTTCGTTGCGACGCAGTTGTAGCATCTGTACTGCCAGCTCTGGCTTATTGTGTTCTTTCAGTAGGGTTTCCACATTGTGTACCGCCTCTCTGAGCTGGCCATACAAGCCGGACTTGGGGGTCAAACCAATTTGCTGCTGTAGTGTGACCACGTCGGAAAACAGTGTCAGGTATTGGCCTAACAAACTCTCAAACCGATCCAAAGGCGCCATGGGCATGTCATATTTTTCAAATACTTGCTTGACAGTGCTCAGTTTGGTTTTGAGCTCTGCAGCATGTTGGGCATGCCCCTGAACATAGGCCATATCACTGCGGGTTAAAAAGTCTTTCTCATCCTTGCGAAGCTCGAGCATGTCCCTTTCCAGTTCAACCACGGTTTGAGCGGCCAACGCCAACTCAACCTGAGTTTTGCCGGAATACAGCTGCAAACCGAACATCGCCACCAGGGCACCTATCGACAACGCTGCGCTCAGCATTAATTTTTGACGAATGAGCATGTTACTTTCCCCATGTAGCGATCTTTAATAACTGTAGACCCCCAGGCATCTATTTGGGAACTAAGGCCTTGGTGGTCACAAAACTGTCACACGTCGATTGTTCTTATTTTTGAACCTATCGGTACAAGTATCGGCTGCAAACTCTCAAAACTCCATGAGTTTTAATCACTTTTCAACACCTTTCCTCATATGCCGGTCCAGCTTCAACTGGTTTACTTGCTCAAATAAAAGTACATACAATATCCCATTATTTAACTTTATCTGAATCACTATGAAAATCATCGATGGCAACCAGGTGCAACAAAAGTTGACGTTTCCACCCCTTGTCGAAGCGCTAAGGCAACAACTGTGCCGCCCATTTACCATGCCCCAGCGCCAGGTGTACGCGCTGTCAGACACTGCCGACAATCAGCACGCCTTTGCCCTGTTGCCTGCCTGGGATGAAGAAAGCATTGCGGTAAAAGCCTTTACTTACTTACCTGACAATCCAGTGAAAAACCCGGGTTGCGAGAGTCTGTATTCGCAAATATTGCTCTTCGATAGAAAAACAGGGGTACCGCAGGCTTTGATAGACGGAACCAGCGTCACCTACTGGCGCACCGCTGCGACTTCCGCGCTGGCAGCGAGCTTCCTTGCCCGCAAGGACAGCAGCCGTTTGCTAATGTGCGCCACCGGCAATCTGGCTGTGTACATGGCACTGGCACACGCCAGTGTGCGTCCAATCAGAGAAATCAGGATCTGGGGAAGGAATACTCAAAAGATTGATTCAACCATCGCCACAATCAGGGCGCAGCGCACCGATATTGAGGTGACGGCAGCTAATGCACTGCAACTTGACGTTCCCTGGGCGGACATCATCAGCTGCGCCACCGGTTCCCCCACCCCACTCTTTCCCGGAGAATGGGTCACTCCCGGCACCCACACTGACTTTGTCGGCAATCACCACAAAGACTGCCGCGAGTGTGATTCTCATCTGATAACAAACTCTCAAGTCTATGTAGACGCGAGACTCAATGTGTTCAGTGAAGCCGGCGAGCTATTGATCCCTGTATCAGAGGGACGCTTTTCGCTGGATGAGGTGAGAGCTGAGCTGTCAGAACTCTGTCAGGGCACAGCGCTGGGACGCGTAAATGACAAGGATATTACGATGTTCAAGAGTGTGGGGTCTGCACTCGCCGATCTCGCTGGTGCGCGACTGCTTTTCAAGATGCTTCAGGAACAATAACTTACAAGGGATGCAAAAAATGTTGCATCCCCACTAAACCTTTCTATCTTGGACATCTGTCTTATTAAGCATACAAGGACCGATGGAACCCAAGGTGCTCCCAATACCACAGCAGCAATCACAAGATGTGAATGATGCCAGCCTGGCGCAGCAAGCGGCACAGGGCGATAAAAGCGCCTTTGAAGCCCTGTACCAACGCCACCATAAACGGATCTACGCGCTGGCGCTGCGTCTTGGCGGCGAACCGAGTCTTGCCGATGAAATATTGCAGGAAAGCTTTGTTCGTCTGTGGCACAAGCTGCCGCAGTTTCGTGGTGAGAGCCAATTTGGCACCTGGTTTTACTCGCTGGCCCTGAATCAGGCACTAAGCACCCTCAAGCAACATCGCAGCTTTTGGGCCCGAATGGTGCCCGACTGGCAAATACAGGATGCACCAGAGCACAGTCAAAATGACGATGGTCTCCTGCTCGACCGCCTGATTGTCAGGCTGCCGGAGCGAGCCCGGCTGGTGTTTGTTCTATTTGCCGTGGAAGGTTTTTCCCACGAGGAAGTGGCCAGTTTGCTCGGTATATCCACCGGCACCAGCAAGGCACATTACCACAGGGCGCGGGAACTGATGAAGGAGATGCTGTCATGACCAGTGCTGCCGACAAACGCCTCGACAAGCTGATTGCCGATGCCCCCAAAGAGCTGACGCCAGCAGAATCCAACTGGGATGCAATTGCCGCAAGGCTCGACCGCCCGCAGCCAACAAAGGCAGGGGAAGACAGAAAAGAGAATAGGCCGGGAAGATTGCCCTGGTACGTAACAACTGCCGTTGCCGCGGCGCTGTTGCTAACTTTGGTACCGCAGCTCCCCATTCACAATACGCCCGAGGTGGATAACAGCCTGTGGCCGCTCATAGAAAGTATTGATCTCGCCCACCGTCAGGAAGTGGCCTCACTTGCTGAATCATCCAGCAACGCCTGGCAACAGGTGGGATATCAAGAGCCCGTGGAAGCGGGCTTAAAAGAGCTGCGGGAAGCGGCACGGCTTATTCTGAGTTCCCTCAAGGCCAATCCACAGGATAAACAACTTTGGCAGCTCTGGCTCTGGGTCCAGCGCCGCGAAATTGAACTTTTAACCCAGGGACAAAGGCTGCCAGCCGGCGCCACACAAGGAGATACCCTATGAAAACACTGTACTCACTGTCGCTGCTGTGCCTGCTCGCAAGCCCACTGTTTGCCGCCGAAAAAATCGATAAAAGCCTGGATGTTGGTTCCCAGGTGGTACTGGATATCAGGGTTCAGCGCGGCGAGGTGGAAATAAGCCCCTGGGATAAAAACACCATTCAGGTGCAGGGCACGCTCGATGAGCTCAGCGAAGGTCTGCTTTTTGAGAATCAGGGCAGCCGCATCCTGCTGGAAGACAAGATGCCTAAAAGTTATCAGGGCAATAAGAGTAATGGCTCAGAGCTTGTCATCAGGGTTCCCGCTAACCTTACGTTGGCCGGCGAGGGGGTATCTGCAGACTATCGGGTTGATGGGCTGCAAGGTGAGATAGGGCTCAGCACAGTATCGGGCGACATCAAGGCCAATGCACTTGGTGGCAAAGTCACGTTCAATACAGTGTCGGGCGAAGTGGATAGTGAGAAGCTTACCGGCACAGTCAATATTGAGACTGTATCCGGAAGAATCACAGACAAGCATTCCACCAACGATGAAGCCAGCTACAAGTCTGTCAGCGGTGATATTCATCTAAACAACCAGACGAAAAAAGTCCGTATCGAACAGGTCTCCGGTGATACCGAAGCAAGGCTACCCAACGCCCGAGCCGTGCAATATAACGCCGTTAGCGGTGATGCTGAACTAGCCTTGAAAGGCGATGTGAAGGTGTCGGGTGAATCGGTTAGCGGAGACTTGTCAGTCAAACTGCTTGGCGATGCCGATGTCCGTGTGGCGATTAACGGTGGCCCAAGCGGAAAAATTCATAACGGCCTGACCGATGACGCCCCCAAAAAGCCCAAGTACGGGCCCGGCAGCACTCTGGATATGGTGCTCGGCGGTGGTAAAGGAGTGATAGAACTCTCCACCCTCAGCGGTAAATTATCGGTGGAATAAGCGAAGCAACAATAAAAAGGGCCTTCATTGAAGGCCCTTTTTGATATGCAGGTTTATTTCACCGAGGCAATTTCGGCTTCGGTCAGATAACGCCACTCGCCTGGTGCAAGCTGGGGGTCAAGCTCGATGGCACCTACGGCCTCGCGATGCAGGCCAATCACTTTGTTGCCCACGGCGGCGAACATCCTTTTAACCTGATGATACTTACCCTCGGTTATGCTGAGCAGCGCCTCTGTGTCACTGAGGAGCTCCAGCTTGGCCGGTTTGGTCAGGCCATCTTCGCCGTTTAATTGCACCCCTTCGGCAAATTGCGCAATCAAATCGTCCGTGAGAGACTCTGCCAGTTGCACCCGATAGCGTTTGGCACAGTCCCGCTTTGGTGACGTCACCTTGTGCGACCACAGACCATCATCCGTAATGAGCACCAAGCCTGTAGTATCTGCATCGAGGCGCCCAGCAATGTGTAATTTGTCGGGGCGGGCTATGTCCAGCAGCGACAACACCGACGGATAATACTCATCCTGAGTCGAACAAATAGTATCAACCGGCTTGTGCAGCATCAGATAGCGAACACCCACGAGCGCCAGCACCTCGCCCTGAAAACAAACACGGGCGCCCTGTGGCACCTTGAATGCCGGGTCTTTCATAACAACGCCATCGCAGCTGACATCGCCGCTATTGATGGCTTTTTTGGCGAGCCCACGGCTGAGCGCTGTGGTTTCGGCGAGGTATTTATCCAGTCTCACAATATTCGGTCCTACCCTGTCAATGCGCCGTCATTATGCCCGGCAGACTACAAAAGGCAATGCTGACAGATTTGCTTACAACCCGTGCAAAAGTTATCCCGCCTTTCGCTTGTTTACATTCAGCCAAAAGCTTTAACATAACGCACGACCACAAGCACAGTAACCGCCTGTTTACCGGATAAAATACCCTTTTGTATTCACCGGAGGCGAAACAACCAAGGAAAAATAATGAGAAAAGTACTCATCGGGGGATTGTGTGCCTCGCTCATCATGGGTTTGACAGCCTGTAATCAGGAAAAAGCTGCCGAAACCAAGGCACCGGAAGTCGCCAAAACCGCAGCCGCTGAAGCCGTTGCAAAGGCGCTGGGCTCAGGTATTGAGTTTGCCAACTTCGACAAGAGTGTCCGCCCACAGGATGACTTCTTCGACTATGTAAATGGCACCTGGTACAAAAACACCGAAATCCCCGGTGACCGCACCAGTACTGGCGCCTTTTATGATCTGCGTGAAAAATCCCGTGATGACGTAAAAGCCATCATCGATGAGGTTGCTGCGACGCCAAACCTGAAAGAAGGCACAGACGAGCAGAAAGTGGCCGACCAGTATCGCGCCTTCATGGACGTTGAAACCCTCAATAAACTCGGTATTACGCCAATTCAACCAGAACTGGATGCCATTGCCGCCATCCAGACCAAAGATGACCTGGTGAAATTTTTTGCCCACAGCCAAATCATCGGCGGTGGCACCCCTATGGCCTTCTACATCGATGTGGATGCCAAGGACTCCAGCCGTTACGCCACTCACCTGTGGCAATACGGCCTGAGCCTGCCTGAAAAAGACTACTACTTCAACGAAGAAGAACGTTTCGTCAACATTCGCGAAGCCTTCAAGGCTCACATCGAAAAGATGTATGAACTGGCGGGCCTGAGCGGCGGTAAAGAAGCCGCTGAAACCGTGCTCAAGCTGGAAACTGCCATCGCCAATGCCCACTGGAATGTGGTTGACGTTCGCGACAGCACCAAGACTTACAACAAGTTCCAGGTAAGCGAGCTGGCGACTCTGGCACCGGACATCAATTGGCAGCTGTACCTCACCACACTGGGTGCAGACAAGCAGGGCGATATCATCATCAACCAGCCAAGCTTTATCGAAGGCCTGAATGCGCTGGTGAAAACAGAAGATCTGGCGACCTGGAAAACCTACCTGCAGTGGCAAACACTGACCCACGCCGCCGGTCAGCTGACCGAGGCTTTGGATCAGGAAAACTTCGAGTTTTTCTCCAAGACCCTGAACGGCCAGGCTGAACAACAGCCACGCTGGAAACGCGCCGTTGCCAGTGTGAACGGCATGCTGGGTGAAGTTGTGGGTAAAGTCTACGTGAAGCATCACTTTACTCCAGAAGCCAAGGCCCGCATGCAGGACCTGGTAGAAAACCTGCGTGGCGCCTATGGTAAGAGCATCGATGAACTGAGCTGGATGAGCCCTGACACCAAGGTAGCCGCCAAGGACAAACTGGCCAAGTTCAATCCCAAAATTGGTTACCCCAATAAGTGGGAAGACTACAGCAAGCTGACCATCAAGGCCGACGATCTGGTGGGCAACGCCAAACGTGCCGCCGCCTTGCAGCATGAGAAAGATTTGGCCAAGCTGGGCGCTCCTATCGATCGCGACGAGTGGCACATGACCCCACAAACCGTGAACGCCTACTACAACCCAACCATGAATGAAATTGTGTTCCCTGCGGCGATTCTTCAGCCTCCGTTCTTCAACATGGAAGCTGACGATGCCGTGAACTATGGTGGTATCGGCGCCGTGATTGGCCACGAAATGGGCCATGGTTTTGATGACCAGGGCGCCAAGTTTGATGGCGAAGGTAACCTGCGCGACTGGTGGACAGAGCAGGATTTGAAAGAATTCAGCGCCCGCGGTAAAGCGTTGATTGAGCAGTATAACGGCTATCAGGTGTTTGATGACCTGCATGTAAACGGTGAGCTGACTCTGGGTGAAAATATCGGTGACCTGTCCGGTGTAACCATTGCTTACAAGGCTTACAAGATGTCTTTGCACGGTAAGGAAGCACCTGTGATTGACGGCCTGACCGGTGATGAGCGTTTCTTTATCGGCTTCGCCCAAATCTGGCGCGCCAAGATGAAGGAAGAGGCACTGCGTAACCGCGTGGCCACCGACCCTCACTCACCTGCCAAGTTCCGCGCGCTGGGTGCTCTGTCCAACATGCCTGAGTTCTACAGCACTTATGGCGTGAAGGAAGGTGATGCCATGTATCTGGCTCCCGAAAAGCGTGTGAAAATCTGGTAAGTTCCATCGCGGGACAGCCATCAAAATTTTAGAAATAATGCGATAAATCAAGGGTACCTTCGGGTGCCCTTTTTTTTGTGCTATCCCATGGTTATACTCGCTCGGGTACGCCAAGGAGCACATAAAATGCATGAACTCATCGAACAACTACAAGAAATGAGCGAACAGGTTCCAGTCCCACTGGAACTGCCTTCATTTGACCAACTGCTGGACGTTGAAGAAGCAATTCTCATCCCCTTACCGGCTGATTTGAAAGAATATCTGCTTAATGCAAGCGATGTGATTGTTGGCAGCCTGGAGCCCGTGACAGTGGCCGACCCCCATAGTCATACATATTTGTCAGAAGTCGCAGCCTATGCCTGGTCAATCGGGCTGCCACGGGAGATGATCCCCATCTGTCAGAATGGCGATAACTTTTACTGTATCGATCAGGAAGGTCAGGTACACTACTGGGCCTTTGGCGACTTCACCGAAGACCAGTGGGATTCCTTCTGGGAATGGGCTGAAGACGTCTGGATAAACAGTTAATTACGGAAACAAACATGGCAAAAGAGATTGGCCTCAACGGCATCGAAATGCAGTATCTGAGGCTGTCACTGGGCCTCAATCCTGCACAGGTTGGCACTGTCACAGGCCACAGCGAAGACGACGTCATCGCGTGGGAGGCGGGCGCCGCTGAAGCGCCAGGCCTGGCACAAAAAAAATTGCTCGATATCGACGAAGTCATTGAGATGCAGCTGCTCAATACCACAGACGGTATTGAAGCCATGTTCAAAAAAGAGCCAAAACGCCGTTTAGCCTTTGTGGTTTACCCCACTCAAGCGGTTTACGCCCAGTACAACCCCGAGTTTTTAAGCTCTTTGCCACTGACGGAGCTTTACAACACGTCGGCTTGGCGAATCAAAAAGGAATGCCAGCTGGTACTGGAAGTGGAAGTGACTCTGGTACCTTTGGATGTGGAGAGCTACAAGGCCTTCCGGGAGCAAAATGGCCTGGGAGAAAGCCGCGAAAGCCGCGCCAAATGGGCTGCTGCCCAGCTGAAATAACACGCTTCAATCAACTCATCTGCCAAAACCAATAGGCATTTGGGACTATGAGCCAAATATGATGAGCCATAAAAAAACGGCATCCTGTGGATGCCGTTTTTGTTCATCTGCTTCAAGCTATCAGAAGTTGATATTCAGCTTGATGTAGGCATAACGTCCCATTGGGTTATGAGTCGCCATCACGTAGCCATAGAGATCGCCATCGCCATCACCAATGGCAAATGGAGGCTCTTCATCCAGCACGTTATTCATACCAATAGTCCACTTCAAAGTTTCACTGAAGCGATAGGACGCTGACATATCCACCAACAGCTGGGCGTCTACGTTGCGGGTTTCATTATAGTCAGCAAATTCACCTATGTAGCTAAGGTTGAGGTTGACTGACAAATCATCTTTGGTCCAATTAGTAGTACCTAACCAACGGTGCTCTGGGAAACGATACTTTCCGGTCCAGTCTTTATCACCTTTCTCAAAGTCCATCAGATAGCTGTATTCCAGCCCAAACTTTACGTCACCATAACCATCGGTAGCCAAAGTATAGTGACTGGACACGTCGATACCTTGCACTTCCTGAGAGCTGATATTCACAAAGCTGGACAAGATCTTGTCAATCGTTCCCAACGAGTCAGCGCCAACCGGAGCCAATCGCTGACAAATAGGACTGTTCTGAGAGCCGCAATTGGCGTCATACACATCTTGAGGCTCAAGCTTGTCGATCTTATTGTCCTGCGTGATGTTGTACCAGTCCAAGCTCAGATCAAATGACTGATTCGGGGCGTAAATCATACCCACGTTCCAACTTTCAGACTCTTCAGCCTCCAGCTCTTTGTTCCCTGAGAACAGGAAGTTTTGGTCCAAATTCTCACACTCGGATGCATCTAAACCATTTGCCTGGCAGAAGTAGTAATCATCCAGGAACAAACTTTCCTGTGAAGGGCCCAGGCCAATCTGTGCCAGGGATGGTGCGCGGAAGCCGGTAGCCCAGGAACCACGGGCGGTGATTTCGTCAGTGATACCCCATTGGAAAGCCACCTTTGGATTGGTGGTGGTGCCAAAATCGCTGTAATTGTCGTACCGACCTGCCAGCTGCAGTTCAAAGTTATCAGTAACCGGAATAGAGAACTCGACGTAGGCAGCCCATTGGTCACGCTCGGCGTTTGCAGAAACAGCCTCGGTACCGAAAATCAGCCCACGCTGGAACTGCTCATCGGGCACGTCGCTTACGTCTTCTTCACGATATTCAACGCCCGCAGCCATCATCACATCACGTTCGGCCAGGGTGAACGCCTGACCGGTAATGCTGGCATTGTAAGCCGTCATGTGGGAGACGCCCTGACGCACCAGACTGGTGGTGATAGCATCGATAACGTCGGGTGAGTTGACGGCAGCTCCAAATGGATTGTAACGGCCAGCATCAATCTCACGCTGCAAGTAATCCACACGAACCCAACCTTGACTACGGTCACCGGTCTGAGTCTGTTCCTGACGTCCCTTTTGTGCAGCAACTTCCCAATCCCACTCATTCAGGGTGCCACGCAAGCCAGCAACCAGTCTCATCGAGTCCGATTCAATATCCCAACGGCGTGCACCAGCGTCCACCGGACGATAACGACCAATCAGAATGTCTTTACCCCATGGGTTATCGGGGTGGGTACCAGGCACAGTCAAGCCTGCGGATTCATCGAGTGGAGTTGCCGCACCGCCGGCTTCGGAAGTGTTGTGCTGCACAGCGAATTCCAGAAAAGCAGTCACATCATTATCGAAGAAATACTCGAATTGACCTATGGCACCTACACGCTCAGCGGCAGGGATGGTGAGGTTATAAGGACCGTAGTCGAACAAACAACTGCCACTACCCGTGAGGCGATCGGCAGGACAATCGGGGTCCGGAGTTTTCACGCCATCGACATAGAAATAACCAGGGTAACCACGGGAGGAACGGTTGTCATCGCCGCCATAGGGCTCTTGGTTCGCGGTACCGAAACGGCCCATTTCATCGGCGCTGAGGGTAGAGTTCTTAAAGTAGTCGAGAATGATAGAGGCAGTGCCTTTATCACCCTTGGTACCCCAAACCAGGTTCGCCGTTTTTTCGTCATAATGGGGGCCTGTAGCGCCACCATAACCGAGGTTGACTTCGATGCCTTCGATATCCTTCTTCAGAACAATGTTCACTACACCGGCAATGGCGTCGGAGCCGTAAATTGCAGAGGCGCCGTCTTTCAGAATATCGATGCGCTCAATGGCCGAAACCGGGATGTTGTTAATGTCAACGAAGGAGTTGCTCACGCCTTCGGCAAATGAGCTGATGGCTACGCGGCGACCGTTAATGAGTACCAGGGTCGCATCCGGACCAAGGCCCCTGAGGCTGATAGAGGCAGAGCCGTTAGCGGTAGAATCCTGACTGTTACCCCGGGTAGAAAAAGCACCGGCGCCGTTGGCAGGCATTTTCTCGAGTAATTGTTGCAGGTTATCAAAACCCATATTGGCAATGTCGTCTTTGCCAATGGATTGGATGGGTGATGGGCCTTCTATGTCAGTTCGCTTGATGCGAGAGCCTGTGACTTCCAGACGCTCAACTTTTGCACCATCTTCTGCGGCGACAGCAACAGAAGGCAGCGCCAAGGCAACGGCTAACGCACAACTGCTCAGAATCCATTTTTGAGCTTTCATAATCATTCCCCAGCAATTTGGATAGTTGTTATTTTTCGATAGCGACAGCAGACTGCCACCGATAGTGAGATCATCCACCAAGCTATCCAATTTGTTAATTATGTCAACCACACAGAAACACATTAATAACAACTTATTGCGCTGCCAGCACCTTTCTGGACGCAACAATTGAGGAATTAATTCGCAATGAATACTAACAAGGGATTGTTTAAATTAATTTTTTCACTTTCATGTCTGTTGTTTTTTTCTGCCGCACAAGCAACGAAACTGACGGAGCTCAAGAGCGCACTGAATGCACAGATTTCACCCAATTTTCAAGGCGTCATCTGGGTTCAACATCAGGATAAACAGTTGTTTGTTAAAACGGCGGGCGAAGGCATCACGAAAGATAGCCTGTTCATATTGGGCTCTATTTCCAAGCCTGTGTTCAGCAGCTTTTATCTGAGCCGGCATCATGCGGCCCTGTTTTCACCGCTGGCCACATCGCTAAAGCCCAACTTCTACCCCGCGGAACAAAGCCTTACCCCGGCTATGTTGCTCAGCCACACCTCGGGCATCAACAGACCGTTTACCGGCATGACATCAAATGGACCCGGACAATTCGAATACAGCAACGGCAACTATCAATTTTTGGCAAATAACCTTAATCCCGGCGACAGTGCAGCTTGGATGTCTGACTTGAATCAGTTCCTTCAAAGCAACGGATTGGATATTCAAGCCGCTGCGGGCGAGACCAAGACTCTCCGGCAAACTTATCCTCGCCTGGTTCAGGGCTTTGATGAGCAAGCCAACCAACGTGAAGCCGTTGAATCAACTATAACGACCGCCAGCGCCGCGTCTGGTACCCTGATAGGCTCAGCCAGGGGCGTTGCCGATTTTCAGCAAAAGCTTCACACTGGCCAATTGCTGGCGGATAGCGCCTATCAGAACATGATTACTCCCGTGGCTTTACGACAACATCGCTGGGGAACGCTTGAATATGGTCTTGGGCTCCAAATCGCACAGTCGCCGCAGGAGTACAGCCATAGCGGCTACATTCCTGGCTTTATGAGTTTGATGCTCTACTACCCCGAAACGCAGTTGCAGCTGGTGTTGCTGCAGAATGTCTCAGGTGACCTCAGCAATCCCGAGGCGGTCTTTGCCTTCCAGGATGAGCTTCGCGCCCTGATGCGCCGTTATGCCAGCTTCTCACTGCATGCAAACGCAGACAGCATTAGCCCACAGCAGACCCCTTAGGTATAATTGCCCCAGCCCGGCAATAGCCTTTCAATGGATGCCCATGACAAACAACGATATTCTGCGCCGCCTGCGCTTTGCCCTGAATCTGAGTGACAGCAAGGTTGTCGCTCTCTTCGCCCTGGTCCATCAACCGATAACCGAAGATGCCCTGCTCGCCATGCTGAAAAAGGAAGATGAACCCGGTTTTCGTCCCTGCACCGACAAGGAACTCTGCCAGTTCCTGGATGGTTTGGTTATTGAGCGCCGCGGACTGAGACCAGGTGACGGTGTGCCTGCGCCGATGCCACTGGATAATAATCTGGTATTCAAAAAGATCCGCATTGCACTGGAGCTGAAGGAAGATGACATCCTGGCCATGCTAACCAAGGCCGGATTCGCTCTCTCCAAGTCGGAACTGGGCGCCATTTTCAGAAACCCGGACCACCGCCATTATCGTCCCTGTGGCAATCAGTTGTTGCGCAACTTTTTGAAGGGCCTGTCCATCAGCCTCCGCGGTCGCTGATCTGTCAGATAGCATGCTGTGATGCCCAAAAAACGCAGCGTCAGAGGCCAAAAAGCCATCGTCAATCGATGGCTTTTTTGTTTGAGTTAAACAGCGGGCAAGCATTCACAAGCCCCAAAGTGAATTAATTTAACTTTTTCAACACATTCACACCGGCGTTTAAAACATGCATTCATGAAAAAATGCGAAAATTCCCCTGCACTCAAAGCTACAAAGATCACATTTCGTGATAATCTTCTTGCTATTGACAGCACATTTCATGCCCAGAAAGCACACACCCAAAAAGCATACAAAAGGTAGCCCATGGACGATAACAAACGCCCGCTCTATTTGCCGTTCGCCGGTCCAGCCATTCTTGAAGCACCGCTCATTAACAAAGGCAGCGCCTTTACCGAAGAAGAGCGGATATTCTTCAACCTTGAAGGCCTGTTACCTTACGCGATTGAAACCATCGAAGAGCAGGCATCAAGGGCCTACGATCAGTTCCGCAGTTTCAACAATGATTTGGATAAGCACATCTACCTGCGCAACATTCAGGACACCAACGAAACCCTGTTTTACCGCCTGGTGCAAAACAACATTGCCGAGATGATGCCCATCATCTACACCCCCACGGTGGGCCTGGCCTGTGAGCGGTTCTCCAAAAACTATCGCCGCAACCGCGGACTGTTTATCTCCTATCCCAACAAGGACAGGATTGACGACATCCTCAATAACTCCACCCGCCACAAGGTGAAAATCATCGTTGTGACGGACGGCGAGCGGATTCTGGGTCTGGGCGATCAGGGGATTGGCGGCATGGGCATCCCAATTGGAAAGCTGTCACTGTACACCAGCTGCGGTGGTATCAGCCCGGCCTATACCCTGCCTATCACCCTGGATGTGGGCACTGACAATCCGCACCTGCTCGAAGACCCCATGTACATGGGCTGGCGCCATCCCCGCATTGGTGGCGAAGAGTACAGCGAGTTTATTGAAGCCTTTATGGAAGCCGTACACCGCCGCTGGCCTGATGTGCTGATTCAGTTTGAAGACTTTGCCCAGAAGAATGCCATGCCAATTCTGGAGCGCTACAAGGACAGATACTGCTGTTTTAACGACGATATTCAAGGTACGGCTGCGGTGACCGTTGGCTCCTTATTGGCCGCCTGCCAGGCCGCTGGAACCAAGCTCAGTGATCAGCGCATCACCTTCCTGGGTGCAGGCAGCGCCGGTTGCGGTATTGCTGAAGCAATTGTGGCGCAAATGGTATCTGAAGGCATCAGCGATGATCAGGCCCGCAGCCAGGTGTTTATGGTTGACCGCTGGGGTCTGCTGCTGGACAACATGCCTAACCTGCTGCCATTCCAGCAAAAACTGGCACAGAAAATTGATAACATTAACCACTGGGATGACTTCAGCGACAATGTCTCACTGCTGAACGTCGTGAACAATGCCAAGCCGACGGTACTTATCGGCGTGTCAGGCGCCCCTGGCCTCTTTACTGAAGAGATCATCCGCGCCATGCACAGCCACTGCGCCCGTCCAATCGTATTCCCGCTGTCCAACCCCACCAGCAGGGTTGAGGCGACACCGAAAGATATACTCCACTGGACCAGCGGTCAGGCGTTGGTAGCAACCGGTAGCCCGTTCGAGCCCGTGGTAGTGGACGACGTGACTTACGATATCGCCCAGTGCAACAACAGCTACATCTTCCCCGGCATTGGTCTTGGGGTGCTGGCGTGCGGAGCCAACCGGGTATCAAACGAGATGCTCATGGCCTCCAGCCGCGCGCTTGCGGAGTGTTCTCCATTGGCAAAAGACGGCTCAGGACCTCTGCTGCCACCGCTGGAAGAAATTCACGATGTAAGCAAACACATCGCCTTTGCCGTTGCCAAGGTGGCCATTGAACAGGGACATGCGCTGGATACCACTGATGAGCTGCTGATGCAGTCCATCGAGGCCAACTTCTGGTATCCCGAGTACCGCCGTTACAAACGGACCTCGTTCTAACAAAAAAGCCCGGCATAGCCGGGCTTTTTTATGGGGTAAGCTTCATGGCTCATAAAGCCATCGCATCAAATGCCCATCACCTCGCGCATGCTGTTGTACATGCTTCTGTCAGTGCGGGCTTTTTTCAGCTTTTTCACGCTTTCCTTCAGCGCTGCTTCAGCAACCCGCACATAGAGCCCACTGTATTCCTGTTCTGCGATGGCTTCGTCTGTGTCCTGAAGCTCAGAAATATCCCTGGCAACGATGCTGAGTTGGATCCACGCATTGGCCAAATAAAACCCGTGGAAGACACAACGTTCAAATAATGAGGATGCACTGTCCGGCAGCTGGTCCCAGGCACGGGTAAATCGTCCGTCTCTGTCAGCCAAGAGTTCGTCGCACAGGCTGCGATAGGCAGTAAGCAGCGACTCGGGGAGCCTGTCGAGTGCGATAACACGACCAGCAACCTTGTCGGCAACTTGTTGAGCCAATGCACGGTAATTTGCGTCAATCTCGCTCATGATACACCTGAAATTTCTATGAAGCTTCCGTAAGACCACCCCAAAGGATGTGCTGTACAGTGCTGAATTTATCAATTTGGCGTCTTATACACATTCTGCAAAGCAATTGCAAAAGTGCGTGGCAGGCTCTGGATTTTATGCTGGTTTTCACGCTGCACAATAAGAAAAACTGGGAAACTCCACGACATACGGTTATGATTTGCACATAACAAAAAGTAACAAATCGGCAACAGATTTAGATGAAATTTGATTTTCCAAAGTCCATTCTTTGGGCCATTTTTTTACTTATCCTCTGGCTGCCCGCGCATGCCGGTGATTTGACGCTGGACGAGATAGACAGGCTGTTCAGCCAACTGGAAAGCGATCCATCTCAGTTTGATTCCATTCCCGAGCAGGTTGAACTGCTGAAACAAAATATTGTTGCCGACGATATTCCTCGCACACTGCGCCTTAAACGAACGCTCTGTTGGTCAACTGACCTGACTCAGGAGAATGCCCTGGAGCATGGGCTGACTTATGCCAACGAACAACTGGCACTGCCGATGGTTCAGGCGGATATCCCAACTCAAGCCGATTTGATGCTCTGCCGGGGCTGGTTATTACAGCAGAAAGGCGTTATGGCCGACGCCATGAGTGATTACAATCGCTCGGTTTCTCTTGCCTATCAATCGGAAGAGCCCCGTCTGATTGCAGATAGCCGCAGTCTCAGGGGAGCCCTGCTTTCCTATCAGGGCAACTTTGCCGATGCGCTGGAAGACCTGATTACGTCCCAACATCTTTATGAGAGCCTCAATTTAACCTACTGGGCCAGATACAATCTCCTTGAGCTTGCCACCAGTTATCGCCGTTTCGGCGACCCGGACACGGCTATTCGGTATTACGAAGACCTCTTGCAAAAGTACACTGAAGCCAAAGACACGTTTGCCATGGTAGGCGTCAAGGCCGAAATGGCCATGGCGTATGAAACGCTGGAGGATTTCGAGAAAGCGCTCGTCTACTACAAAGATGTATTGGCTGGCTGGCTGGCGCAAAAAGACGAGATCAGTGTGGCCGCCACCCGGGTAAATATGAGTGGCACCCTCATAAAACTCGGCAGACTTAAAGAGGCAAAGGCTGAGTTGGAACTGGCCTTTCCCGAATTAAAACCCGAGCACGTAGGGGTTTACGCATTCGAGCATCTGTTTATGGCGCAAATACTGCTCGCAGAGGGTAAACCGCTGGATGCGCTGCCGCTGCTGGAAGTTGGCGAAGAAAGCTTTCGCAATGCGCAAAACAGCCGTGGATTAGCCGAGCTCTATGCCACCAAAAGCCAGGTCTACGCGGCATTGGAAGATTGGGCCAACGCCTTTTATACCCTTGAGATACAAAACGCACTCCATACTCAACTGGACAACCAGTTGCAGTCACAACGCACCACAGAGATGCGAACCCGATTCGATACCGACAGAATTGAAAATGAAAACCGCCAGCTGGTTGCTTATCAACGCTTGCGGGAAAAAGAAATGGCCATACTGCAGGAAAATAAATTTCTGCAATTCGTCATTATCGTTATGGGCATCATCATCCTCAGCATTGTGTCTATTTTTGCTTACAAGCAGGCACAGCGCTCTAAACTGATGGAACGGCTCGCCCTCACCGATCACCTGACACAACTTGCCAATCGTCGGCACACCTACCATGAAGGCGAGATCATGTTCCGAAGCGCAAGACCTGGCAGTCCGTTGTCTGTCATCTTGTTTGATGCCGACCATTTCAAAAAAATCAATGACCACTTCGGTCATGATGTTGGTGATAAAGTCTTGATTGCCATGGCTCAAAGTAGCGCTGGGCAAATGCGTAGAGGCGATTTGGTTGGCCGCATTGGCGGTGAAGAGTTTCTGGCGTTACTGCCACACACCACTTTGGAACAGGCGGTTGAAATTGCTGAGCGCCTGCGGTTAACCATAGAAACGACGGATTTGTCAGAGGTCGCCCCTGGCCTTGGCATGAGCATCAGCGCGGGGGTCGCCACCCTGGATAGCAGCAGAGATAAAAACTTTTCCAGCTTCCTGAACCGGGCAGATCACGCGCTTTATCGTGCCAAACACAATGGTCGTAACCGGGTGGAAAAAGACGATTAATCTTCTGGCTTCAAATGCCAGAGAATGTGGCTGGACGTATTTTCCGCGGACATGTTAAACCACTTCTCGTACAGCCTCACAAAATCCCCTTCTTCCTGAAAGTCACTGAGCGCCTGATGCCATTTCTGTACTGTCGCGGCAGGCGTGCCCCGTGAAAACGCGAGATAAAGCTCGACCCGCTCCAATTCAAATAGCGGGCTAATGGCAAGCTCATTAGTACCTGCCTGGCTCAGTAGCATACTGACAGCCAAATCAGCCTGACACCAATAGCGCACCCGTCCTGCCAGCAACTGCCTCAGCGACTGCAGCGGATAGCTGGATACCTCGACGTTTTTTACCCCGTGTGTATTGAGGATGCGCTGCGAAGGCGATCCCCGATATACCCCCAAACTGCCAAGCTGTGACACCGCATCCAGACTGGCGGGTATTTCGGTATCTGTCGCCAACTTGTAAACCATAATTCTCGCTGTGGCGATGGGACCGACAAAATCAAACTGGCTACGTCTCGAATCTCTAACTGCGGTGGAAAAAAGCAAGACGTTGGGAAGCTGGGAGGCAACACTATAGGCTCTGGCCCAGGGCAGGACTTCTATGCTTGCATCTTCGCCTACACGGGACTTTAACTGCTCCACCAACTCCACTGCATAACCCGTGGCTTTATCGCCTTCAAGATAACTTAACGGAGGCAAGGGCTCGGTCAGCAGTCGCAACCGGCTCGGTGCAGAGGGCTCTGTCACTTCCCCTTCTGCGGCCAATGAAACACACAGCAGGGAAGCAAGCAGCCACATGCATTTATAGCCCAATCGATGCATCCCTTATCCTTAACACCATTCTGTTTAATTCCAGCATAGCGGCCAAAATGCCCACAGACCAGCAAAGCTTTGCCTGACGCTGAGAGCAAAAACTGCTACTATCCGCCCGAGATTGACCAGCGGTTTACGCGAATGACTTCGACTCCATCCCATGCCCAACTCAATGACCTTGCCCGGCAAATCAAAGCCTGGGGCAAAGCGCTTGGCTTTGCTGAACTTGGGATAACAGATACCGACTTATCGGCACAGGAGCCCAGACTCCTCGAGTGGCTCACCCAGGGCTACCACGGTGAGATGGCCTACATGGAATCCCATGGGCTGATGCGTGCCCGTCCGCAGGAACTGCACCCCGGCACCATCAGAGTGATTGCCGCGCGCATGGATTACCTGCCCGAGAACGCAGGCTTTGCCACTAACCTGCGCGACCCTAACCTGGGTTATATTTCCCGTTACGCCGGTGGCCGTGATTATCACAAGCTGATACGCAACCGACTGAAAAAACTTGGCGAGCAAATCGACTCCTGGCTCATTGAACGGGGCTATGCACCGGCAAACTTTCGCCCCTTTGTCGACTCGGCTCCTATCCTTGAGCGACCTCTGGCTGAAAAAGCGGGCCTTGGCTGGACCGGTAAGCACTCGCTGATTCTCAATCATCAGGCGGGCAGCTGGTTCTTTTTGGGCGAGCTGCTGGTGAACCTGCCACTGCCCATCGATATTCCCATCGCCGAAGATTGCAACACCTGTGTCGCCTGCATCAAAAGTTGCCCAACCGACGCCATAGTCGCGCCCTATGTGGTGGATGGCCGGCGATGCATCTCTTATCTCACTATTGAGCTGCAGGGCGCCATTCCAGAAGAATTCCGCCCTTTGATGGGTAATCGCATCTACGGCTGTGATGACTGCCAACTTGCCTGCCCTGTCAACAGTGGCTCACCGCTCTCCAATGAAGCGGACTTTCAAACCCGGCAGCCACTCAAGTTACCAGCATTGCTTAGCCTGTTTGCCTGGGATGAAGCCACCTTTTTGCGACAGACAGAAGGCAGCGCCATCCGCCGTATTGGCCATAAAAGGTGGCTGAGAAACATTGCCGTGGCGCTGGGCAATGCCCCCGCAAGCGGTGATATCCTAAGCGCTCTGAACGCCAGGCTCAGAGATAAAGAAGTGGATGAAATGGTGGCAGAGCACATCCACTGGGCCATCAAGCGTCAGCAAAGCGTCCTTTCAAAAGACAGCCGCAAGACGGCGCGACTGGTACGCGCCATCGAAAAAGGTATGCCCAGAGACGCCTAAGGTGTATCCAGGGTAAAACCGATTTTCACTGTCACCTGCCAGTGGGCTATCACGCCCGCTTCGAGGTGACCGCGGGTTTCAACCACTTCAAACCAACGCAAATGATGCAGTGACTGCGCCGCCGCAGCCACCGCATTACGAATGGCATCATCGCTGCTGAGGGTAGAGGAACCTGTGACTTCAATTATCTTGTAGACATGATTCATGGCAAGCCTCCTTAAGACGGGATGCAGCCTTAGACAGCCACCCCGATACTGTTACCTCAGTATAGTCTCTGATTTCAGCCGTAAGACTTAGCCCAGACGACGCCGCAGCTCACGGGTGGCGTCAACCATGTTACGAAGGGCTGGTTCTACCTCATCCCAGGTACGGGTCTTCAGGCCGCAGTCCGGATTGACCCACAGCTGCCTGAGCGGAATACGCCTGGCTGCCCTTTCCATCAGCGTCACCATGGCCCCAACATCTGGCGTGTTGGGCGAGTGGATATCGTACACACCCGGGCCAATTTCAGCAGGATACTCAAAGTCTTCAAAGGCTCGCAGCAGCTCCATGGCCGAGCGACTGGTCTCGATGGTGATAACATCGGCATCCATGGCGGCGATAGCAGCTATGGTGTCGTTAAATTCGCTATAGCACATGTGGGTGTGAATTTGGGTGTTATCCCGCACGCAGGCAGCGCTCAGCTTAAAGGAGTCCACCGCCCAGTCGAGATAGGCCTTCCAGTCACAACGGCGCAGCGGCAAACCTTCACGGAAGGCCGGCTCGTCAATCTGGATAATGGCGATACCTACCCTTTCAAGATCAGCGACTTCATCCCGTATGGCCAGCGCAATCTGCTTACAAAGCGTGTCGCGGCTGATATCTTCCCTGGCAAAAGACCAGTGCAGAATGGTCACAGGCCCCGTCAACATGCCTTTCACCGGCTTATCGGTGAGGCTCTGGGCATATTCAGCCCAGTCCAGTGTCATAGGTTTGGGACGCGACACATCACCGTAAATCAAAGGCGGTTTCACACAGCGACTGCCATAACTCTGCACCCAGCCATGTTTGGTAAAGCCGACACCCTCGAGCTGCTCGCCAAAGTATTCCACCATATCGTTACGCTCGGCCTCACCGTGTACCAGCACATCGATACCGAGTTTCAGTTGGCGGTCAATGGTATTGCGGCACACCTGTCTGAGCTGGTTGTCGTACTCAAGGGCGCTGATTTCACCTTTTCGAAAGCGGTTACGCAGGCCACGAATTGCCGGCGTCTGCGGGAAGGAGCCTATGGTAGTGGTTGGCAGCAGAGGCAACTTAAGTCGCTGTTGCTGCTGTTGCTGACGCTCTGGAAACGCGCTTTGACGTTCAAAATCTGCTTTGGTCAGTGCATCCAGTCTGGCGGCAACTGCAGCATCGGCGGCCTGAGCACGCGCAGTGCGGCGGGCCACGCACTCGGCGGCAATGGCAGCGGCGTCTGCGCCATTGGGCACGGTTAGCAGGGTATTGAGGCTTCTCAGCTCCAGCAGCTTTTGCCTGGCAAAAGCGAGCTGGCGCTTGAGCTCAGGCTTAAGTGCGGTTTCCACATCGAGGTCCACCGGTGTGTGCAGCAGCGAGCAGGAGGTGGCAAGCCACAGGCGATCGCCCAGTTCTCTGGCAACAGGTGCAATGCGCTCGGCAATCAAATCCAGATCTTCAGCCCAGACATTGCGGCCATTGATAAGGCCAAGACTCAGTACCTGCTGCTGCCCAAGCCTGGGAAGGAAAACCTCGAGCTGCTCCGGGGCAGAAACCAGATCCAGATGCAAACCCGCCACCGGCAGGGTCTGAATAATGTCGGCGTGGTGTGCCACAGAGCCGTAGTAAGTGGTCAGCAGCAGTTTAACCGACACACAGGTAAAAGCCTGGTATGCGGTGGCAAAGGCTGCCTGCCAGCTTTCATCCAGATCCAGCGCAAGAACAGGCTCTTCGATTTGTACCCAGCTCACGCCCTGGGCGGCAAAGCGGGCGAGCAGCTCAGCATAGGTAACCAGCAGCTGGGGCAGCAAGCTTAATTTGTCAAACTCACTGCCGTAGGCCTTCGACAAATACAGGAAAGACACGGGGCCCAGAATGCAGGGTTTGGGGTCATAGCCCAGCGCTTTCACTTCTTCGACCTCATCAAACAGCTGTGTCCAGGCGATGGAGAAGGTTTGGTTGGGGTGAAGTTCGGGCACTATGTAGTGATAGTTGGTGTTGAAATACTTGGTCATTTCTGCCGCCGCGGCCGCTTTGCCGCTTGGCGCACGGCCTCGGGCAACCCGGAACAGGGTATCCAGGTCGACCTTGTCGCCATCGCGGTGGCGCTCGGGAATGACATTCAGGGTGGCCGCCAGAGTCAGCACCTGATCGTAGTATGCAAAGTCCCCCACCGGCAAACGTTCCACGCCGGCATCAGCCTGCCACTGCCAGTGAGTCTGCCGCAGTGCCTTGGCCTGCGCCACCAGCTCATTCCGGGACAACTCTCCACGCCAGTATTGCTCGAGGGCGAACTTCAACTCACGGCGACGTCCTATCCGTGGAAAGCCAAGACTATTTAATTGCATATTGTATACCTTATTGGTTTAATATGAGCACATTTCAAAGAGGAACACCTGTTAAACAATTTTTAATAGGCGTCTGGACGTCTAGAAGTTTATTGTGGTAGTCTTCTGGCAAGCAAACGAATTGTGTTCACGGGCAACATGAACAAACTTCATGTGGAGTAGAGATGATAGAGCTAAGACACCTTCGAACCCTGATGGCACTGAAAGAGAGTGGCAGCCTGGCGGCCGCGGCCAAAAAGCGCTTTGTCACCCAGTCTGCTTTGTCTCATCAGATTAAAGAGCTGGAAACCCGCATCAATTCCCCCGTGTTCGTGAGAAAGAGCAAGCCCCTGTCTTTTACTCAGGAAGGCGCCCGACTGCTGAATCTGGCCGAAGAAATTCTGCCGCGAGTGATGGAAACCGAGTTTGTATTGAAGAAAGGTCTGGAGACCGACGCCCATTTGCTCAAGGTCGGTATTGAGTGTCACAGCTGCTTTCGCTGGCTGATGCCGGTTATAGAGACTTTCAGGGCTGAATATCCGGATGCGGACTTGGACTTATCGAGCCGTCACCTGTTCGACTCGCTGAACGCACTGGAGTCCGGTGAGCTGGACATTGTACTGACATCCGATCCCGTCCCCGGGCATCAGCTGGCTTATCAGCACCTGTTCGACTTTGAAGTTCGCCTGGTGGTGGCCAAAGAGCATCCGCTGGCGAGCAAGAGCCTGGTGCTGCCAAAGGATCTGGCGGGCTTGCCCATTATAAGCTACCCCGTACCCTTGGAACGCCTTGACCTGTTCCGCTTGTTTTTAGAGCCAGCCGGTATTGAGCCCGGTGTGCAAAAGAGCTGCGATCTGACCTCGGTCCTGTTTCAACGCATCGCCTGTCAGGATGGTATAGCCGCCCTGCCCAGTTGGTCCATCAGCGAGGCCCAGGGCCTTAGCCTCACCAGTTTGCGCCTCGGCGCTGAGGGCGTAAAACGCCCACTGTTTGGCGCCTATCGCCGTGGCAGTGCCAACTCCCGCCAACTGCAACGGTACCTTGAACTGGTGGCAGCAGAAGGTCTGGCTCGCCAATCACAGTAAGCTCGTCTTATACACGGCATGACTCAACAATCGCCCATATAAAAAACGCCTGCAACTGCAGGCGTTTTTTATATCCAACTCAGTAAATTACAGTGGATTGAGCAGCAAGCCGCGCATCGATAACACCCGGCGCAGCACGAGACCTGCCGAGTTGGGGTTGCGGGTCTGGCGCAGGTTGTGAGCAATCATAAACTCTTCTTTGAGCTCTTCGTCGAGGCCGAGTGAATCAAAGGCTTCCAGCGTCAGAGTTTGCTGTTGGGTATCTATGATTTGCTTGATGATGCCCAGGGGGAATGACTCATCCGATTCGGCATTGAGATACGCAAAGGCCGTCAGTGCGATCATCTGCCCAAACACACTGAAGAGCGCCAGAGTCTGAACCTCGTCCGGGTCAATGTTGTTGCTCACCAGATCTTTAAGGCTATCCACCGCCGATGCGGCAATGCTTTCTGTCAGGCGCCAATAACCCAATACCAGCTTTTTATAGGGCTGCGGCAGCTCATCGAGGCGTTCTTTCAAATAAAAGCTGAAGGCGTAGCGGTAGATGTTCACTTGCCCCAAACGGATAAGCGCATCCTTCAGGCTGCGGTTTTTACTGTTATGGGCGCCACCCACGTGCGCGGTGGTGCTTCGCCACAATAAGTGTGCCGCCAGTGCCGGATCGCTGGAGACAATATCCACCACATTACGCACATCACCATCGGCAAGGATGGCCTTCTTCAGTGGAATGAGAATTCCCCTGCGGCCTAATACCTGCTCTTCATTGGCGATGATCGCCCTGATTTGAGAAAAAACCTGATGCTCAAGCTCAGTCATGAAACTAACCTATTTTTGTCCGGGCAATCAAAAAGGGACTCAAGTTTGGCCTTAGCAATAAACCCGCCCTGGCTGCTATTACCGGGGAATTTACCCATAAAATCCTGCCCATGGTCAAGCTGATTTCCGTCCGTTTCAGCAATTTTCAGAAAGCGGCCTTAAAAGGCTCCACTCTCGCTCGCAAGCTGGTAAATTTCTTCCGCCAAAAGCTGATATCCGGCGTCATTTAAATGAACTGTGTCCGATTTCATGGCGCTTTGTGACAGGAGCTGCGGTAGCGTATCCTCAAGCAGTGGCAGGGAAAATTGCTCAGCCAGTTCCTGATACAAGGGTAAAGGGGATAAAAACACCTTTCGGTCTGGTACAGCAATCAAAAGCACAGGCACCTGCCTTCCCTGAGCTTCCCTAATCATAGCTTCCAAATTGCGCTTAAGCTGTGCTTTATCCTGATTTCTGAGGATATCATTGCCACCTTCCAGCAAGATAAGCAGATCCGGTTGGGTTTCATCAAGCAATTCAGCCAGTCGAGCCAGACCTTCGGTGGTTGTTTCCCCCGATACCCCGGCGTTAATCACGTCACAGTCGCACAGACGGGAAAGGTGGGCTGGATAGTCCATGCCGTCACTGGCACCAATACCAAAAGTTAAACTGTCACCGAAGGCCAAAATGCGGGCATTTTCACCCAGAAAAGGCAATCTCGGCCCGCCGCAGGCCGATAAAAACAGCAGGATAAAAAACACTGACAGAATACGCACTTTTTACTCCCCGGACTAATGCGTCTGTTATCGCCCAAAAAAAAGCCGGACACAAGTCCGGCTTTTCAATTTCAGTGGCTTATCAGTATTTCAGTCCCAGTGTCAGGCTCACTTTGCGACCTTCGCCTGGATAATATCCATTACCCCAATCACTGTAGAAGCCTGAGGCCGCGTACGTTTCATCAAACAGGTTATCCAGTCTCAGCGTCGCAATCAGGGCATCCTTACGGAAACTCACTGCGGCATTGGTCAGCCAAAAGGCATCCATCTGCTCGCCCATATTGGCGTTGTCACCTTCAACAAAACGCTCACCCGTGTAGGCGGCATCTACGTAGGCCGACCAATACTCGGCAAACTGAGCTGACACATACATACGGCCACTGTGTTCGGCGACCCAGGACAACGCCTTGCCATCATTCAGCCCGGCAGTAAATTCAGCATCCGTGTATTGGTAATCTATGCCCAGGCTGATGGTGTCATTCAGCTGCCAGTCCCAGTCCAACATGGCACCATAACGGCGCGACTCATCGGCGTTGATATTGGCACCCGGGAAATAGCCCCCCACCGGAGTGTCGGCGCTGGGATCAAACACAATTTCATCTTCCAGGCTTAAACGGTAGAGACTGAGGCGCAATGCCTGCTGAGCACCCTGATAATCCCAGCCGGCTTCATAGCTTCGGCCTGTTTGGGGTCTCAGACTGGCCTGACTGGTGTAGGCCTGCTCATCTACCTTGGCAAAACGGAAGTTATCTTCGGCGCGCAAGTAGAATCTGTGTCCCTGCACGGGGCGATAATTTAATCCAAGCTCAAGCGCATGGGCGTCGTTATCCAGCTTGCCACCCAGAGGGAAAGTACTCTGATCGCGAATTTCATCCTGAACTTCGGCATAACGCCCACCCACCACGTAACTCAGCGACTTGGTCAAAGGTACTGATGCCTGAGCAAAAGCAGCCCAATGCTCTTGGGTGTTGCCGCGTTCCATATAAGCCGAAGTAAATTCTGACTCGCCACGAGACAGGTCCACACCTGTTACCAACTTGAGTTCGCCCGCCTCTGTCTGGTAGCGGCCAATCGCTTTGGGAGTCAGGCTGATGAGTTGACGCTCGGTTTCGCCCGCGCCGCCCCAACTGATGTAATTCACTTGGGTATCACTGGCATCGAAGTCGGCAGCCAGGGTCCAATGTTCGGTCAGACTGTGCTCGTATCCCAATCGGCCGGCCTTGGTCAGGTTGTGCTGATAGTCGCTGCTGTTGGCAGCATTCGCCTGGCGGGGATTGGCGGCAAGCTCCTCTGCGGTGAGTGAACCTGCAAGTTCGCGGTCGTCATCATAATAGGAAGCTTCAGCAAAGAAGCGCTGCCCATCGCCACGGTATTCGATGCGGCCCAGCACTGAGCCAGACTCACTGACGGCATGGTCACGATAGTTGTCGCTCTTATCGAAGTTACCACCCACGAAGAGATTCCAGCGTTCATTCAGCGCCGCCGAAACATCCATAGCTGTGCCAAGGGTGCCGAAACTGCCACCGGTGAGCGAGGCGCCGCCGGTGTTTTCCTGACTGCGCCTGGTGATGATATTGATGACGCCGCCAACGGCCTGATCGCCATAGAGCACACCGGCGCTGCCGGAGAGCACTTCAATGCGTTCTATCTGACTCAGGGACACGGCATTGAGGCTGGGCGCTGCTATATCAATATTGTTGAGACGGCGACCATCCACCAGCACCAGGGTGTTGTTGGCTGCCTGGCCAGCACTAAAGCCGCGCATGGCCAAGACTGGCCCTGTGCCGCTGTCGCTTATCTGGATGGCACTCTGACCACGCAGCAATCCGGCAAGGCTGGTTGCACCGCTCAAGGCAATGTCTTCTGCGGTAATCACAGCAACATTCGCGGCAATATTCAGGGGGGTATCGGCCTGACGGCCAATGACCACCAGATGTTCATCCACACTGCTCTGTGCTGAGGCGAAAGATGACAGCAGGCTTGTGGCCAGTGCCAATGAAATCAAAGAAGGTTTGGTACCCATTTTCCTTACACTCCATCAAGGGAAACGGGGCATGAGTCATCGACATGCCAAAAGCTGCCGCTGTTGCGGATCTGCCCACCGAAATCCGCCACTATACCTGATTTGGGCCGGTCTCCGGACTTAGATGCCTGGCATCATTACCGTTGCGGGGGCAGTGTCGGATTTACACCGACTTCCCGATTCTCCCGCCGATGCGGGCACCCAAAAGGCTGACAATAAAGAGGCCGTCACTCTTGGACGGCCGCGCATTATAGACGTCTAAACGTATAAAAGTCTAATGCCTTTGTCTCGTGCGGGGGACAGTTCAATTGAGGCGCAGAGGCAACACAGAGGCAATAAATTCGCTGTGATTGGCAGGTGTAAGCGGAATATTCTGCCCTGCAAACACGTCGCCGCGCATGGATTTATGCATCAGCACCAGTTGCCCGGGGCGGCTCACCACCCGGTAATAACCGACTTCCCCTTCAGGCGTGGAAAAAAACAGTCGCGACTCTTCCATCGATACGTGCTGATTGGGCATACGGCTGCACCCCAGAATGGCGTGAAAGCCTGGATGGCCGTCGGTATCAACATCACCCAACTTTTCGTAGGACACTTCGCCCTCGCAGCTGCCCTGATATTGCATGGCGAGGCCATCGAGAAACACTTCCGCAGCGGGGGAGTCATCACTCAATTTAAAGCTTTGAACACAAATAAGCCCGCCCCATTGATTGAGATTTTCCTGGGCCGGTACAAATTCGGCACTCACCATATCCGCCCTGTTTTCACTGGCGGCCAATTTCCATCCCGAAGGTAATTCAAACGAAAAAGGCTTACCAAAGAGCGACAGTTCCTGAGTTTGCGCAAGGACGCCTGTGGCGGGCAGCAGCCCAAGAAGAAGGAGTAAATAGCGATTCATAATCAGCTTCCGTGAAATGTCATACCGTAACATCCTGAAACGGCTTTGAGATACGGGGAGGAAAGCCTCCCCACTGACTATCAGGCAAAGGCCTTTGGGTTTTCACCGTAGTCATTTTCGTCCTGACTGTCCTGGCAGTAGAACACTATGAGAACGATGATACCGATAATTGGGATAAGCGCGATAAGCTGCCACCAGCCGCTGCGGCCGGTATCATGCAAACGACGGGCACCAATGGCCAGTGATGGCAACAAAATGGCCAATGAATAAAGGCTGCTAATCAGCATGCTGCCAAGGGCCATATCCACCAGATTCAGCACCACACTGACAATCAGGTTGAACAGAATGAACATCCAATATTCTTTGCGACGGGCACGCCCCGTGAAGTCTGCGTATTTTTTCCAGGCGCCAATGTAATATTCCATGGTTTCTCCTTAAAGCCGGGTGACAACACCCAAATTACCGCACAGAGTGCGAATTTGTCCTTATGATTCATTAGCCTGCTATCGACAAGCGCAGTTACTTTACCACAGCAACGGGCATTGAGAAGCATGAAAAGCACTTGGGTACTGGCCTGAGAAGTAACCACATGGTTATAGTGTCGCTATTTGCCAGCGACAGGGAGACGGCAAATGGCGAAACTCAGCGCAATTCATATCTATCCGGTTAAATCCATGGGCGCGCAGTCACTTCATCAGGCAAGGGTTTGCCCGGAGGGACTGGCGGGAGACCGACGCTTTATGGTGATAAAACCCAGCGGCGATTTCATTACGGCCCGCACGCATCCCGCGCTGCAACTGATAACGCCTTTGGGCCAGGACGAAGATATTCACGCCGGACGCCTTCGGCTCTCTTATCCCGGCCAGCCGGATCTGACTCTCGATGTCTGCGAGTTTGAAAAAGCCCCGGTGAAAACCCAGGTCTGGAAAGACGGCTTCGAGGCGCTGTCTATCCACGCCCAGGCCGATACCTGGATCTCTACCTTGCTGGGCGAACCCGCCCGGCTTATCTGGCTTGGTGAAACCTCCAATCGCTTTCGTGAAAAACTCGACACCCGTGTCAGCTTTGCCGATGGCTATCCTCTGCTGCTCATCAGCGAGGCCTCGTTGGCCGACCTGAACCTGCGCGCCGATGCAATCAGCCGGATGAGCCAGTTTCGCACCAATCTGGTGGTATCAGACACAGAAGCCTTTGCCGAAGACGGCTGGAAACGCATTCGGATCGGTGAAGTGGAGTTTTTACTGGCCAAACCCTGCAGTCGTTGTGTAATGACCACCATTATTCCCGGTACCGATAGATTCCATCCTCAGGGAGAGCCGCTCGCCACCCTGAGCAAGTTTCGTAAAACCCAGCAAGGTGATGTCAATTTTGGCCAAAACCTGATTGCGCTCAATGAAGGCATCATTCACGAAGGCGACGATGTTGTGATTCTTGAGGAGCAGCCGGGTGAGCACTACCCCAACCGGGCACCGGCTAAACGCAGTCTGCGTCTGATAACCAAAGAGCCTATTGCCAAAGACTTTATGGGCTTGAGTTTTGAAGCAGCCGATGGCAAGCCACTGCCAACCTTCTTACCAGGCCAGCATCTGGTGTTCGCCTTTGATATTAACGGCACCCGCCATATTCGCCGCTACAGCCTCACCCATGCACCGTCAGAGGGGAACTATCATATTGGCGTAAAACGCACCCGGGACGGCCTGATTTCCAACTGGCTGCACGATGAACTCACGGTTGGTGACACAGTGCTTTGCAGCCGTCCCGAAGGCCGATTTATCCCCAAAGCCGGGTACCCCTTGCTGCTTATCAGTGCCGGCTCCGGCGTCACTCCCATGCTCGCCATGGTCAGAACCGCTCTGGCGCTTGGCAAACTCAAAGGTGTTTCTCTGCCACTTGCCCATATTCACTTTATCCACCAGTGTCGCAGCGAAGACGATATCCCCTGCCATAAAAGCCTTGAGGATTTCGTCGCCGCCGGTATGACCCTGGAGCTTAATCTGACAACGCCTGGCATCGAATGGAAAGGCAATCAGGGGCGTGTCAGCGCCTCACAGTTGGCCGCAGTGCCTTTACTCGCTGAACGCGATGCCTTTATCTGTGGCCCCAGCGGTTTTATGCAAACAGTGGAGGGAATGCTGACACAAGGCGGCATGGTGACAAGCCAAATTCACTGCGAAAGTTTCGGTGGATTAACCAGCGTCGAAGCAAGACCACCAGAACAGCTCAAGATCCAGATAGGTGAGAAAGGCTTTGTGGGCGATAACCAACAAAGTCTGCTCACCCAGGCAGAAGCTCAGGGTATCAAGCTGCTGTGGTCGTGCCGTGCGGGCATTTGCGGCAGCTGTAAATGCAAGCTCACCGCCGGGGAAGTGCACCAACCCAAGGCGGAGGCCCTCTCTGATGCCGAACGCGAGCAGGGCATCATTCTGGCATGCTGCGCAACGCCATTAACAGATGTCAGCCTGGAACCTCTGGACAGCGTTTAATACCCAGTAGATAAAAAGGCTGCCATAGGCAGCCTTTTTATCAGGTTTAGCATTATTCAGGTGCGCAGCTTGGCCAGCTGACTCTCCTGCCTGCCAACCAACTTGGCCAGGCTTTCACTGCTCTCCCGCGCCTTACCGGCCAAATCCATCAGCTCTGCCGCCGAGTCTGAGATCCCCGTGATGTTGCGGCTCACCTCTTCGGTGACGGCACTTTGTTCCTCCGCAGCCGTGGCAATTTGGGTCACCTGATTGGAGATTTCATTGATACCCGCCACCATCACCGACAGAGCCTCAAACGCCTGCTCGGTTTGCGCCACCGCCTGCTCAGCAAGGCCGACCCCTTTATCGATAATCCCGGAAGCCCCTTTCACTTCCTGTTCCAACGCATCGATAAGCCGACTGATATCATCGGTGGAAGCCTGGGTTTTGGAGGCAAGTGAACGCACTTCATCGGCCACCACAGCAAAGCCCCTGCCCTGCTCTCCGGCGCGGGCCGCTTCGATGGCCGCGTTGAGCGCCAGCAGGTTTGTCTGGGCTGCAATGGCACTGATCACTTCCAATATTTTGCTGATATTGGTGCTGCTTTCTGCCACCTTGCCCACCGCTATCTTGGCTTGCAGCGACTCCTTGGACATGGTGCTCACAAGAGAAACCGCCTGAGTCAAACTGTCCTGACTCACCTTAACCTGCGAGGCCATGGCGGCCGACTCGCTGGCCGTTTGCTCAGATGCCTTAGCCACTTCATGGGCGGTATGGCTCATCTCATTAACGGCGGTCACCACACTCTCGATTTCACTGTATTGCCGATTAACACTTTGCTTGGTTTCCTCGGCAATCCGGGCCGTTGCCTGGCTTTCATTGCGGGATTCTGTTGCGACCTTTTTCAATTCACTGATAAGTCCGTGAAGCTTACCGATAAACGCATTAAACCCATTGCCCAGGGCAATCAGCTCTGCGTGTTCATCCACTTTCAGGCTTTGGGTTAAATCCCCCTCAGCACTGGCCAACTGACTGACCCGCTGCTGAATTTGCTGGATAGGCGCCACCACGCTGCGAATAAAAAGAGCGATAAGAATCACAGCCACAGCGGCAATACCAATACCCAGCAGCAACACAAAGCGCCCCAGGCTGGCTGCCATGGCCTGCATGCTCCCCTCAACCTGTTCAGCACTGGCCAACGCTATCTGCCTTGGCACTTCGATAGCAAGCAGCCACTGACTGCCAGAGAGCGGAATATTGATGGGATAGGCCACTATCATGCTGCTGTCGTTAAGCAGGTAACCATCTCCCTTGCCCAGACCCAGAATTTGGTTGGCGAGAGACTTGTCGATTGCCTCTCCGAGCGGCCTGGCTTTTTTGTCATAGTGGCTCGCGGCCACAATCAGCCCCTTGGTGGACAGCAAGGTCACCTTGGCCTGGCCCTGATAGAGACTTGCCGACAATTCCTCAATCATTTTTTGAAACACGGGCAGGTTCAAATCCACACCGACCACACCGCGAAAACGGCCACCCCGAACAATGGGTACGGTCAATGAAGTCATCAGCATGTTGTTGCCGGGGGTGATTTCGTAGAGATAGGGCTCCATCAGGCAGGGTTTTTGGGTGTCTTTGGCACACAGATACCACTCAGCTTCCCGCAGACCAAATTCGTTGAGGGTATCGGCGTATTTTTCATTGGCATCATCCACCTGAGACTGGGTCTGACTGCCATCATCGTTGCGATAAAAGTACACCTCGAGCGTTCCCACGCCCTCAACCGAGTGCATCAGACCGGGTGCCGTAAATTCACTGTCTCGGCCATCGAAACCATTGGGTTCGAACTGTGCATACATGGAGGAAATCTGGCGATTTTTCTGCAGCACAGCGCCCACGGCATCCTGAACGGTTTCACGATTCATCCGTCCGACCAGCGCATCGTTTTCCATCATGGCACTGAAGGAATAGGGGATACGGTAGGCCTCGTTGATAAAGGCCGCGACCTTTTCACCATAGCGCCCGGCGCTGGCAGTCAATTTGGTTCGTATTTCATCATTCAGCGCTGTGTCGACCTCAACGAAGAGCTCGTCGGTTTTGTTATTGAGGGTACTCCAGAGGGTAATCGACATGGTGGCCACAGTGGCCAGAAACAGCGCCGAGGTCATCCAAAGTAGCTTTTGTCGCAGGGGAAGATGTTTCATGCACTCTCCGCAAGATCCTGAAAACACATAGGTAGACTAACGTATGACTGAGTATAGTCTCTATCTGCGTCCGTGCTTTTTTTGCAGCAAAAAGGCGGCCCTTCATAGGCCGCCTTTTTTTAAAGGTTATTTACCCAGTACGGCCTCAAAGCATTCGGCCATGATTTCAAGTCCGCGCTGGATTTGTTCATCCGGAGCCGTAATGGGCACCAAAATCCGCAGCACGTTGCCGTAAGTTCCGCACGACAGCAGGATAAGGCCGCGATTGCGAGCCTCGGTGAGCACCTGTGGGCAATACTCAGGCGCAGGCTTACCGTTTTCCATCAGCTCAATGGCAATCATGGAGCCCAGACCACGCACCTCGGCGATTTGCGGATACCGGCTGGCCAGCTCACCGATGGCAGACTTGATGGTCTGACCGATGGCGTTGGAGCGCTCCAGGAGTTTTTCCTCTTCAAAGACTTCAATCACGGCCAGCGCTGCGGCGCAGGCAAGCGGGCTACCGCCGTACGTGCCGCCAAGGCCACCGGGGCCAATGGCGTCCATCACCTCGGCGCGGCCGGTGATACCAGACAGTGGGAAGCCACCAGCAATCGACTTTGCAAAAGTAGTAATATCAGCCGCCACGCCCATCTGTTCCATGGCAAAGAAGGTGCCGGTGCGGCCAGCGCCGGTCTGCACTTCATCGGCAATCAGCATGATGCCTTCCCGGTCGCAAAGCTCGCGCAGACGCTTCATAAAGCCTGGTGTCGCGGCATAGAAACCGCCCTCGCCTTGCACTGGTTCCAGGATAATGGCTGCAATATCGCTTGGCTCGGCGTCGTTCTTGAAAATGCGCTCGATGGAGGCCATGGCATCATCTTCGCTCACCCCGTGCAGCGCGCAGGGGAACTCGGCGCGAAACACGTTGGCCTGCATCAGTCCCATGCCCTTACTGTAGGGGGCCACTTTACCGGTCAGGGCCAGTGCTGCCATGGTGCGGCCATGGTAGCCAGAGGTAAAGGCAATCACCCCTGCACGCTTGGTGTAGGCGCGAGCCACCTTAATGGCGTTTTCCACCGCTTCCGAGCCACTGGTAAAAAGTGCCGACTTCTTGGCAAAGTCGCCGGGCACCAGTTGGTTCAGCTTTTCACACACGGCCACATAACTTTCATAGCCCAGCACCATAAAACAGGTGTGGGAAAACTTCTCCAGCTGCTCGGCGACAGCCGCCTTTACTTTCGGATGCAGGTGACCTGTGTTCAGCACCGCGATGCCGCCGGCAAAGTCGATATATTCGCGACCTTCCACATCCCATACGGTGGCGTTCTCGGCTCGCTCGGTAAACACAGGGTGGATTTGGCCAACGCCACCGGCCACAGCAGCGCGGCGACGAACCATCAATGAATCATTGGTCAAGCTCATAGGGTACTCCTGTTTGGCCGGTCACACCGACAGACAGATATATTTGATTTCTACATACTCATCGATGCCATACTTGGAGCCTTCACGGCCCAGACCCGATGATTTCATGCCGCCAAAGGGGGCCACTTCGGTGGAAATAAGCCCGGTATTCACGCCCACCATGCCGTATTCCAGCGCCTCGGCCACCTTCCAGATAAGGGAGATGTCGCGGCCATAGAAGTAGGCTGCCAGTCCAAACTCGGTATCGTTGGCCTGACGAATCACATCGTCCACATCGCTGAAACGGAACAGCGGCGCCAGAGGGCCGAAGGTTTCCTCGCGGGCCACCTTCATGCTGGCATCCACGTTGGTCACAATGGCGGGCTCCATAAAGTTGCCACCCAGCGGTTTACCGCCGGCAACCAGGGTTGCGCCCTTATCCAGTGCGTCCTGCAGGTGGCTTTGTACCTTCTCAAGTGCCGCTGCGTTGATAAGCGGGCCTGTGGTCACGCCGGGTTCGGCGCCATTGCCCACCTTAAGTTTGGCCACGGCAGCAGCGAGCTTCTGGGCAAAGGCATCATACACACCGTCCTGCACATACAGGCGGTTGGCACAGACACAGGTTTGACCGGCGTTGCGGTATTTGGAAATCATGGCGCCTTCAACGGCTGCATCCAGATCGGCATCGTTAAACACGATGAATGGTGCGTTACCGCCAAGCTCCAGCGACACCTTTTTCAGGGTCGGCGCGCATTGCTGCATCAGCTTGATACCAACGCCGGTGGAACCGGTGAACGACAGCTTGCGCACCACTGGGTTTTCGCAAAGCTCGTTGCCAATAGCCACGGCATCACCGGTAACCACACTGAATACGCCGGGTGGAATACCCGCTTCTGCGGCGAGCTCTGCCAGCGCCAATGCGGTGAAAGGCGTCTGAGGTGCAGGTTTCACTATCATGGTGCAGCCTGCGGCAAGCGCCGGTCCGGCCTTGCGGGTAATCATGGCAGCAGGGAAGTTCCAGGGGGTAATGGCCGCCGTTACGCCCACGCCCTGCTTAATCACCATGATGCGCTTGTCGCCCTGATGACCCGGGATGGTATCGCCATATAGGCGCTTGGCTTCTTCGGCAAACCATTCGATAAAGGAGGCGGCATACACCACCTCTCCCTTGGCCTCGGCCAAAGGCTTTCCTTGCTCTGTGGTCATCATCAACGCCAAATCATCGGCGTTTTCCAGCATCAACTCATACCAGCGGCGCAGTTTGGCGCCACGTTCCTTGGCGGTAAGCGCACGCCAGGCTGGCAGCGCCGCTTCCGCGGCGGCAATGGCCTCGCGGGTTTCATCACGGCCCATCACGGGCACAGAGGCGATGGCCTCATTGGTGGCCGGATTGGCAATGGTCACCGTCTCACCCGACAGGGCGTCGCGCCACTCGCCGTTGATATAACATTTTGTTTTCAATAGTGAAGGACGTTTGAGCTGCACAGCTGACTCCTTGTTACTTGATACCTGTTACTGGGCACTTACGCCGAAAATTCTGTTAAATGCCAAGCTTGTCACGCATGGTGTAATACCAGGCACCGATGGCACTGAATGGCACCCGCAGCGCGTGGCCACCCGGGAACGGATAATGGGGCAGTTCAGCAAAGACATCGAAGCGGGTAGCCTGACCATTAAGCACCTCGGCAATGAGTTTGCCCGCCAGATGGGTGTAGGTTACACCGTGGCCACTGCAGCCCTGGGAGTAATAGATGTTCTTGCCAATACGGCCGACCTGAGGCAGACGCGACAGGGTCAGCAGGAAGTTACCCGTCCAGGTGTAGTCGATACGCACACCTTTAAGCTGCGGGAAAGTCTCCAGCATTTTCGGCAGAATAATGGACTTGATGTTGTCCGGGTCGCGGGCGCCATACACCACGCCACCACCGTAAATCAGACGCTTGTCGCCGGAGAGGCGGAAATAGTCCAGCAGGTAGTTACAGTCTTCAACACAGTAGTCCTGTGGCAGCAGGCTATTTGCCATCTCATCGCTCAGGGGCTCGGTGGTAATCACCTGGGTGCCGCAGGGCATGGACTTGGCCATCAGCTCAGGCATCAGCTTGCCAAGGTAAGCATTACCGGCCACCACCACAAAACGGGCCTTCACCTGACCGAACTCGGTTTTGACAATAGCAGGCTCGCCTTCCACTACATCGAGCACGGCTGAGTCTTCAAAGATTTTACCGCCGAGGCTTTCCACCGCACGGGCTTCGCCCAGCGCCAAATTCAACGGATGAATGTGACCACCGCTCTTATCCAGCATACCGCCGACGTAACGTTCAGTATTCACCACATTACGGATACCGGCTTCATCGAGGATTTCCAGCTGATTGGTATGACCGTGAGCTTCCCACAGCGCTTTTTGCGCTTTGAGGTGGCCCATCTGCTTCTGGTTGAGTGCGGCAAACACACCGCCGTTTTTCAGGTCGCAGTCGATATTATATTTTGCGATGCGATCGCGAATGATGCGACCGCCTTCAAATGCCATTTCACCGAACAGCTTGCCCTTTTCCTTGCCAACGGTTTTTTCAATGACATCAATGTCTCGGCTATAGCTGTTAACGATTTGGCCGCCATTGCGACCCGAGGCGCCCCAACCAATTCGGGCAGCCTCCAAAACCACGACCTTGAAACCACTTTCAAGCAAATGCAATGCCGAGGACAGACCCGTATAGCCTGCGCCTATAACACACACGTCGGTTTCAAGATGCTCCTCAAGACGAGGACGAATGCGGGTGTCATTGGCGGAAGCGGCATAGTAGGACTCGGTATGAGGTGTAGCAGACATGATGCTTCCTTCTCTCTTATGTTCATTATTTTAAACAACCAGTTCATCCTACACGTTCACCAAGGGAAACTCTAGCGCTAGTGAAGGATAATTTTGAATTTTTGTTGAAAATATCAAACAAACAAAAACGGTCGCCTGAGCGACCGTTTTATTAGTGGCGATGCGTCACTACTCCATCGCTGCCTTTGCGCGCTTTTCTGCCCTGCGGGCAAAATACCAGGACAGGAATGCAATCAGTGACACCGCGAGAATGATGAGTGTTGCCAGCGCGTTAATCTTGGGAGATACCCCCAAACGCACCGACGAGAACACTACCATCGGCAGCGTCGTTGCCCCCGGGCCCGACGCAAAGCTCGCAATCACCAAATCATCCAGAGACAGGCTGAATGACAGCAGCCAACCTGCGGTCAGTGCCGGCGCAATCATGGGAACAGTGATAAGGAAGAAGGTCTTGAGTGGCGTTGCACCCAGATCCATAGCGGCTTCCTCAATCGACATGTCCAGTTCACGCAGACGGGACGACACCACCACAGCCACGTAGGCGGCACAGAAGGTGGAATGCGCCAGCCAAATGGTGAGTCTACCGCGCTCGGCAGGCCAGCCAATCAGGTCAGCCATGTGCACAAACAGCAGCAGCAAAGACAGACCCGTAATCACCTCAGGCATAACCAGTGGCGCCGTTATCATGTTTGACAGCGACAGCTTGGCCCAGCTGCGACGGAAACGTGTCATCACGAACGCCGCCATGGTACCCAACACGACGGCCATGGAGGCCGACAGGAAGGCAATTTCCAAACTGGTCCAGACCGCATCAAGGATTTGCTGATCCTTGAACAGCTCCACATACCATTTGGCCGAGAATCCACCCCACACGGTCACCAGTTTGGACGCGTTGAAGGAGTAGAAAATCAGGATAAACATGGGGGCATAGAGGAAGATGAGCCCCAACCACAACATCACGGTAGAAAAACTCAGCTTTTTCATGCCTCTTTCTCCAAATCACGGGCCTGATAATGATGGAACAGGGTAATGGGGATAATCAAAAGTCCCAGCATCACTATCGCCAGCGCCGAGGCGACCGGCCAGTCACGGTTGTTGAAGAACTCCTGCCACAAGACCTTACCTATCATCAGCGAGTCCGGGCCGCCCAGCAGTTCGGGAATAACGAACTCACCCACAGACGGAATAAATACCAGCATGGAGCCAGCAATCACGCCACCCTTTGACAGCGGCAAAGTGATATTCCAGAAGGTATTGATACTGCGTGAACCCAGGTCGGCCGCGGCCTCCAGCAGGCTCATGTCCATCTTCACCAGGTTGGCGTAGAGCGGCAGCACCATAAAGGGCAGATAGGCGTACACAATACCGATATAAACGGCGATATTGGTGTTCAATATCTTCAGCGGCTCATCGATAGCACCCAGCCACAACAGCACATTGTTGATAAGGCCGGTGTCGGCGAGCAGCCCCATCCAGGCGTACACACGGATAAGGAACGAGGTCCAGGACGGCAGCATAATGAGAAGCAGCAGAACCGTCTGCATCTTCACCGGAGCCCGGGCAATGGCGTAAGCCATAGGATAACCGAGCAACAAACAGCCGAGAGTGGACACCACAGCTATCTTGAGCGAGCCCAGATATGCGGTGTAATAGAGCGCATCGTCCAGCAGCAACAGGTAGTTGCCGAGATTCAGCGCCACATTCAGCAGCTGATCCGCATAGGTGAAGGTGGGCTCATAGGGCGGAATGGCAATCGCCGCGGTGGAGAAACTGATCTTGAGCACAATCGCAAAGGGCAGTGCAAAGAACAGGGTCAGCCACAGGAAGGGAAAGCCCAGGGTAAAGTGCCTGCCACGGATGGCAAAGCGAAAACCTTTCTTTCGTTTGCTCATGATCTCAATACCACGCCACTGGTGGCCTCCCAGCTGATGTAAATGTCATCGCCCCAGGTTGGGTGGTCCGCGCGGCGTTCGGTGTTGGTCATGGAGCACTGGATGATTTTGTCGTCTTCCAGCTTGATGTAATACACCGACAGGCCACCGAGATAGGCAATGTCATGTACCTTGCCCCTGGCCCAGTTGTACTCGCCTTCGGGCTGCTCGCGGGTAATCAGCGTCTTTTCAGGACGCACCGCCAGCCACACGTGCTTGTCTTCCAGACTGGTGGTTACACCGTGGCCAATCAGGAATGGCTGTGGCAGGGTCGGCGACTTGAGAATTGCGTGGTCGGCCTCATCTTCGATGATTTCACAATCAAACAGGTTCACTGTACCGATGAACTCGGCAATCATACGGCTGTTGGGGCTCTCGTAGATGTCCATGGGGCTGCCCACCTGGGCAATCCAGCCGTCGCTCATAATGGCGATGCGACCAGCCATGGTCATGGCTTCTTCCTGATCGTGGGTCACCATCACACAGGTCACCCCTACACGTTCAAGAATTTCCACCACTTCGAGCTGCATCTGGGTACGCAGTTTTTTATCCAGTGCGCCCATGGGCTCATCGAGCAGCAGCAGTTTGGGGCGCTTGGCAAGCGAGCGGGCCAACGCCACACGCTGGCGCTGACCACCAGAGAGCTGATGGGGCTTACGCTTGGCGTACTGTTCCATGTGCACCAACTTGAGCATTTCCTGCACCCGCTGGGAAATGTCAGCCTTTGACATCTTGTCCTGCTTCAGACCAAAGGCAATGTTTTGCTCCACTGTCATATGAGGGAAAAGCGCGTATGACTGGAACATCATATTGATCGGACGCTCGTAGGGCGGCAGATCGGTAATGTCCTGACCGTCGAGATAAATACGACCTTCCGTTGGCCTCTCAAACCCGGCAAGCATCCGTAGCAGGGTAGATTTTCCGGAGCCAGAGCCCCCAAGCAATGCGAAGATTTCCCCTTTGTTGATGGTCAGGGACACATCGTCCACAGCGCGAACATCATCAAACAGTTTGCTTACCCGCTCAATTTTGAGCAGTACTTCGTCTTGCGTCTTTGTCGTTGGTTTATTGGTGACGCCCGAGGTCATAGCCATAAATACTTCTCCATTCCAAACTGCGCCAGAACAAGCCTCCGGCCTGCTGGAATTCGTTTTACTTGTGCAATCTAAGAGTCAAAGGAGGGGCAGCCATCCGCTGCCCCAAGTACAGGATCACTGACCAGATTTGATCTTGGTCCAGATCCGGGTCATGGCGCGCTGGGTCTTCATAGGACGCACTTCACCCAGGTAGAGCTTGGCGAGTGTTTCTTCTGATGGATACACAGCGGGGTTTTTGGCAACTTCCTCGTCCAACAGAGGGTTAGAACCATCGTTGGCGTTGGCATAAGCCACATAGTTACTGATGGAAGCGATGACCTCTGGGCGCATCAGGTAATTCATAAAGGTCAGCGCATTGTCAGCGTTGGCAGCATCGGCAGGGATAGCCATCATGTCAAACCACAAAGGTGCACCTTCTTTAGGGATGCGATAATCCACTTGCTGGCCGTTACCGGCCTCTTCGGCACGGGCCTGAGCCTGCAGTACGTCACCGGACCAACCGATGGCGGCACAGATTTCGCCATTGGCCAAGTCAGAGATGTAGCGTGAAGAGTGGAAATACTTGAGGTAAGGACGGATTTTCAGCAGTACTTCACCGGCTTTTTCATAGTCGGCAGGATCAGTGCTGTTAGGGTTCAGGCCCAGATAGTTCAGCGCAGGTGGCAGGATTTCATCGGGTGAATCCAGCACGGCAATACCGCACTTGGCCAGCTTTTCAGCATTGGCTGGGTTGAAAATCAAGTCCCAGGAATCCACCGGTGCATCTTCACCCAGCACTTCTTTTACCTTGGCCACGTTGAAGCCGATGCCGGTGGTGCCCCACAGGTAAGGCACGGCGTGCTCGTTACCCGGATCGCTCTTTTGCAGCTGGGTCATCAGATTCTTGTTGAGGTGCTTTTCGTTTGTCAGCTTGGACTTGTCCAGCTTCATAAAGGCGCCGGCTTTAATCTGCTTGGCAAGGAAGTGGGCTGATGGCACAACCAGATCGTAACCGCTGCGGCCTGAAAGCAGCTTGGCTTCCAGCACTTCGTTGGTGTCGAACACATCGTAGATTACGCGGATGCCGGTTTCCTTCTGGAAGTTTTCCAGGGTGTCTTCGGCGATATAGTCAGACCAGTTATAGACGCGAACAACTTCTTCAGCCGATACCGCAGCGCTTCCCAGAACACCGGCGGTAACCAAAGCCAGAGCTGTCATTTTGTGTAATAACTTCATGCTATCTCCTTTTGCAGGTAGCAGTAATTGAAAGCCAATTACCCTGATTGTGTCGCCGGCTTGGCCGGCATTTATTTTATTGTTAGGACCAATGCTACAACCTGAAAAACCGCATCGGCAGTTGCTGCTGCCCAGTACCTCTTCCTCTATTGGCAGGCTTTTTAATATGCACTCAGTTACCCCGAGCTGCAATCTTCTCAAGCGTCAGCGAAAGTGCCTGACTTGCTTTAAAAATCAGTTCGTCAATCTCATCACGAGTAATGCAAAGTGGCGGCGAAATAATCATGGTGTCACCCACGGCACGCATCACCAAACCGCTTTCGATACAGGCCTCACGGCAGAGCATACCGGCCGATATTTCTGAGCCGAATCGCACCATGCTGTGTTTGTCTGCCACCAATTCAATGGCACCGACCATGCCCATGCCCCTGACCTCTCCCACCAGCGGATGCGCGCTCAGGGTTTGCAACCTATCCTGCAAATAAGGTCCTGTGTCGGTTCTGACCTTATCCACCAGGCGCTCCTCTTCGAGAATACGGATATTCTCCAGCGCTACCGCCGCCGCAACCGGATGGCCTGAGTAGGTAAAACCATGGGCAAACTCGCCGCCATCACTGATGAGCACGTCGGCAACCCGGTCGGACACTATCACCCCGCCCATGGGGATGTATCCCGAGGTCATCCCCTTGGCGATGGTGATTAAATCGGGTTTGAGCCCCAGAGTCTGGGCGGCAAACCAATTGCCGGTACGCCCAAAGCCGCTGATGACCTCATCCAGAATAAACAGAATATTGTACTTTTCCAGAATCCTTTTAATTTCATTCCAGTAGCTGTCTGGTGGGATGATGACTCCCCCTGCACCCTGAAATGGTTCGGCGATAAAAGCGGCAACCTTATCTTCACCGAGTTCGAGGATTTTGGCTTCCAATGCCTGTGCTGTTTTAATGCCAAAGGCCTCAGGAGACATATCGCGGCCTTCACCGAACCAGTAGGGCTGATCGATGTGGACAATCCCCGGAATTGGCAGATCGCCCTGCTGATGCATAAACCCCATGCCGCCGAGGCTGGCACCTGCCACGGTTGAACCGTGGTAGGCATTCTTGCGACTGATAATGGTTTTCTTGGAGGGCATCCCCTTCAAGTCCCAGTAACGTCGTACCATGCGCAGATTGGTGTCATTAGCCTCAGAACCCGAACCGGTAAAGAACACCCGATTCATGTGCCCGGGGGCAAGGGAGGCGATTTTCGACGCGAGCCGAATGGCGGGCTCATGGGTACACTGGAAGAAATTATTGTAAAAAGGGAGGGTTTGCAGCTGAGCGTAAGCAGCATCGGCGATGGACTTTCGGCCATAGCCCACGTTGACACACCAGAGTCCAGCCATGGCATCGAGCAGCTTATTACCTTTGGCATCCCAGATGTATACACCTTCGGCCCGCTCGATGACGCGGGTGCCGCGTTTGGCCAAATCGGCACTGTCGGTAAAAGGATGCAGATGATGTGCGGCATCCATGGCTTGCAGTGCGCTGATGGTATCTTGCTGTTGTTGTTGCATCTTCGCCCTCCCTCTAAAGTGCCGGGGTCACCCCCGGCCTGTGTTTTTATACTGTCAGCAGCAGGAATTCACGCTCCCAGGCACTGACAACACGCCTGAAGTTTTCAAGCTCTGCCTGCTTCACCGCCACAAAACCTGTGGTGAAGGCATCGCCGAGATATTTGCGCGCCGCGTCGCTCTCATCCATGGCCGTCAGCGCCTCTTCCAGGGTCAGCGGCAGGCAATTGGTGTCTGCAGTGCGGCTTTCGTTGGCACGCCCCAGGGCCGGGTTGGTTGGTTTAAGCCCTTCCACCATGCCGATATAACCGGCCAGCAAGCTTGCGGCAATGGCCAGATAGCAGTTGGCATCGGCGCCTGGAATACGGTTTTCAATTCGGCGGTTTTGCGGTGATGACTCAGGAATACGCAGACCACAGGTGCGATTTTCTTCGCCCCACTCCAGATTTACCGGTGCAGAGGTGCCCGGCAGGAAACGGCGGAAGGAGTTCACACTGGGCGCCATCAACGGCAGGAATTCAGGGATAAACTGTTGCAGACCGGCAATATAGCCGAGGAAGTTAGCACTCTTGGTGCCATCTTCTTTGGTGAAAATGTTCTTGCCGGTCTTTTTATCCACCACGCTCTGGTGAATGTGCATGGCACTGCCCGGCTCGTTGGTCACAGGTTTGGCCATGAAGGTGGCACAGACATTGTGCTTGAGCGCCGCTTCACGCAGGGTACGCTTGAACACAAACACCTGGTCGGCCAGCGACAGCGCATTACCGTGACTGAAGTTGATTTCCATCTGCGCCGGGCCATCTTCGTGGATCAGGGTGTCGATAAACAGCCCCTGGGCCTCGCACCACTCATACATGTCTTCAAACAGCGGGTCGTATTCGTTGGCCGCATCAATGGAGAACGATTGGCGGCCGGCTTCAGGGAGACCTGAACGTCCCAGTGGCGGATTCAGCGGCAGATCCGGATCCCCATTGCGCGCCACCAGATAAAACTCCATCTCGGGGGCAACCACGGGTTCCCACCCCTTTTCTTCGTACAGTTTAAGCACTTTTTTCAGTACGTTACGCGGTGACAGTTCGATGGGGTTCCCCATGCGGTCGTACACATCGTGGATCACCTGAGCCGTGGCTTCCACACACCAGGGCAACTCGAACACGGCGTTTTCATCGGGTACACAGAGGAAGTCCACATCGGCTTCGTTCAGCAGCTCATAATAAGTATCGTCATTCACATAGTCGCCGGTCACCGTTTGCAGCAGTACGCTCTCGGGCAAACGCATGCCCTGCTCAGCGATAAATTTGTCTACCGGCGCGATTTTACCGCGGGCAATCCCCGTCATATCGCTGATAACACACTCTACTTCCGTTATCTTTTTTTCTTTTAAAAACGCAATCAGCTTTTCCATGATTTATCTCGCTCGCTCTTGGGCCCTGCGTCGACACGCGTCACCGAAGGCATTGAAAATCGACAGATAAAAAGCATTGTCGGCCACTTTCCATTCGGGATGAAATTGCACACCCAGGGCAAAATTTTTGGCATCTGTAACAGAGAAGGCTTCTATCAAGCCATCCGGTGCATAGGCTTCTGGCCGCAACCCGTTACCCAGACGTTCAACGCCCTGAGTATGGACGGAATTCACTTCCGCCGAGCTGCGGCCCCAGGCTTCGAAAATTACCCCCCCGGGCTCCAGAGTCACCGTGTGGGCCAGACCATACTGCACCTCAAGTGGCGCAGTTCTGTCTTCCCTGTGCTCTTCAAACACACCCGTTTCATGTAACTTTTGGTGCAAACTGCCGCCAAAGGCCACGTTCATTTCCTGGAAGCCGCGACAGATACCCAGTACCGGCACGCCCGCAGCGATAGCCGCCTTAATCAAAGGCAAGGTGGTGGCATCACGGCGGGGATCGTGATGAGTTCCCGGCTCGCTGGCCGGCCCCGAATAGTGATGTGGTTCGACATTGGAAGGTGAACCTGTGAACAGTATGCCGTCCAGACGCTCAAGCAAGAGTTCCGTTGGCATGCCATCGCCAATAGAAGGAATGATCAGCGGCCAACCGCCAGTGCCATTAATCACACCTAAAAGATATTTTTCTCCCACCGTATTAAACGTCTGCAGTCCAATCGGGGTATTACAGGCAGAGACACCAATAAGGGGTATCGTGGCGTCAGACATACATCACCTTGCAGTTGATTCAGTGTTTGAGTTTTGTGATCGCCCTCAAACTCGGCGTTCATTTTTTCACACAGTACACGGAAATATTGAACGAGGCAATAGCCCACTTACCTCTGCGTAGCACTTTTATAACAATAAAATATTATTCGCCAACAATCAGCGATTTAGCCCAGACAGACCTATATAAACCCGCCGTTAACCACGGATCTTTCGCCCGTCACCTGCGGGAAAAAATGGAAATGGCGACCTGAGACCCGAATTCGAAATCCGGCCACATTTGGTTAAAATTATTTACATCCGTGTTTGAAATGGTGGCAGAGAGCCACCCAAAAGAGTGCAAAGTGGAAATTGATGGCTTAAAGCGCCCCAGAAGAGTGCAAAAGTGACAGAAACAACAACGGCCCTTGCTGGGCCGTTGTTGTTTTTGAACGGGAATATCTCAGAAGTTGGCAGGTGTTGTGGCACTGACCAGATGACAGGGCTCATCGAAGGGATTTCTGAACCTGTGGGGCAATTCACTGTTGAAGTAATAACTGTCGCCGGCTTCAAGCACAAACACTTCTTCGCCAACAGTCAGCTCGAATTTACCTTCAATGACCAGCGCAGCCTCTTCCCCGACGTGCTTGAGCATCTCCTCACCAGTATCTGCTCCGGGAGGATAAATCTCACTCATCACTGACATGGCCCTGTTGGGATAATCACGGCCAATCAGCTTGAACTCCAGGGGGCCCGTACCTATATCCAACAACTCGTCGGCGCGGTAAACAATTTTTTGCTCTGCAGAGGCCGAGTCGCCGATGGAGAAAAACTCCACCAGTGACATAGGAATGCCGGCCAACACTTTTTTCAGCGAGCTCACCGACGGGCTCACGCTGTTTTTCTCGATCATTGAGATGGTACTGTTGGTCACACCGGCACGCTTGGCAAGCTCACGCTGAGACAGGCCTTTCATCTTCCGGACTGCTTTGAGACTGGCTCCGATATCCAAATTTGTCACCCCCAAACAGGTTCAGTTATCTGCACAGCAGATAAAGTGCAAATTATCTATCCCGACCGTGAGTACCGCCAATCAATCTCAGGACCGGAAAATAAATTTTCTCAAGCAAACTCAATTAACTGCAATGCACGACTTGTCTAAGTCCAAGTGCAGCAAATGAGAATACGCATTGTATTTTAGCGGCATTGCGTGTTAAATAAAATGCACACGTATATTTATCCGCAAAAAGTGTGATGAGTATACAGAGACAAGACCAATTTACAATAAAAACAGCGTCGGAGCCCTTATGGCAAACAAATCTCCCATCCACAGCGATAAGTACCCGGATTCATTCTATTTTGCGACCGCAAAAGAGTTATTTCAGTATCCTGTACTGGACAGTGCCATCGAGGTGGACGTCTGTGTAGTGGGGGGAGGGTTCAGTGGGCTCAACACCGCTATCGAGCTGCGCCAAAAAGGCTTCAACGTTGCGCTGCTTGAGGCCAAGCGTGTGGGCTGGGGAGCCTCGGGGCGCAACGGGGGTGAGCTTATTCGTGGTATCGGCCATGGACTCGAGCAATTTCACAACACCATTGGTCAGGAAGGCATTGATGCCATTACCCAAATGGGGTTTGAGGCGGTTGAAATAGTCCGAAAGCGGATTGCCGACCACAATATCGACTGTGACCTGGCCATGGGCTATTGCGACCTGGCGGTGAAACCTCGGCATATGGCTGAGCTTGCTGAAGAGTTCGAACATCTGAAAACAGCGGGTTATCGTCAGGACATCAAACTGCTGCAAAAGGCAGACTTATGCGACGTCATAGGTTCTGACTGTTATCAGGGCGCCCTGGTTGACATGGGCAGTGGCCATTTGCATCCATTGAACTTGGCCTTGGGCGAAGCCAGAGTTGCCCGGGAGCTCGGCGTGCAGATTTTTGAATACAGCGCCGCCACCAACATTATCAAGGGAGACAAGCCCAGAGTCATCACGGAAAAAGGTGAAGTGAACTGTCGCTATCTGGTGCTGGCAGGCAACGCCTACATAGGCCACAAACTCGAGCCTTACGTGGGGGGCAAGGTATTGCCAGCAGGCAGCTATCTCTTGGCTACCGAACCCTTAAGCCCAGAACTGCAGCGCGAAATCATCCCCCAAAATATGGCCTTTGCCGACATGCGCATTGCACTGGATTATTTTCATCTCTCCGCCGATGGGCGCTTGCTTTTTGGTGGCCTGTGCACCTATTCAGGCAAAGATCCCAGCGATATAGAAGCTGCGCTCAGGCCCAATCTGGAACGGGTATTTCCCAAACTCAAGGGTGTGCGCATCGATTATCAATGGGGCGGCATGATAGGGATCGGTGCCAACCGCTTACCTCAGCTGGGGCGCCTGCCGGACGCGCCCAACATCTTCTTTGCTCAGGCTTACTCGGGCCATGGCGTCAACGCGACGCATATGATGGCAAAGCTGCTTGCTGAGGCGATAGCAGGCCAGGCAGAACGTTTTGATGTATTTGCCAAGGTGAAACACATGACCTTCCCCGGAGGCCCTGCACTGCGCTCACCGCTGCTGGCAGCCGGCATGCTGTATCACCGCTTTATGGATATTTTTTAAGGGCATAACACCAAAAAGAAACCCGCCAATTGGCGGGTTTCTTTTTTACTCGGGTAACACTCAGAGCGCTATCCAGGTCGCCTTCACTTCAGTGTATTTCTCAAAGGCGTGCAGTGACTTGTCACGGCCATTACCGGACTGCTTATAGCCACCGAAGGGCGCTGTCATATCGCCACCATCGTAGTGATTAATCCATACCATGCCGCTGCGAAGTGCCTTGGCCGTTTTATGGGCCTTGCTGATATCCGAGGTCCAAACACCGGCGGCAAGGCCATAAATCGTATCGTTGGCAATAGCAACGGCTTCGTCCATACCATCAAAGGTGATCACTGACATCACAGGGCCAAAAATCTCCTCTCGGGCGATTTTCATCTGATTGGTGACACCATCGAACACGGTAGGCGCAACATATACACCGCCGGTTTCGGCAAGCACCTGGCTGCCACCACACATGAGTTTGGCCCCTTCATCGTGACCGGCTTTGATATAGCCAAGCACGGTATCCAGCTGCTGTTTGTCTACCACAGCGCCGCAGGTGGTGGCAGGGTCCAGCGGATGACCGGGCTGCCAGGCTTCCATTTCCTTAACGATAAGCTTAATCAGCTCATCCTTGACTCCCGATTCCACCAAAAGACGCGACCCCGCGGTGCACACCTCGCCCTGATTAAAGGCGATGGCTGAGGCGGCAGCTTCGGCGGCGGCTTTCAGATCAGGTGCATCGTTGAATACGATATTGGGACTCTTGCCACCAGCTTCGAGCCAGACCCGTTTCATATTGGACTGACCGGCATACACCATCAGCTGCTTGGCAATCTTGGTGGAACCTGTGAATACGAGCGTATCCACATCCATATGCAGTGCCAATGCCTGGCCCACGGTATGGCCAAACCCCGGCAGCACGTTCAGTACGCCATCAGGCAGCCCTGCCTCTTTGGCAAGCTGCGCCATACGAATGGCGGTAAGTGGGGATTTTTCAGATGGCTTGAGCACCACACTGTTACCTGTGGCAAGGGCTGGCCCCAGCTTCCAACAGGCCATCAGCATGGGGAAGTTCCAGGGCACGATAGCAGCCACCACACCCACGGGCTCGCGGGTGATCATGCCGATTTCGTTGTGCGGGGTGGGTGCCAGTTCATCGTAAATTTTGTCGATTGCCTCTCCAGACCAGCGAATGGCGCGGGCGGCACCAGCCACATCCACCGCCTTGGAATGGGCGATGGGCTTACCCATATCAAGGGTTTCAAGCAACGCCAGCTCGTCGGCATGCGCTTCCAGCAATTCGGCAAAGCGGATCATCACCTTTTTACGCTTGACCGGGGATTGCAAAGACCACACTCCGGACTCAAACACCGCACGGGCATTGGCAACGGCAATATCGGCATCGGCTTGCTGACAGCTGGCCACCTGAGTCAGTAAACGGCCATCAACAGGACTGATGCAGTCAAAGGTTTCCTTGCCAACGGCATCGCAATAGTGGCCATTAATGAAGGCTCTACCATTGATTTCAAGGCGCTGCGCCATTGCTTCCCATTCGCTGCGGCTTTGGGGTGTACTCATGATGACTCCGTATCTGTGACTGTTATGGTTATTGATTTCAGGTTTTCGGGGATCTGGCCTGGCAGGCGCCAAAGAGTCAGCACCTGCAGTTCCTGCGATACCCAGCACGTCAGGACATACCCGCTGCTGGTTCAATCAAGGCTGCAATAAGGCGGCTTTATCACATCGATTTGTCGGCATCGCCCTGTTCTGTGCGCTGTCCCGAAAACGGACACTGGGCTCAGATTACGCTCAGGCCATGAGCATTTCAATATTTTTTACAATTTGCACTTTTTTGCCACAAATAAATGCACAAAGGTATTCCATGTTCATTATTTCTGACATAGCATAGCGAATATTAACCACCTTAAAAACTCAAACAACCGATAGGATCAAGGTAAATAATGTATGGTCGACTTCAACGCAACTACAGGACAAGACACACCGTCCCTTGAGCACTACTGGATGCCGTTCACCGCGAACCGCCAGTTCAAAGCCAGCCCACGATTGCTGGCCAGCGCAGAGGGTATGTTTTACAAAGATGTTGATGGCAATCCGGTACTCGATTCCACCGCAGGCCTTTGGTGTTGTAACGCCGGCCACGGCAGAAAGAAAATCAGTGAAGCCGTCAGCCACCAAATTCGGGAACTGGATTACGCCCCATCATTTCAAATGGGTCATCCACTGGCATTCGAACTGGCCAGTCGCCTTGCCGACATAGCACCGGCGGGACTGAATCGCATCTTCTTTACCAACTCAGGCAGTGAATCTGTCGACACGGCGCTGAAAATGGCGTTGGCCTACCACAGGGCTAATGGTCAACCTACCCGAACCCGCTTTATTGGCCGTGAACTTGGCTATCACGGTGTCGGTTTCGGTGGCATCTCCGTGGGCGGCATCGGTAACAACCGCCGCACTTTCAGCCAGCAACTGCTGCAGGGCGTCGACCACCTGCCCCACACGCTGGATATCGCCAACAACGCCTTTTCCCGCGGATTTCCCGCCCATGGCCTCGAAAAAGCCGAAGTGCTGGAGCAGCTCATTACCCTCCACGGCGCTGAAAACATTGCCGCCGTTATCGTTGAGCCCATGTCCGGCTCCGCTGGCGTGATATTGCCGCCTCAGGGTTACCTAAAACGTCTGCGCGACATTACCAAGAAACATGGCATCCTGCTGATTTTTGATGAAGTCATCACAGGTTTTGGCCGTGTTGGTGACGCTTTTGCCAGTCAGCGCTGGGGCGTTGTGCCCGATTTGATGACCACCGCCAAGGCGCTGAACAACGGTGCCATTCCCATGGGCGCAGTGTTTGTGAGCCAGGATGTACACGATGCCTGCATGACTGGCCCGGAAGAACTGATTGAATTTTTCCACGGCTACACCTATTCCGGTCATCCGGTGGCTGCAGCCGCGGCATTGGCCACCCTGGATATTTACCAGGAAGAAAAACTGTTTGAGCGTACCAAAGAGCTTGAAGGCTACTGGGAAGATGCAGTGCACAGTCTAAGAGACCTGCCGAATGTGATTGATATCCGCAACACAGGTTTGGTCGCCGGGGTGCAACTGTCCCCCAATGATGAAGGCCCGGGACGCCGGGGTTACAAGGTGTTCGAGCGCTGCTTCAGAAACGGCACCCTGGTGCGGGTGACAGGCGACATCATCGCCATGTCTCCACCACTCATCGTGGAAAAGCAGCACATCGACCAGATAGTTAACACCCTCGGCGATGCCATTCGCGCCGTTGGATGACCCTTTGTCAGCACAGAATTAACAGGTAGCCAAAGATATCCATGCAAAGCATTACTCATTTTGTAAATGGCCAGCACACGGCCCCCAGTGCCCGCACCCAGACTGTTTTTGAACCCGCAACAGGTGAGGCCCGTGCCCAGGTGTCGCTGGCAAGCACACAGGAAGTCGGCGAAGCCATCGCCGTAGCCAAAGCCGCATTTGAGAGCTGGTCTCAGATGACGCCCCTAAACCGCGCCCGTATTCTTTTTAAATTCAAAGCGCTGGTAGAAGCCAATATGGACGAACTGGCACAGCTTATTACCCGCGAGCACGGAAAGGTGCTGGACGATGCCAAGGGCGAACTTATCCGTGGTCTCGAGGTGGTGGAATTTGCCTGCGGTATCCCTCATCTGCTTAAGGGAGAGCACACAGCGCAGGTTGGCACAGGTGTGGATGCCTGGGCGGTAAATCAGCCTCTTGGCGTGGTAGCCGGTATTGCGCCTTTTAACTTCCCGGTGATGGTGCCCATGTGGATGTTCCCCATCGCCATCGCCTGCGGCAACACCTTTATTATGAAGCCTTCGGAAAAAGACCCAAGCTCAGTGATGCGCATTGCTGAGCTGCTCAAAGAAGCCGGTTTGCCCGATGGCGTGTTCAACGTGGTCAATGGCGATAAAGAAGCTGTGGATACCCTGCTGACCCATAAAGACATTCAGGCCGTCAGCTTTGTAGGCTCCACCCCCATTGCCGAATACATCTATGCCACGGCTTCTGCCCACGGCAAACGGGTACAGGCCCTCGGCGGTGCTAAAAACCATATGCTGCTGATGCCGGATGCTGATCTGGATCAGGCGGTCAACGCGCTGATGGGGGCTGCCTATGGCTCGGCCGGTGAGCGCTGTATGGCAATTTCCGTGGTATTGGCCGTGGGCGACGCCGGTGATGCTCTGGTGGAAAAATTGCTGCCCAAGATTGCGGCGCTCAAGGTAGGCAACGGGCTGATCCCCGACATGGAAATGGGCCCACTGATTTCGGCCCAGCATCTGGACAAGGTCTCAAGCTACGTGGAAGCCGGGGTCCGTGAAGGCGCCAGCTTGCTGGTTGATGGCCGTGAACTCTCGATGGAAGACAAAGCAAATGGTTACTTCCTGGGTGCCTGTCTGTTCGATCACGTCACACCGCAAATGAGCATTTATAAAGAAGAAATCTTTGGCCCTGTGCTCAGCATAGTGCGGGTACCCGACTACAACAGTGCCCTGCAGCTTATCAACGACCACGAGTTTGGTAATGGTACCGCCATTTTCACCCAAAGTGGTGAGGCCGCACGCCACTTCTGTCATCACGTACAGGTGGGCATGGTGGGTGTCAATGTGCCTATTCCTGTGCCAATGGCCTTCCACAGCTTTGGTGGTTGGAAGCGCTCACTGTTCGGTCCTCTGCACATGCACGGCCCGGACGGCGTACGCTTTTATACCAAGCGCAAGGCTATTACCGCACGCTGGCCACAGGGAAAACAGCTGGCTGCTGAGTTTGTAATGCCCACGATGAAGTAAGCAGATGCGGGGCACCAAGGTGCCCCACCCGGAGTAAGAATGACTTCAAAAATATCTGATATACAGCGATTTTCAGCATCAAACGCCCAAACAGAACAGTATTTTCTTCCCGAGGAAAAACGCCTTAAGGGCAATCCGCTGCAATCGTTAACCAACCACTATTCCAGCCCCTGTGGCCAGTTTCACGCCGGGGTTTGGCAGAGTGCTGGCGGCAAATGGAATGTCAACTATACTGAACACGAATTTTGTGACATTCTCGAAGGGTCCAGCATTATCTGCGATAGCGAAGGTAACAGCCTGACCGTGGAAGCTGGAGACAAGTTCGTTATCCCCGCCGGTTTTACAGGCACATGGGAGGTGGTTGAACATTGCCGCAAGATCTATGTGATTTTTGAGCAAAGCTAACAGGTAAACCCGCCATGAGGTCACAGCCAAGTGCTGATGTTTGGCAATAAATGTGAACGTGCGAATTGACGTCGTCACTGTCAACAAAAGTAAAATGGAGAATCAAGCGTGGATAAATATTTCAATAAAAACAAGCTTGCTAAGCTGACCGGGATCCTTCTGACAGGTGCGCTGCTGTCCCCTTTGGCCAACGCCGGTGAACTGACCGGTGAGGTTGGGGTGGCCAACGATTACCGCTTCCGTGGCATATCGCAAACCGACAGTGGTTTCCAGGTGTCTGCAGGCATTGATTACGCCACCGACTCAGGCTTCTTCGTAGGCGCCTGGGCCAGTAACGTAGACTTCGGTGAAGACGATGACACCAATATTGAATTGGACATCTATGCCGGTTACTACCATGAAGTCAGCGATGATCTGTCGTTCGACGTCACTATCTACCGTTACAACTATTTTGGTGAAACCAGCGATTACGATTACTTCGAAGGTACCGTAGGCGCTGATTTCCACGGGTTCCGTGCCGCCTACTGGTACACCAATGACTACAGTGGTTCAGACTACGACTACCATTATCTGGAGTTGAACTACAGCTGGGAGTTTGCAGAAAACTGGAGTCTGGATCTGCACATAGGTAACAACTTCGGTGATGCGATTGAAGACGAAGACTTTGGCTTCGGCGACTCCTTTGTCGACTACTCCATCGGGGTGTCTACCGAAGTAGCAGGTTTTGGCCTGTCCCTGGCGTGGCTCGATACCAACCTGGATGACGATGTACAGATTACAGACGATCTGTTCAATACCGAGGGCACTGTGCTTGCCAGCGTAAGTTACGCCTTCTGATCCCAGGTCTTTCTCCCTTCCCACCCAAACAAAAACCGCCCAATAGGGCGGTTTTTTTTATTTCACCTGGTTTGGGCGCGGCACATCACCACAGTCAATTTGACGCTTCAGCTCACGCCAATAGCGGCCAAGCTCGGTCAATGGCTGGTGTCGCTCAGGAAAATGGCTACGCATGTTTTCTATCAGACGGGCTTGCTTGTCACACATCTGCGACCAGGATTTAGCATTGGTAAGGGGCATGGCGTCATCCTTAACGTGAGTGGAGTTCCTGTCTAGCATCATAAACCTTGCACACCATATCTCAAGTTTGCAAATGAGACCTCGTGCACTTTTTTTATAAAAAGTTAAAGCGTATCTTTATCAAAAAAACACCGGGGAATTTTTATGTTAGCTAACCTGTTGAAACTGCTTTTTATCGCTGTTGGTGTTTACATCATCTACCGACTCATCTTTGGTGGTAAAAAAGGTCTCTCGCTGTTTGAAATGCATTTCAAAGAAGGTCGTATGACCAGTCACAAGGGTAAAATTCCGGAAAAATTTGAGCGCGAGTGCCGAAATCTGGCCAAGGCAGAAAAGCTGACCTGTACCATACGTGCAGAACGTCTCGGCGATGTGCGCCTGCACATTTCGGCCAACGTGGCGGATAATTTGGCGCAAAGGTTGAGAAATCAGTTTCCATTCGAGCTGTACGATAAAAAAGTGCAGGACAACAGCAAACAAACTGGCTGAGCTCTCACCCGACACTTCTACCTGCCAGTCTGATAAAGCGCCCCTTGAGCGGCGCTTTTTTATTGGCAGCGATAAAGCATGTAAAGAGCTGCTGTACATGTTGCCCCCAACTCAAGTTATTCAGCTCAGTGACGCAGCAATCATGTATTGAGCGCGGTTTAACTCCTGGTAGACCCGCAACGCCAGGCTCCAACAATAAACACACCCACCCAGCAATATTAAAATAATCTTAAATTTTATTTACCTTATTTTTCTTGTAGATACGCACAAATCCATGACAATAATTAATGCGAACTATTTTCATATGCATTACATTTCACTAAAATGCCCGCCAGATCGGATATCAATCATTTCAAGATGGGAATTTACATGAACAAGAAACGTCTGGGTCTTTGCGCACTTAGCTTGTGTGCAGCAGCGCTGAGTCAACATAGCATCGCCGGTGAAGATCTTTTCGGTTACCTCAAGGGCGCCGAAGCCCTGCCCGAAGGAGCCTCTGAGCTGTACCAAAAAGTCACAGTACGTGACGGAAAGAGCGTGGGGTCGTATCAGGGCATCGACTTCGAAACCGAGTACGAATACGGGGTTTCCAACAAGTTTTCTTCATCGGTATCGGCCAAATTCATGTCGCTGGATACCGATGGCCTTTCAGTTGACGGCTATCTGCCAGGTGCCAAGGATATAGGTTTCAAAGCCTCCGGCGCGGAACTGGGAATGGCTTACATGTTCCTCAGCCCCGCCAAAGACGATTTGGGTTTACAGGCCAGCCTGTCATTGGACTACGACTGGATTGACAAGCACTCGGGCTACGACAAAGACACACTGTCACTGGAGCTGGGCCTCCAGACTCAAAAGTACTTCATGGAAGGTGAGCTGGTTTGGCTTGGTAATATGGCGGTGGAAACCACCTACGCCGACCGTGCTCCCATCGATAACCTGCCGGAAGATTTTGACTGGCCAACCGATCCGGAAATGGAGATTGAGCTGAAATTCGGCACCGGCCTGAGCTATCGCTTCGCCCCCAACTGGTTTGTCAGCGCCGAAGTACTCTACGAGACCGAATTTGAAACCGAAGTAGGTCAGGAGCGCTGGTCATGGTTCGCCGGTCCTTCACTGCATTACGGCAGCGCCAACTGGTGGGCCACCCTGACATGGCTGCCGCAGCTTGCCGGTGGTGGTGAGCAGTTTGACGGCCAGGATACCGACCTGCATCTGATTGAAAAAACAGAGCAGGAATGGCGCTTTAAAATTGCCTACAACTTCTGATTGCAGAATGGGGCGTCCGTTGGCGCCCCTTTTGGAGAATCACAATGTCTGACTCCCTGTTAACCAACAGCCTCTGGTTTATCCCCATGGCTTTTGTTGCGGCGCCAGCCGTGGCCGCAGATTACTTAAGTATCCCCCAGGCACAGCAGTTACTGTTTCCTTCCGCCAGCAGCTTTATCGAGCGCCCTACTCTGTTTGACAGCGGTGCACGCAGCGCTATCAAGTCCCATGCAGGCACCAGACAACGTCAGGACCACCAGCCCATTTGGCGGGTAGAAAAAGACGGTCAGTTACAAGGCTGGTTTATCGTCGATGACGTCATAGGCAAGCATGAATATATCACTTACGCTGCCGCCATCAGCGCCGACGGCGAAGTCTTGGGCATAGAAGTGCTGAGCTATCGCGAAACCCACGGCGGCGAAGTACGAGACGAAAGCTGGCGCGCCAACTTCAAAGGTAAAAGCCTGAAAGACCCCTTCAAACTCGACGAAGATGTGCCCAATATCAGCGGCGCAACCCTCAGTTGCCGCAATTTGCTTGATGGAGTTAAAAGGCTGCTGACCATCCACGAGCTTTTTCTGGCCCGTGAGTCCTGAGTGTTGCGCCGCGCCAAACCCATGCTGGGCACCCTGACCGACATCAGGGTAACAGACCCCGGCCATGCCGATGCCCAAGAGGCCATGACTGCCGCCTTTCGGCTAATGGGCGAGATAGACACGAGCCTGTCGTTTCATCGGCCGATGAGTACACTTTCGGCCCTCAACGCCCGTCCGATGCAATGGACCGAGATGGGCAAACATGGGGCCAGGATACTCAGGCTCGCCAGGGTGCTGGGCAAGTTGAGCGATAACCGCTTCAATGTGACCCTGGGTGGTGCTCTGGTCAATGCCAGTGCCCTGCCACGCCATACACTGAGTGATTTTTTACCCTGTGGCAGCTGGGAAGACATTGAGATAAACGGCACCCGGGCAAGGCTTAAACGGCCGGTGCTGCTAACCCTGGATGGCATTGCCAAGGGCTACGCGGTTGACATGGCAGTAAGCTGCCTTAAACGCTTTGGAGTGCGCTCAGGCTCGGTCAATGCCGGGGGCGATCTTAAAGTGTTCGGCAACCACCCCATCAAGGTGCAGCTGAGAAACAGCCAGGGCTTTACCGACACCCTGTGGCTTAAGAATGCCGCACTGGCAAGCTCAAGGCTCGGTGGAGAGCCGGATGCGCGCTTCTCATCGCTTATCATAAGCCAGGATGGTTACCCGGATAATTCCCCGCAGACCGAGTCCCTGCTATCTGTCATAGCCCCTTTTGCCTGGCGCGCCGATGCGCTTACTAAGGTTTTGGCATTTGCCGGTCCGGAGATGGTGACTCGCCTCGGCGGACGTCTTCCGTCCCTGGCCTCACCCCCTGACACCGAACTCTGACACCCAGCCCTGAGATAAGAGACTGATGAAACGTTTAAACGGATATCCTGGCTGGTTTTTTTACCTGCTTATGCTGTCGATGACGCTTTGCGCCGCCACCGGGCTTGCCATGTATCCCTGGGTGTTGGAGTTTAAACTGGAATGGGAACTACCCATGGCACTCAATGGTCAGTGGCGCTTGCCTCTGGTGAGCACGCATGCCCTCAGCGCTGCCGTGCTGCTGATGCTGCTCGGTGCACTGTGGCAAGTTCATATGCGCGCCGGCTGGCGTAAAAAGGAAAACCGTTTCAGCGGGATTTTTATGGCATTTTCCATAGTACTTCTGATGCTGACAGGCGTTGGACTTTACTATCTGAGCGCAGAATCGGCGCAGTTGGCAGCAAGCCTTGCACACTCAGTGCTGGGATTATCTCTGGTGGGACTGTTCACCTGGCACTGGATACAAGGTCACAGGGTAAGGATGCAAAAAATCCACCACGCGGGCAGCAAGCACCGCAGCCCCCGACAGGTATTGAGGCAGCATTCATTGGCCGAATAATCCGCTGCCCCGGAAAACAGGGATTATTGGTTCAGCCTGCCGTCACGGCGGGCATCGTCGAGAATACGGTCATTGTCTTTCACCATGCCGTCCTGCTCAGGGAGCTGAGGTTGATTTACTTCTTTGGCAGGTGTGGGTTCAACCCAGTGAACATTCTCGCAGCCTCCCAAGCACAGGGCAGCCAATAACATACCCGCCCCATATTGAGGTTTTATCATCATCTCTCCCTTCACTGCGTTGCAGCCCGTTCAGTAACGCTATCAAACTGAGCAGCAATATTGACACATATAAGCTTCAATATTTAGCGCAGCCATACGCATTACTCACACAGACTGCGGGTCAACACCACCAGTTCATCGATACGCTGATTACTTAATTGGCGATAATCGAAATAAGGACAGACAATTAGGCGACGATGACGGTCGATGGCAAATCGCTCGCTGAGCCACTCCAGTTGCAATCCCCCGCTTTCAACATCACTGAAGGCAGTGCCGTAACCTTTACCCATCACCAGATACAGCGGGCCTGGGCGCGCCTCAAGTGGCGATGAAAACAGCAGCGCCGTGCCACAGTCAGGTTGCAGCAGAAGTGCATCACGATATGCCTGCCAACTGTCAAATTGACTCACGGCCGCTACCGCCGGCAGCGCCTTTTTAATCACCTCATCGGCCGCCATGGCCCAGATTAACTTGGCATATACGTTAAATACCTTGCGCCAGCCATTACCGCAGGCATCACCTATGGCTTTGATTTCGCCGCTCACCAACGCGCGGCAGCTGGCGAGCTCGCCAAGCCCCATAAAGGGTGGGCGATTGGCGATACACACCCCCAATTGATAGCGTTCATCCCCCAGGCCCACAGGGGGTCTTGTACTTGTCATCTTGATTCCCTTATCCAATTTGTCGGTTCAGGCAGGCGAGAGGGGCCCAGCATAGGTTATCCACACCTGAACGCCAAGGACTGCGACAGGGCGGCAACAGGGCTGATATACTGCCATTCTTTGTGCTTCCCCGACCTTGCTGTATGCCAGACACTTGCCAACCCTCCGATTTTTCATCGCCCAGCGACCGTTACTACCGTCTCTGTCAAACCTCTCGCCTGCACCAAGACCCGGCGCAGCTGGCGGCTCTGGCAGCCTTGGAACTGAGATTTGAGTCCCTTCAACGGCAAGCTGAAACCAAAGGGCTTTACCTCTGGGGGGATGTGGGCCGGGGCAAGACCTTATTAATGGATCTCTTCCATGCTTCCCTCGGGGATGTCCCCAATCTGCGGCTGCACTTCCATCACTTTATGGCCCGCATTCACCGGCAATTAAATCAACTCACCGGCATACGGGATCCACTGAGACATCTGGCGCGGCAGCTGGCAAAGGACTGCCGCGTTCTTTGTTTCGATGAGTTTTTTGTCTCGGACATTGGTGATGCCATTATTTTGGGTCGGCTGTGCGAAGCCCTGTTTGATGAAGGCGTTATGCTGGTTGCCACCTCCAACACCCCAATCCACAGGCTGTATGAAAACGGCCTGCAGCGGGACAGGTTTCTGCCTGCCATCGCACTCTTGCAGCAACAGTTGGAGTCCATTCATTTAAACGGCAGTGTGGACCATCGCCTCAAGGCCGACACAAAAGCCCCCGGGATGCCGCGCTGGCAGTGTGGTGGCGAAGCCGATTTCGACGCCCTCTTCGACTCTGATGCACACAGCAATCTCGAGATACAGGTACTGGGGCGCCCTATTCATGCCAGACGCACCGCTTCGGGTATCAGCTGGTTCAGCTTTGAAGACCTGTGTAATGGCCCCCGCTCGCAACTGGATTATATGGCGTTGGCTGAGCAATTGGAGACATTGGTACTCAGTGACGTGCCAAGGCTTGGCGGCGAACCCCGGGGCTGGATCCGTGCCCGGGGCACCGAAGATGGCGTTGACGCCACCGCCACTGGTGAGCGCATCTTAAGTTATGCCCCACAGGATGATGCGGCGCGACGCTTTATTGCCTTGGTGGATGAGTTTTACGATCAGGGCAAGCTGCTGTATTTACATACCCTGGTCCCCCTGGAGGAGCTTTATTGCCAGGGGGCACTGGGATTTGAGTTTCGCCGCACCCAAAGCCGGCTGCAGCAAATGCTCCGGGCAGATTGGCCGGGCTAGATATCCTTGCGGCCGGTATTAAGGATTTGCACCGCCGCAGCGGCATTGTCTTTCCAGCGCGCCAGCTCAGCTTCGTTATGATATTCCCCGCCCTGCACCAGGCTGTGTATTTTCAATGTTGCGCTGATATCCACCAGCGGATTGGCTTTTAGCACCAACAAATCCGCCCGCTTACCCTCGGCGATACTGCCGTAGTCCTTATCCAGCCCCATAAATTTGGCGCCATCGAGGGTGGCTGCGCGCAAAATTCTCGCCGGGCTCAGTCCCGCCTTTTGCCACAACTGCAATTCGGTATGCAGCCCTTCGGCAGGGTACACATAGGTATTGAGCGCGGCAGAGTCACTGCCTGCGAGCAACATGACCCCGGCGGCTTCCAGGTGACGCAGCTGACTTGCCTCCGCCTCATAGCGCTGCTTACGGGCTTGCCACTGCTCGGCGGTCTGCTCGCCCATGCGCTCTATGCGCCAGCGGTATTTGTCGGTAAAGGCCGTGGTGAGATAACGCAAAAATGCATCCTGACTGTGATTGTTGGTGTCAAGATGCGCCAGCTGATAGCCACCAATCAGGGTGGGCGTGACGGCTACCCCCTCAGTCGCCAGCATCTTATATCCCTCAGTAGCCACTTGCTGCTGGAAACCTTGCCGGTAGCGGGCGGCGGCTTCTTTGGCTGGCACACTGCCATCTCTCACGGACGCTGAGATGACCGCCTCATCTGCGTGTCCCAAACGCAGCACATAGGAGACATGCTCAATACTCGACAACCCCGCACGGGCGGCATCGGCCACGCTTACCCCATAGGGAATGTGGCTGGATACCCGAAACCCACGTCTGTGAGCTTCGGCCACGGTTTTAAGATACAGCGCCGGAGCCATGGTGTTTTCGGTTATCTTGATGAAATCCACCTTCATGGCAGTCAGCTTCTCCATGCCGCGTCCCATGGCAGCCTCATCACCGACTTCCATGTCACCGCTCCACAGCGAGTCTATGCCCTCAAATTTTTGTCCCGCCGAGAAGATACGCGGACCAAGGCGTTCACCATCGGCAATTTGCTGACGCCACACCATCACTTCCGGCGCAAGGTCGCTTGCGGCTTCACGCACCGCCGTAATGCCATAGGCCAGGTAAAGGGGAAGCAGCAGTGCGTTATCTTCCACCAGCTCACGCCCCTCAAAGTGCACATGCATGTCCCACAAGGATGGCAACAGATACTGGCCGCCCAGATCTTGTGTGTGGTCAGCGCCAAGCGGCTCATTCGCCTGCGCAACACGCACAATTCGGCCGTCTTCAATCAGCAGCTGTTTACCCTGCACCAAGCGACCTTGCTCCACGTCCACCAACTGAAAGTTGGTCAATTTCAGGCTTTGGGCATGGGCGTGAGCGGTAAGCCCCAACGCCAGAGCGATACTGAAGGACAGACAGAGGGTGCGAGCGAGGGGGTTGAGTCTGGGCATTATCAGGGATCCTTTGTGAGTCTTGTTATTGTGCCCCCAGTCTAGGATGCGGCAATTTGATTTAGAAATTAAATAACGAAATAATCATCAGTGGATTTCCCACTGGAATATAACTATGTCATCCCCTTCCCTCGGCACTGAGCAGGTATTCCCCCAACAGGCCTTGCTGGATCCCGTGCTGCTGCGGGCCTTCGTTGCGGTGGCCGACAGCGGCAGCTTTACCCGGGCCGCTGCCGCTACCCACTTAACCCAATCCACGGTCAGCCAGCAGCTAAAGCGGCTCGAGCAGCAATTGGGCTGCGAGCTACTTAGCCGTAAGGGGCGCTATGCCATGCCAACCGCAGACGGAGAAAGGCTTTTGGGTTATGCACGGCAAATTTTGGCCCTGATGGCCGAGGCCGGCATGACGCCCGCACAGCCGCCCCTACTGAGGCTCGCTGTGGCAGAAGATTTTGCCGGAACCGCCCTGATGCCCATCCTGAAAAAGCTCATCACACGCTTTCCCAGCGTAAAGCTCGAGGTGCAATCGGGCCTCAGTAAACCGCTTTATCAGGCATTTCAGGAAGGTGTGGTGGAATTGGCACTCATTAAACAGCGTCAGGGAGAGCACCCGGCCAAAGCCTGCTGGCCAGAGGCGCTGAGCTGGCTTGCCGCCGCCGACTGGCAAGCTGTGAAAGCGGGAGAGCCAGTGCCCCTGATTGCTTTTCCGGCAGGGGGCCTGTATCGCAACGAAATGGCTCAGCTGCTGGACGAAGCCGGGATCCCCTGGCGACTGGTATATAGCAGCAATTCCCTCGAGGGCGTGCTGTGCGCCGTGGCCGCCGGGATGGGTGTCAGTTTGTTACCCAGCCGCTTTATCAGGGCCAGGGAGCATAGAGAGATAACAGCGCTGCCACGGGCAACCGCTATGGAGCTGGCGCTGCATCTTGCCAGTTCTCCCGGGGCTGAACTGCAGTGGCTGGCGGATGAAATAGGCGCTTATTGCGACCGGCTCTCCAGCGGCGGCTCGTCAGTGTCGTGCCCCAACACATCGGCATAAATAGCACACACCCGCTCACTGTGCTCGGCAACGGCGATTGCCGGCAACTGCCCAGCCTCACGTTGCAGGGTCAGCCTGTGGTTTTCATCCCGCAAGGTGCAGTAAGCGGCAATCAGCTGCTGCGCTACAGGCAAGGGCAGTATGTCGAGTTCAGCAGCCGTCTGGAAAATCCGCACGTTATCAGACCACACGGTTAGATCCTCAAACTCGGCGCTGCCCGCCAACACCAGATACTGGGCAATAAACTCAATATCCGCGATGCCACCGGGGCTTTGCTTCAAATCGAACATCCCCTCGTCCACTTTCAGCAGATGCTCACGCATCTTGGTACGCATGGCTTTGACCTCGCCCTTGAGTACGGCGGGATCGCGTACCTTACCAAGCACCTCGGCACGAATTTCGCTGAAGCGGGCCGCCAACTGATTGTCACCAAACACAAAGCGCGACCGCACCAGCGCCTGATGCTCCCAGGTCCAGGCTTCCTGCTGCTGATATTCGCCAAAGCGTTCAATCTCGCTCACCAGCAAGCCCGATGCCCCGGAGGGGCGCAGCCGCATATCCACCTCATAGAGTTCCCCGGAGGTGGTGCGGGTGGAGAAGAGGTGCAAAATGCGCTGAGCGAGTTTGAGATAAAAATGGCTGGTTTCGATTTGCCGCTCGCCGGTGGTGAGCCCTGAGCCCTGATAATTGTGCAAAAACACCAAATCCAGATCGGACCCATAACCCAGCTCGATACCGCCAAGTTTGCCGTAGGCAATCACCGCAAAGCCCATCTGGCCGGACTCGAGGTGCGCCGGAACCCCATGACGGGATGCAACCTGTCCCCATGCCTGATGCACCACTTGCTCGATAATGGCTTCGGCGAGAAACGTCAGATGGTCGCTGACCTGCATAATGGGTAGAACCCCGGTAACGTCAGCGGCGGCAATCTTTAGTTGCTGGGTCAGCTTGAACTGACGCAGGGCCTCCATTTGCTGCTCCATGTCATCTTCTGGCACCCGCAAAAGATACTGACGCAGCTCACTGCCATAGTCGTCGAGGGAGGTGATGTCATAGAGGGCGGCAGGATCGATGAGTTCATCCAGCAGCATGGGAAACTTGGCCAGCTGATCGGCAATCCAGGGACTGGCGCAGCAGAGGCTGACCAACTGGGCTCTGGCGCCCGGATTTTCACATAAGAGCTCCAGATAGGTGGTGCGGGTCAGTACCTGCTCAACCACATTGAAGACCGGCGCAAAGGCCGCCGACGGTATGGGCATGGACACCAGTTCCCCCAGCAGCTTTGGCATCAGGCGGTCGAGGGTTTCCCGACCTCTTGGGCCAATGGGCCGCCGCGACATGGTTTCACGCCAGCCCTTAAGCAAAGGCCAGAGGGCCGGATCGTCGATATGCTGATCTTGCAGCAACGCCTCGGCATGGTCTTCTTCCTGCACATTCCAGAACTGCCAGGTCCAATGCTCGTGATTGTCCTCAGCTTCTTCGCCGCCCACTGTGGCGCGAAAGTGTCGGTGAATTTTGGCCATGGCCGCTTCGATATGGGCGCGCAGGTCAAATTCATTGGCCATTTCCAGGGCGCAGCACAATCGCTGCCAGTCCAGCGAATTATCCGGCAAGGTTTGGGTTTGTTTGTCGTCGATGGCCTGCAGCAGGTTTTCCGCCCTTCTGAGCAACACATAGGCGTTTTTCAGCTCATCTACTGCCAGGTATTCCAGTTGGCCCAGACTGTACAGGGTATCGATGGCACCAAAGAGACTCTGGGTACGCAGGCTGGGTTCACGCCCGCCCCGGATAAGCTGAAAGCTTTGCACCACGAACTCGACTTCACGGATGCCGCCGGCCCCCAACTTGATGTTGTCGGTCAGGTGGCGGCGTCTCACTTCCTGGGCAATAAGCTGCTTCATGCGGCGCAGCGATTCAATGGCCGAAAAATCGATGTAACGCCGGTAAACAAAGGGACGCAGCAAGCTGTGCAGCTCATCACTGTAGCCGCTCCAGGGGCCCAGCGCCCGGGCCTTAACCATGGCATAGCGTTCCCAGTCACGGCCCTGCTCCTGATAATAGTCTTCCAGTGCACTGAAACTCACCACCAAAGGGCCGCTCTCGCCGTAGGGGCGCAGTCGCATATCCACCCGGAACACAAAACCATCGACCGTGACCTGAGACAGAAGGTTAACCAGTCGCTGTCCCATGCGGATAAAGAACTGCTGGTTATCCAGCGATTTGCGCCCACCCTGGGTTTCACCATGCTCGGGGAAGGTAAAAATCAGGTCGATGTCAGAGGAGAAATTCAGCTCACGGCCGCCCAGCTTCCCCATCCCCAAAATCATCAGGGGTTGAGGACGACCATCGGCGTCCATGGGTGTGCCCAGGCTCTGGCACATTTCCCGGTAGAGCCAATCCCGGCCAGTAATAATCAGGGCTTCAGCAAGGGAGGAAATATCCAGTAGCGACTCACCAAGGGGCGCCTTACCGGTAAAGTCGCGCCAGGCCAGACGCGCCATTTGAAAGTTGCGGTAACGTCTCAGTACCGCCTTGGCCTCATCTTCGGACGTGACAGACGCCAGCGCCTGGTGCAGCTCCCGGTCAAATGCACTTCTGTCAACCTTGTCCAGCAGACCATCAAAGAGCCGGGCAATACGCTCGGGATGACGCGACAGCTCTCTGGCGATAAAATCGCTCAGCCCGGCAACCTGCTCAAGCTCCCGGCGCTGAACCGTGTCGAGCCCGGTCAGAGACTCAGGATGATGCGCCTCCAGCGAGGCCAGCCACAGGCTGCCTTTTTCTTTGATTTCTTTCGGTATTTCTGCCTGATGTTGCTGCGACATAGTGTTCCCTGACAACCGAGTATCGACATATTATGTCGAGAATGATATAGGTAGTGGGTCTGCATTCCCGCATACCGGGGGCAAGACGCCGATACCCGGATAAGGTTACTATAAACCTCTGGGGATGACCTATGGGTTAACCCGATAATATTCCCTGAATTTTTTAATGCACTGCCCAGGACTTTCCCCAGCGGTGCAGGGATTAACGGAGTGAAAATGGCAGGATGGCTAAAACGCATCTTTCTCCCGCTGGGAGCTGTGATGCTGATGCTTGGCCTGGCAGGCTGTGGCGACGATGGCGCAGCCCAGCAGGCTAAAGAAATTGACAAATACCTCACGCTCACTGAGAGCCGTATCAATACGCTTGGAGGTATGCTGGATAAGGGGGAAATCCGCAATGCGACCCTGATTGCCCAGTATGCCGAGCGACTCAAGTCTCAGGATGCATCTTTATCTCCCATCATTGACGCCCTGTCCCAGGATGCCGCCCGGGGCCCTCTGTATCAGAGCCTGGTCAGACGCCGCAGTGACGCGCTTGCTCCGGTCAACTTTGTCGATGAAGACATGCGCCTTGCGGAGCTGGAAAATCTCTATCAGGCGGCCGACCCTATTCTGTATAACGACATGCTGTCAGATCCCCTGAATGCGCTGGCCGACATGTCGAAAGGCACCCTGCCCCGCATGAATGCCATCAGCCGCGAAGCCGAGCTTGCCGCCAATGGCGAAGACTTCGGGCCGGGTAGTCAGCTCGTCGGCAACCCCACATACGGCCAGTGGCAAACCGGTAGCGATGGCACCTCGTTCTGGGCCTGGTATGGCATGTATGCCATGTTCTCCAACCTGTTCCACCGGCCAGTTTATTACGATACCTGGTCAGGCGGTCGTCACTACAGCTATTACAACGATGTGGGGCGCTACCGCTACAGCTCTCCAAGGGATTTGGCACGCCAGCAGCAGGTCTTTACCCAGGCGAAAAAGCGCTTTGATAGCCAGGGGAAGCGATTTGACAGCCCGTACGCCAAAACCCGCAGCGGTGCCAGTGGGCTATCACGCCAAAGCCAACAGGCCCCCAGCGTGGCCCAGGCCGCCAAGGCCCGTACCGAAAAACAGAAATTCCGCTCCAACTATGCCAAGGACAGCAGTTTTCGCGATGCCAAAAACCGCACCAGCCGCAGCACCCGACGTGGCAAGTGAGCCCAGAAATTAAGGATCTGATGATGACACTGTTACAAGACTATGGCCTGACACAAGAACTGTTGCTGATCCTGGCCATCGACCTCACCATCGCCGTCTCGCTGCTGACTGCCATGCGTTATCTGCAGGGGTGGAGCGTCAAGGTCAACAGCAGCCATGAATTGGCTGAGAAAGATAATGCCGCCTTCGGGATCAGCACTGCCGGCGCCGTGCTGGCACTAGGCGTTGTCCTCACAGGCGCTATCACTGGTGCTGCTGCCCCTGACTACCTCACAGAAGCCATCGGCATGGGCGCCTATGGTGTATTTGGTATGCTGCTGATTAAAGTCGGCCGGGTCATGCACGACAAAATCGCCCTCAACAACATCGACAAAAACAGCCAGATCCTCAAAGGTAATTTGTCGGTAGCACTGGTGGACGCAGCCGCAGCCGTGGCCACTGCCATTATCATTCGCGCCAGTCTACTGTGGGTTGAAGACTTAACTATTAATACCTTTATCGCCATCGGTACGGCTTTTGTGGTGTCGCAGTTGATGCTGGTGCTGCTGACACGGCTTCGTGAAAACCGCTACAGCGCACGTAATCAGGGTGCCTGCATGCAGGAGGCCCTGGCCAAGGGCCATACCGCCCTCGCCATTCGCCACGCAGGACATATGCTGGCCATGGCATTAACCTTCAATGCCGCGAGCCACTTTATTCTGTTTTCGCCAACGGCCTATGTAACCAACCTCCTCGGCTGGCTGTGTTTCTCACTGGTGATGCTGCTGGCGCTCTCTTTGCTACTAAAGCTGGTGAAACTGCTGGTGCTGGCCCGTATAAACCTCGCCGATGAAATCGAGCGCCAACATAATGTGGGCCTCGCGTCAGTAGAGGTCGCCATCAGTATTGCGATTGCGCTTATTCTCACCGGACTGATGGCCTAAGCCATGGCGCTGGCACAGGACCTGCCTCAGCCGTTGACCCCGGCCAAACACCTCGGCCGCCTGGATGATGCGCTGCTATTGGGGATCATGGCGCTTTTGGCCGGGTGCGGCCTTATTTACGAGTATCTGCTGAGCCATTATGCCGGGCGGATCCTCGGCGCCATGGAAGCCGCCATTTACACCATGATTGGCCTGATGATTGTAGCCATGGGTGCAGGTGCCTTTGCTGCCCGGGCGATTCGCAATCCCTTTGTCGGTTTTGCCTTGCTGGAACTGACGGTGGCCCTGCTTGGTGCCTCCAGCGTACTGTTTTGCGCCGCCGCCATCGGTCTCACCCAGAGATTGCCCCAGGTGCTGGCTGACACCTTTGGTTTGCCGCCGGACCTTTTGCCAACCGGCGGATTTCTGGGGCAGATACAACAGCTGATGCAGTATCTGCCCTATCTGGTGGGCACCTTACTTGGGCTGTTAATCGGCATGGAGATCCCACTTATTGCCAGAGTTCGCCAGGCACTGTCCGATGAGCATCTGCTGCACAATGCCGGCACCATTTACGGTGCCGATTATCTGGGTGCAGGGGTTGGGGCCGCTATCTGGGTGGGTCTGATGCTGGCGATGGATATTCAGCTTGCCGCCGCCCTGACGGCCAGTGTGAATCTCTTGGCAGGTTTGGCGTTTATTCTGCGTTTCAGAACGCGTCTGACGGGCTTTACCTGGCTGCTGCTTGGGCATATTCTGGCATCCTTTGCCCTTCTGCTGTTGGCACTTAAAGGCCCGGCACTGGAGCAGGATTTTAATAATCTGCTCTACAAAGACCGGGTAATTTACTCGCCGGCAACCCGTTTTCAGCAACTGGTATTCACCGAGCGGCTCAGGGGCAAGGCGCCCCCTGTGTATTCCCTGTATCTGAATGGCCGATTGCAGTTTTCCACTCAGGATGAGGCCATATATCACGGCTTTCTGGTGTGGCCGGCAATGATGGCAGCAACCAGACACGACAGAGTACTCATTATCGGTGGCGGTGACGGCATGGCCGCCCGGGATGTGCTCAGATGGCAACCAGACGAAGTGGTGTTGATGGACCTGGATGAACAGCTGGTTCGCCTGTTTCAGTCACCGGCTGAGGATATGCCACCGCGCTTGTCCAACGCACTGCTGACGCAGAATGTCGGGGCACTGCAGGACCCGAGACTCACGCTGGTGTTTGATGATGCCTTTAATGGCGTAGACAGGCTTATCGAGGCGGGCCGCCACTTTGATGTGGTGATTGTTGACTTGCCGGACCCAAGTCATCCGGATCTCTCCAAACTCTATTCGGATCTCTTTTACCGCAAACTAAAAGAGCTGCTGAGCCACGATGGCGCCATTGCGATTCAATCTACCTCCCCCTGGCATGCCACCCGAGCCTTCCTGAGTGTGGGCAACACCCTTGAGTCGGCTGGATTCAACATTGCCCGCTACCACCAAAACGTACCCAGCTTCGGTGAGTGGGGCTGGACGCTCGGCACCCTGTCGGGCTCGGCCAAAGACAAGGTGATGGCGGCAGAGCCCATGCCCCATCCCTGGCTCAGCAAAGAGATGATAAGTGCCTCTTTTGCTTTTCCACCTGGATTTGAAGAGCGGGCTCTGGCGGTGGACATCAACCGATTCGGCTCACAGGTGATCTACCAATATCATCAGGAAGCCTGGCAGGAAGAGAGCGGTATCAATTTGTTTTAACAGGGAAGGCCATCAAAACAGCTCACGTCTTAAAACAGGCTACACACGGGGCGAAAAAACGACCAAGATAACGCTTGACATATTATGTCCCGATGTTATCTTGAACCACAGACATATTATGTCAGAGAGGACAACTATGAATATCCACGCTATCGCCAATCATCTTAATGGACTGGGTGACAACAGCCAGACCGGTTTCAGGTTTGATTGTTATCCCATCGAAGGTGATGTGGAGGTACTGCAGGTCAATATCGTAGGCCGGGAGGAGATCCCGATTTTTGTGTCGGTTACCGATAATCAGGTGCTCTGTATCAGCTACCTGTGGGGTGAAGACGAAGTCAAAACCGAAACCCGCGCCGAGATGTTTGAAACCATGCTGGAGCTGAACATTCCCATGCCACTGTCGGCCTTTGCCAAAATTGACGACAAATATGTGGTGTATGGCGCTCTGTCACTCAAATCCAGCATGGCCGAAATCGAGCAGGAACTGAGTGTCCTGTCCGACAACTGTCTCGAAGTTATTGCCGAAATGGCCGATTACCTGAACTAAGGAGCTGCATTATGGGCATTCTCAACAAGATCCTGACCGCCTTTCGCGGTGGCGCCAACGAAGTAGGCCAAAGCATTGTCGACGCCAATGCCACACGCATTTTCGAGCAGGAAATCCGTGACGCCGAAAAACACCTGACCAAAGCCAAGCGTGACCTGACAGACGTTATGGCCAAAGAAATGGCTGCCGCCCGTGAAGTGGACCGCTTGAAACGCACCATTGGTGAGCATGAAGGCTACGCAACCCAGGCGCTGGAAAAAGGCAATGAGGCACTCGCTCTGGAAGTGGCCGAAAAGATTGCCCAGTTGGAACAGGAACTGGCCGAGCAACAATCCGCCAACGAAGCCTTCTCCAATAACGCCGCCAAGCTGAAAGAATTGGTGAAGAAAACCGAGCGTCAGCTAGCCGATTATCAACGTCAGCTGTCGATGGTGAAAACCACCGAAAGCGTGCAAAAGGCCACCGCCTCCATTACAGACTCTTTTGCTTCCAGCAACTCCAAGTTGCTGAATGCCAAAGAATCACTGGAGCGTATCAAGGCCCGTCAGCAGCAGTTTGATGACCGAATGAAGGCCGCCGAAACTCTCGAAAGTGAAAACAGTGACAAGTCACTGGCTGCCAAACTGGCGGAGGCCGGTATCGGCGAACAGAAGAGCGATGCCAATGCCGTGCTTGAAAGGCTCAAGGCCCGTAAAGGTTAATCGCTCCGGTACATCAAACACCCGGGCCAAACGGCGCCGGGTGTTTGTGTTTGTTCCGTACCAACCGTTTTACACTTCATCCGCGCACGGAGCTCTGACATGAGTTTTTTTAAAAGCCTCTTCGGTGACAAGTCCGTTCCCCCCAGAGTCATCAAGCACCCAAAAGAGCTGAAAAAAGGCGATATTATCAGCCTGGATAATGACTTTGGGTTGCCGCAGCAACTGCGCGGCCAGGCATTGGAAGTGATTGCGGTCAACACCTATGAGTTTGAGCGCAGTCAGGAAACCGAATGGCAGCTTAAGGGAGCCAGTGGCGATACCCTCTATATGGGGCTGGTGGACGACGATGAGCCAGCGCTGTGCTTCAGCCTGAAAATTCAGCGCAGCGACGTCGAAACCCTGTTTGATCTGGATGCCTTCAGCGACATTTTTGAAGAAGATTGCAAGGCGAGTCTCTCGACGCAGCATATCCCATCTCATCTTGAACAATGGGTTGCAAATCAATACTATGAAGTGGTTTTCGCCCAGTTCGGCTATTTCCATCGTGAAGACTACCGAGGCCTCAAACCGCCTCAGGATGCCAATGGCGCCACCGGTGAACCCTTTGAGCGCTATCTGCTGGAAGATTCGAGCGAAACCTATTCGGTGGAAGTCGAAGTGTACGAAGGTGGAGAGACAGACGTGCTCGTCGGCCTGACAAAGCCCCTTGGAATTATTCGAGAGTACTGGCCAGGAACCCCATCATGACCAAGACGAAACACCCGCTGCCGGAAACCTGGCTGCAAAATCAAAAGGCCGCCAAGGCGACTCAGGTTGCCTTCGATTTGGATGAAAAATTTCAGTACCAGATCCGCAAGGCCGCACTGGATGCCAATCGCAGCCCATCGGATCAAATTCGCTCCATCCTGGGCCTGCCGGTGGCCAAGCGGCCAACCCGCCCCCGGCTCACTGTGTCACTGAGCCCTGACGACTATGTCCGCCTGGCCGAAAAATATGGATTGAGTGCAGAGAGTCAGCTTGAAATTAAAAAGCGGGTACTGGAAGACTTGGTCAATTTCGTTTCTGAAGACTGAGTGACAGCCAAATCCAGGACTTGGGGGAGTCAGATGCCAGAAGATACAAAGGTGCACGTAAAGCGCATAAAAAGCCCACAGCCGATAGAGCTGGCGATGATGTTGTTATCATTGCTCGCGGTTATTGTGGTTCTGGTAATGACCTTTGGCCGTCTCGATGCTGAAACCTATCGACTGCTGTTTTTTATCGATACCGGCATTTGCTCCATCTTCCTGGTGCACTTTTTTATCGGGCTTTTCAACGCCACCAATAAATGGCACTTCATTCGGGATCACTGGATTGACTTTGTCGCCAGCATCCCGGCCATCGAAACCCTCAGGTTCGCCCGTCTGTTTCAAATTCTGCGGGTTATCCGTCTCGTTCGCATGAGCCGCTCCCTTTTGGCTCAGGTACTCAGGCAAAGACGCCAGGCAACCCTCGCCAGTCTCCTGGTAGCACTGGTTACCATTCTGACCCTGTCCTCTGTGGCTATCTTATTGGTGGAGTCCCCTGCCGACGGTTCCAACATACTTACCGCAGAACAGGCCATCTGGTGGGCCATGGTCACTATTTCCACCGTGGGTTATGGCGATCATTACCCCGTCACTACCGCAGGGCACATCGTCGGCTCCATGGTCATCGTCTGTGGCGTGAGCTTTTTCGGCATTATTTCGGGTTATATGGCGTCCGTATTCGTGGCGCCGGATGACGAAGAGCGCCAGGAGGCACAGGCTGAAAATATTCGCCATGAGCTGGATGCTGCGCTCAAGCGCATGGAAGACAATCAAGCCACCATGCTAAGAGAAATGGCCGCGCTGAAACATGCGCTAAAAGAAGCCCAAGGCGCGGCGAAACAGAAGGAAGACACAGACAAAGGCAACACAACCGAGCAATGAGCCTTTGTCGATAATCTCTTACGGCAATCCATAAAAAACGCCCGAAAATTTCGGGCGTTTTTATAGATTGGTTTGAACCAAACTATCTGCCTTGTCGGGACATAATGGCAATCCGCAGGTCGGCGTCAACTCAGCCAGTATGGCAATTGGGCCAGGGCCGAGCGGCGGCTCTGCTCCAACGCGTGCATCAGGCTTAAGGACTTATCGTCGAGCCACTCCTGCATCTCGGCCTCAGGGCCAGCCAACTCTCCCAGCAAGACATAGGCTCTCAGGGTATCTATGCCACGGCGAAGGTCTTGCCAGGGTGCCCGGTACTGACGCCTGGCATCGCTACTGTACAGCTCTCCATAGGCAAGCCCCACCAAGAGTGCTTCATCGAGCACACTGCCAAGCCGCAAAAAGTCACAGGCCCTTGGGCTTTGGGCACCCTGCTCTGGCATCAAAGCTTGAATGCATTTCCAGGATGCCTGCAGCAGCGAATCGGCTACCTGACGAAGACCATTTTCAGCCACGGGCTTTGGCAACATCAGTAGCCGAACCAACGCCAATTGCACCTGACCGTAGGTGGGCATACGCCACAGGGCTTGCAACCTTTCGGTCGAGGCCTCGGCACCAAGGCGCGCCTGTGCTTCCTGTTGCCAAAGCAGTGCATCTTTTCGCCGTCCCAGCAACGAATCACGATTTTCAGCAATAAAGGTAAGCGCTGTAAGCTCGTCCACAAACCCCAAGGCCTGACGAATGTCGTTGAAGCCGGCCTCGAGCTCGGGCGTTAACAAGCCAAAATGACGGCAGCTGGCTTCGAGCAGCCCAATACAGCTGCGCATCCTTAACCAAAGCGAGGCACAGCCATTGGGATCGGCCACGGATTGCCCCAGCAAATCTTCCAGCAACTGCCATCGCTCAAGGGCGGTTTCAAGAAGGGTCGTCAGGGCTTGCTCTGCGCTGGCAGAGGGGGCAATCGGAATGGTTTCCAGCACCTGAGGGGCCGCTTTGGAGGCCATTCCTGCGAGTCGGTAACCACGCTGCGCCTTGCTGGCCTTACCTAAGCGCAACGGGAGGGAACCAGCGAGCTCTGCGGCCAAATCAAGGAGGGCCAGAGGCTCGCCTGCCATCAGTTCAAATTCGAGTTCACACAGGGGCTCTTCCTTACCCGCGGCGCAAATCAGTCCCTGATCCAGAGCGATTTCGATACGAGTTTGCCCCTCTTCCACGAGCCAGGTGAGACGCCTGAAATCGGTATTGAAAATACAGGCGAGGCGCGCCTGAGTCGCTTCAAGAGCTGCGCCTTCTGGCCAAATGTCCGCCGGAAACAGCGACAAGTCCGGAATATCTGCGTCAATATCGACGTTATACTCGGGACGGGTATGAATGCCGCCAACCACCTTGCCGGCGGTCTTGATAGTTTGCTCGCGCTTGCCATTGCGACCACGTACCCTGAGGCCCATATCCCAGTGTCGCAATTGCATGTCGGGGGTATCAAAGTATCCGTTGCTCAACTGAGCGTCGTCGCGGATACTGTGCGGAAATCTGTTATTGAGTGCCTGGATGAGGCTATCTTTATATTCGGGAAGGAAAAAAAGCTTGAGTTCTATCTCGGCTTCCATTGAAAAGGGCCCTGAAGTTCATCAAAAATTCATCAAACTGACACCTGAGCGTCATAATGTCATACTGTTGTCACAATTCTTCAGTATGATGCGCGCCGTGGGTTAGGTTATAACCCGATAGTATAAAGACTTGCGTTTTTTAGGTAAAAACACAGTTTCAATACGTGGACGCTTGGGTTACCATGCGCCCGCAATTTCCAATAGTGGAATAACCTACATAGGTAAACGGCTATGCCAGTAAACTCCATTTTGGGCGTGTTTGCAAAATCGCCAATCAAGCCGCTGCAAGAGCACATCGATAAAGTGCACGAGTGCGCCAACTTCCTCATCCCCTTCTTCGAAGCCACGACTTCGGGAGATTGGGATACAGCCACAGAGCTTCGCAAACAAATCAACAAAGCAGAAAAGGAAGCGGACGCTCTTAAGCGTGAAATCCGTTTGACCCTGCCTGGCGGTTTGTTCATGCCTGTAGAACGGACTGACCTGCTGGAGCTTTTAACCCAGCAAGATAAGATTGCCAATAAAACAAAAGACATCTCCGGCCGCATCATAGGCCGTAACCTCGTCATTCCTGCACCTATCCAGGAACCTTTTATGGCTTACCTCAAGCGTTGTCTGGACGCTGTGGCCATGGCCAAAGAAGCTATCAACGAACTCGACGAACTGCTTGAAGCCGGTTTCCGTGGTCGTGAAGTCGCCCTGGTAGAAAAAATGGTCGGTGAACTCGATGCCATCGAAGAAGACACTGACGCACTGCAAATCACCGTACGCCGCGGTCTCTATGCCGTTGAAGAAGGCATGAGCGCCGTTGATGTGATGTTCCTTTATAAGATCATCGAGTGGGTTGGCGATTTGGCCGATCTCTCAGAGCGTGTCGGTTCCCGCCTTGAGCTGATGTTAGCTCGCGTATAACGAAGGTTATAAAATATGGTTGATATATTTGTCACCTATGGCCCGTGGCTGATTGCCATCGCGGCCGCATTCGGTTTCCTGATGGCCTGGGGTATTGGCGCCAATGACGTAGCCAACGCCATGGGAACCTCGGTTGGCTCCAACGCCATTACCATCAAGCAGGCGATCATCATTGCGATGATCTTCGAATTTGCCGGCGCTTATCTGGCCGGTGGTGAAGTAACCAGCACCATACGTAACGGCATCATCGATGCCGGCTACTTTACCGAAGTACCGCACTTACTGGTATACGGCATGATAGCCGCACTGCTGGCTGCCGGTATTTGGCTGGTGGTGGCTTCTGCTCTGGGTTGGCCCGTGTCTACTACCCACTCTATTGTGGGTGCCATCATCGGCTTCGCCGCTGTAGGTGTAGGCTCTGAAGCCGTTGCCTGGGGTAAGGTGACCGGTATCGTGGGTTCCTGGATAGTGACTCCTGCTATCTCTGGCTTTATCGCCTTCCTGATTTTCCAGAGTGCCCAGAAGCTGATTTTCAACACCGACAACCCACTGGAAAACGCCAAGCGTTATGTGCCGTTTTATATGGCACTGGCCGGCTTTGTGATGTCGCTGGTCACCATCAAGAAGGGCTTGAAGCACGTAGGTCTGCACTTCTCTGCCCTTGAAGCTTACGCATTGGCCATTGCCATCGGTATCGCCGTTGCCATCGTGGGTAAAATGTTTATCGGCCGCCTGAAAATGGCTGAAAAAGCTGACCGTCACACCCAGTTTGCCAACGTGGAAAAAGTGTTTGCCGTGCTGATGGTGGTCTCTGCCTGCTGTATGGCCTTTGCCCACGGTTCTAACGACGTAGCCAACGCCATTGGTCCTCTGGCTGCCGTAGTCTCTGTGGTAAACAGCGGTGGTGAGATTGCTGCCAAGTCTGCTCTGGTATGGTGGATTTTGCCTCTGGGCGCCTTCGGTATCGTGTTTGGTCTGGCGATATTCGGTAAGCGCGTAATGCAAACTATTGGTAAGAACATCACTCACCTGACCCCAAGCCGTGGCTTCGCTGCCGAACTGGCGGCCGCCTCTACCGTGGTTATCGCCTCGGGTACCGGTTTGCCAATCTCCACCACCCAGACTCTGGTGGGTGCGGTATTGGGTGTGGGCATGGCCCGTGGTATCGCTGCAATTAACATCGGTGTGGTACGTAACATCGTTGTCAGTTGGGTAGTTACCCTGCCTGCAGGTGCCGGCCTGTCCATCATTTTCTTCTACGTTATCTGGGGCGTGTTCGGCGGATAAGCAAATAAACAGCTTAAACCACTGACAACAAGCCAAAAACAAGAGGGAAGTCGCGAGACTTCCCTCTTGCATTGGCGTCGCCAAATCCCTAGCATGGTGGCACACTTTTGCTGATGGGATGTAATCTGTGTTCAGACCCTTGTTTCTTGCCGGAGCCCTGCTCCTCTCCCCGGCCCTGTTGGCTGAAAATCTGCCGCGCTATATTTCCGATGACATTTACATCTACCTGCATAATGGCCCGGGCAATGAGTTCCGCATTCTGGGCAGCATCAACGCAGGCACTCAGGTGTCATTCACCGGTAAAACCTCCGGTGACTTTTCAGAAATTGTCGATCATCGTGGCCGCGAGGGCTGGGTCCGCACCGACGCGCTGAGCAGCGGCAAGAGCTTGAAACAAAAGCTGGAAGAAGCGGAAAAAGCACTGGAAGACAATCGCGCCGAACTCGCTGCTGTGCGGGAAGAATTTAAAGACGCCGATGGCACTATCCGTGGCCTGCGTGAACAACTTGCCAAGGCCGATGAGCTGGTGAGAACAGCCGTTGCCGACAAAGACAATGCCGTGACCGCAAGAGAGCAGGCAGAATCTGAAATGCAGTCGCTTAAAAACAATGAGCGTTTCCGTTTGTGGCAAGAGGGGGGCTTGATTGCCGCGCTGGGTATTCTGGTGGGTGTCATACTGGTGTATTTACCCCGACCACAAAGACGCAGAAGCGGCCGCTGGATGAATTGATATCCCCTGAGGCCCCGCTGATTTCAAACAGCGGGGCCTTGTCAAGTGGGCGTTACGCACGCCTGTCCCAATCTAAATCAAACAATATTCACATTCCTTCCCCATCCAGTGTCGCCGATCACATTTTGCATGTATAATTTGCGCGCCCGAGACGTCAAATTGTATACAAAATGAAATAAAGGCGTCCGCCGGAGCATCGGCCACCCCAAGCGAGCGTGCCCGATACCCCCTTAACCGGCCCAGATGGAAAGATAACTATGTTCAAAGCGAGTGAAGTACTGGCAGGTCGTTACGACAACGCCAATCTCGACGAATTGTTCAGTCTGATCAGTCAAAACTACATCGTTGATGAGGAAGCCTACCTCAAAGAACTGATTGCGCTGGTTCCGTCGAGCGACGAAGAAATCGCGCGCATCACCAGCCGTGCCCACGATCTGGTGGCCAAGGTTCGCCAATACGAGAAGAAAGGTTTGATGGTTGGCATTGATGCCTTCCTGCAACAGTACTCTCTGGAAACCCAGGAAGGCATTATCCTCATGTGCCTGGCCGAGGCGCTGCTGCGTATTCCGGATGCCGAAACCGCCGACGCCCTGATTGCCGACAAGCTTTCCGGTGCCAAGTGGGATGAGCACATGTCCAAGAGCGACTCCGTGCTGGTAAACGCCTCCACCTGGGGCCTTATGCTCACAGGCAAAATCGTCCAACTCGACAAAAACCTCGACGGCACCCCAAGCAATCTGCTGAGCCGTCTGGTCAACCGTCTGGGTGAGCCTGTTATTCGTCAGGCCATGTACGCCGCCATGAAAATCATGGGCAAGCAATTCGTACTGGGTCGTACCATCGAAGAAGGCCTGAAAAACGCCGCCGAGAAGCGCAAGCTGGGTTATACCCACTCCTACGACATGCTTGGCGAAGCCGCCCTGACCATGAAGGATGCCGACAAGTACTACCGCGATTACGCCAATGCCATTCAGGCACTGGGTACGGCCAAGTTTGATGAGAGCGAAGCCCCACGTCCCACCATTTCCATCAAGCTGTCTGCCCTGCACCCACGCTACGAAGTAGCCAACGAAGACAGGGTGATGACCGAGCTGTACGCCACCCTGATAAAGCTTATCGAGCAGGCACGAAGTCTTAACGTGGGCATCCAGATTGATGCTGAAGAAGTAGACCGTCTCGAACTGTCGCTGAAACTCTTCAAAAAGCTGTATCAGTCTGACGCCGCCAAAGGCTGGGGTTTACTGGGCATTGTGGTGCAGGCTTACTCCAAGCGTGCTTTGCCAGTGTTGATGTGGCTGACCCGCCTTGCTAAAGAACAGGGCGATGAAATCCCACTACGCCTGGTAAAAGGCGCTTACTGGGACAGCGAACTCAAGTGGGCTCAGCAAGCCGGTGAAGCAGGCTACCCGCTGTTTACCCGCAAGGCTGCCACCGACGTGTCTTACCTTGCCTGTGCCCGTTATCTGCTGTCTGAAGCCACCCGCGGCGTTATCTATCCGCAGTTTGCCAGTCACAACGCCCAGACGGTTGCCGCCATCACCGCCATGGTGGGCGATCGCAAGTTTGAATTCCAGCGTCTGCACGGTATGGGTCAGGAACTCTATGACACTGTGCTGGCCGAAGCCGCCGTACCCACAGTGCGAATCTACGCCCCGATAGGCGCCCACAAGGACCTGCTGCCTTACCTGGTGCGTCGTCTGCTTGAAAACGGTGCCAACACCTCATTTGTACACAAACTGGTGGATCCCAAGACGCCCATCGAGTCGCTGGTGACCCACCCGCTGAAAACCCTGCAAGGCTACAAGACCCTGGCAAACAACAAAATAGTTAAGCCCGCCGACATCTTCGGTGCTGAGCGTAAAAATTCCAAGGGACTCAATATGAACATCATTTCCGAATCCGAGCCATTCTTCGCTGCTCTGGAGAAATTCAAGGACACCCAGTGGAGCGCAGGTCCGCTGGTCAACGGTGAGACCCTGTCGGGTGAAGTGCGTGACGTAGTCAGCCCATACAACACCACCCTGAAAGTGGGTCAGGTCGCCTTCGCAAACGAAGCCACCATAGAACAGGCCATTGCCGGTGCCGACAAGGCATTTGCCAGCTGGTGCCGCACCCCGGTTGAGACCCGCGCCAATGCACTGCAAAAGCTGGCGGATCTGCTGGAAGAAAACCGCGAAGAGCTGATTGCCCTGTGTACCCGTGAAGCCGGTAAGAGCATTCAGGACGGTATCGACGAAGTGCGTGAAGCCGTGGACTTCTGCCGCTACTACGCGGTGCAGGCCAAGAAGATGATGAGCAAGCCTGAGCTGCTCCCAGGCCCAACAGGCGAGCTGAACGAACTCTTCCTGCAGGGTCGTGGCGTGTTTGTGTGTATCAGCCCATGGAACTTCCCGCTGGCCATCTTCCTCGGTCAGGTAGCCGCCGCACTGGCAACCGGCAACACAGTGATTGCCAAGCCAGCAGAGCAAACCTGCCTGATTGGTTTCCGCGCGGTGCAGCTGGCCCATGAAGCCGGCATTCCCAAAGACGTACTGCAATTCCTGCCGGGTACAGGTGCCGTAGTGGGTGCCAAGCTGACCTCCGATGAGCGCATCGGCGGCGTGTGCTTTACCGGTTCTACCACCACAGCCAAGGTTATCAACCGTGCGCTGGCCGGTCGTGATGGCGCCATCATCCCGCTGATTGCCGAAACCGGTGGTCAGAACGCCATGGTGGTTGACTCCACCAGCCAGCCTGAACAGGTAGTGAACGATGTAGTATCTTCAGCCTTTACCAGCGCCGGTCAGCGCTGCTCTGCCCTGCGTGTACTCTATTTGCAGGAAGACATCGCCGAACGCGTTCTGGACGTGCTCAAGGGTGCAATGGATGAGCTGACTCTGGGTAACCCAGGCTCAGTGAAGACCGACGTAGGCCCTGTGATTGATGCTGCCGCCAAGGCCAACCTGAATGCTCACATCGACCATATCAAGCAGGTGGGTCGTCTCATTCACCAACTGAGCCTGCCGGAAGGCACCGAAAACGGTCACTTCGTGGCGCCAACTGCGGTGGAAATCGATTCCATCAAGGTACTGACCAAAGAAAACTTCGGTCCTATCCTGCACGTGGTGCGCTACAAGGCCGCCGGCCTGCAGAAGGTTATCGATGACATCAACTCTACCGGCTTCGGTCTGACTCTGGGTATCCACAGCCGTAACGAGGGCCATGCCCTGGAAGTGGCCGACAAGGTAAACGTGGGTAACGTGTATATCAACCGTAACCAAATCGGCGCCGTGGTGGGTGTGCAGCCATTCGGTGGCCAGGGCCTGTCCGGCACTGGTCCAAAAGCCGGTGGTCCACACTACCTGACGCGCTTTGTAACCGAGAAGACCCGCACCAACAACATCACCGCCATCGGTGGTAATGCGACCCTGCTGTCTCTGGGCGACGCCGACTGATAGTCGACGGCCTTCAAAAGCCGGGCGCTTGCCCGGCTTTTTTGTGGCCCCTTGCACGCTGGCGTCATTGGCTATACTTGATTAACCCCGATTAAGACCGCCATCAGAGGAACAGCCCAATGAGCGATAAACTGCTGACACTGGACGAAGTTGCCAAGCTGCTCGATAAATCTGCCGTCACCATCAAACGCTATGCCAGGGAACACTTGCTGACCAATGTGGGTGAAGGCGAAGAGCTGATGTTCAGGGAAGAGGAAGTGATGCGCTATTTGGAGTTTTCCAAACGCCTGGGTTAGCCAGGCAAAGTCCGAAAGTGCCTGGCATTCATCGCCAGGTTCAAATAAAAACAGGGCCATTTGGCCCTGTTTTTTACATGCTGGTTTACTCACGGCTAAGGGACAGCGCCCGGTACTCTGGATGCTGCGCCACCAATGTCTCGTGGCTGCCACTGGCGCGAACACGGCCATTTTCCAGGATATGGATAGCGTCCATTTCTGTCATGGCAGTCAGTCTGTGGCTTATCATCACCAGCGTTTTGTCTTTGGCATGCTCAAACAGCAGCGCCAGCATTTGCCGCTCGGTACGTCTGTCGAGCCCTTCGGTGGGTTCGTCCAGCAGTAAAATGGGGCTGTCTTTCAACAGCGCGCGGGCAATCCCAATACGGCGGGTCTCTCCCCCCGAGAGCAAACGGCCCCCCTCGCCTATCCACAGCTTGAGTCCATCGTCGCTTTGGGCCAAATAACCCAGTCCTACCCGCTCCAGTACCTGTATCAGCGCCGCATCGGTCGGCAGTGTTTCACAGGCCATGGCCAGGTTGTCTTTGAGGGTGCCGGCAAAGAGATGTACCCGCTGGCTTACCACGGTAATGGCCGAACGCAGCGCTTTTTCAGTGACCTCCTGAATGTCGGTGTCACCCACCCGAATACGCCCCGCGTCGGGATTGTAGCCTCGGGTCAGCAGGGTAAAGAGGCTGGATTTCCCCACCCCGGTTTTGCCGAGCACAGCAACCCTGCTCCCCCGGCGAATATGCAGCGAAAAACGCGACAACACCGGATCCTGTGCCTGATAACCAAACTCGATATTCTCAAAAATAATGTCCCCGGCAGGCAGCTGCGTTTTATCACCAAATGCGATGGTGCTTTGCTTGCCGGTAATGTCATTGACCCTGTCGCCCGCGGCCAGACACCCCGCCAGCTGACTGAATGCTCCCGCCAGCGGCATCAGCATTTCCATCACTGCCAGACTGGCAAAGAGCACCATGGCCGCCAAAGGCCCAGGGGGAACCCTGTCACCAACACCACTGGATGCCATGACCAACATCAACACGATGAGCACGCCATGTACCATCACCAGCACCGCCTGTGATAGCCCCTGCAACCCGGCCATGGCACGCTGCGAGTCTTGCCATTGCCGCTCTGTGGCATTCAAATCCTGCCGATACTTGTCCAGGGCACCAAACAGCCAAAGCTCTGCCAGCCCGCCCAAAAACTCCAGGGACTGCACCCGGTAGCGGCGCTTTTCATTGACGACTGCCACAGCGCTGCTGCGCCCAAGCAGATAAAAACTGAGGGGAATACAACACAGCGCCAACAGCAAACCGCCACAAAGCAGCAGGGAAAGGCGAGCGTCAAACCATCCGATAAAGGCAAACAGCGCCAGCAGCACCCCAACAAAGGCCCCCATGGGCACCAGGAGGCGCAGGTACAGATGGTCAAGGGTGTCGATGTCGGCAACCAAGCGATTAAGGAGTTCCGACTGTCTGAGTCCCGCCAAATCCTTGTCCGCCAGCGGCATCAAAGCCCGCCACACCTTTACCCTGAGCTCGGTCAGCAGTCTGAAGGTGGCTTCGTGAGTGGCAAGACGCTCACCATAACGACTCGCGGTGCGGGCTATAGATAAAAAACGTACCCCACCCGCCGGGGTGAAAAAGTTAAAGGCCTGGGCCGTGGCAAGGCTCAGCCCCGCAACGGCGGTAGCAGACAAAAACCAGCCCGACAGCGACAACAGGCCAATTCCGGCCACCAGTGTAATAAAGGCCAGCAACAAACCGGTAAACATCATCAGCCATTGGCGGCGCAGCAGAGGTAAAAAAAGTTTAATCAAGTTCATGACCTCAGCTCCCCGTCACACATCGGGATATCCAGGCTGCGCGCAAGCCCCGACTCAGACAAGAGATCGGCAAACAGGCCGTTGGCATTGGCAAGCTCTATCGCCGTTCCCGACTCCACAATGGCGCCGCCATCCATCACCAGTACACGGTCGAGCTGGGTCAGCGCTTCTAGGCGATGGCTGACCATGACCAGGCTCAGGCCCTCACTCTCCCGCATGATGCTTTCCATCACCTTGCGCTCACTGTCCACATCCAGGCTGGCGCCGGGTTCATCCAGCAGGAAGACTTGGGGCTGCCCTGCCAGAGCTCGTGCCAGCGCCAGCCGCTGGGCTTGCCCCACAGACACGCCGCCGCCTCCTTCGGCGATGGCGTGCGACAGGCCATCGGCCGACCCTGCCACAAAATCCGCTATCTGCGCCTTGGCGAGCAGCTGCTGAATTTGCTCATCGCCAAGCGCTCTGCCCATGGCAATGTTGTCGCGAATGCTGCCATGGAAGAGATGAGGCTCTTGACCAAGCCAGGCTACAGCGCCTCTCCACTGGCCCATATCCAGCTCGGTGAAAGGCATGCCACCCACGGTTAACGTCCCTTTACAGGGCAAAAAGCCCAGCAGCGCATGCAGCAGGCTGCTTTTACCCGCTCCGGACGGCCCGACAATGGCGAGGCGCTCCCCTTGCCTGACGCTGAATGACAGCGGCCCTGCAATCAATGCCCCCTGATGGCTGTATATGCACAGATCCCGCGCTTCAATATCGAGATGGTGTGGCAATGGCTGCTTGCCTTGCTGTGTATCTGTATCGATGGCAAGCAGCTCAGACAGCGCCTCGGCGGCGGCCACCGCCTGCGCCTTGGCATGGTAGTGGGTGCCCATGTCTCTGAGAGGCTGATAAAACTCCGGCGCAAGCATCAGCACGAAGAGGCCGGTAAAGAGGCTGATACTCTGACCGTAATGGCCAAAATCCAGGTGCCCCAGATAGCTGAAACCGAAATAAACCGCGACCAGAGCCAGGCTGACAGCGGCAAAAAACTCCAGAACCGCTGAGCTTAAAAACGCCATACGCAGCACGGCCATGGTGCGGCTTCGAAATTCATCGGAGGCTTTTTCGATGGCACGCCCTTCTGCTTCGGCCCGGTCGAACAGCCGCAGGGTAACTATGCCCCTGAGCCTGTCCATAAAATGCCCTGACAGCCTCGACAGTGCGGCAAAGTGCTTACGGTTGGCATCGGCGGCGCCCATGCCAACCAGGATCATAAAGAGCGGAATAAGCGGCGCTGTCCCCAACAAAATCAGACCGGCGGCCCAGTTCAGCGGAAACACGCAGGCCAGGATCACCAAAGGGATAAGGGCAGCGAGCGACAACTGCGGCAGATAACGGGCGTAAAAGTCGTGTAAATCTTCGATTTGTTCAAGCACCACGGCGCCCCAGCTGCCAAGGGGTTTACCTTTGATAAAGGCAGGTCCCAGTGCCGAGAGATGGTTTAGTACAGCGGCCCTGAGTTCAGTTCTAAGACGGCGCCCCGCTTCAAAGCTAACCCGCTCACGGGCCCAGGCAACAATCGCGCGGGCAATGATTAGCCCCAGCAGCGCAGCTATTTCAGCCCCGAGGGCTTGAATAGTTTCGCCCTGCATCACCACCGCGCTCAGCATGCGGGCAAGTAACCAGGCTTGGCCTATGAGTAACAAACCGGCGAACAGACCAAGCGCAACACTCAGCAGCAGAAAAGGACCACAGGCGGCCTTACGGGATTTAAGCCAGAGAGCGAGTTGTTTTTCGAGGGATTTGTCCATGTATATCCTGCGCCAACGCCCCTTGACCGGGGCCGGGAATTACGGCAGGGAGGCAGTATCTCAGTGTTTGCACGAGGAGGAAACCCAAGTCGATGGATTTGTTAGGGGATTCACAGAATTTGCGCTGGATCAAAAAAACGCTTAAGTCTGGATTAAGCCAACCTCTTATGTGGCGGGTTGGCGGTGGTTTCTAAGCACTGGCAGGGAAATGGCTTTCCACCTTGGGCAGGCATTCAGCTCGCTGAATTGTCTTTGACGGCAGCAGCCGCGTCCGCGGTGTGAGCCCCCTCTGTGGTTACCGATGCCTCAAAGCCCTCTTCTTTGCATGTCCCCTGGACGCAGGTAGCGTCATTGCCCCCAGGCTCGGCCTGAACATTTTCCTGCAGCGGTGCTGACTCATCAAGCATAAACGATGTCTCACGCTCATCCCGCGCGGCGCCGTAACGCACCAACAGATGCCACAACCATTTAAGTTCGCTGAGCACCTCGGTTTTGTGGCCTCGTGCGCGCCAGCGGGTTGGGAAACGACTGACTTCCCGTGCGGCAACGCCGATGGCATAGGCCGTAACGTTACCATCGATGGCAAGTCGCTGGGCCAGCGACGGCATGCCAGCACCGCGAAAATCCCGCACCACATGCTCCACATCCAGGCAGAGGCCTGAATGCCAATAAAGGGCTATCTGATAACGTTCTGCAATCGAGCGCAGCAAGGGTTCAATCTCAGTGCCTCTGAAACTGGGATCGGCCACCAGTGCCTCCATGTCTTCAGCAAGCGACAGCGGCCCGTGGATCTGGGCTTCGATATAGTGATCCAGGTTGCCCGACAAGCCGCGCTCAAACCTCATCACGATATCTTCACCCAGAGTCGAGACAAGCCTTTCCACCAGTTTGGCCGGTGCCAGGCCATGCTCACCCAAGGCGTAACGACGCTCGAAACTTTCGGTCAGCAAGGCGGCCATCACCATCTCAAAGGCATCGGCTGTGCCCTTGTCACGGGGATTGCGGTAAGAATCGTTAAAACAAAAGGTTGCCCGAGACAGCACCTCCGGCTTGGTCAGGAAATAGCAGCTGCCAAAACGCGGCGCAGGGCCATTGGGGGCGAGCAGTAAATCGAGGGCGCCATACTTGGGACGGGCAGCAATATCTGTGGTGAGCTCACGGAAAAATTGCCGCTCCCAGTGATCACGGGCACCGCCAATCTCAGGCGAAAGCAGACCGGACGAAATGTGGGTTTCAAACTGGCAACGATAGCGGCCGTCCTGCAACAGGCCTTCGGCCACCGTCAGTCCCCGGGAATCAAACCTGTCCGGATGAAAGTGCAAAGCAATTCGCCCATGCATGGCCACAGCCTGCATGGCGGCATTGAATCGGCCCGGCGCTATGTCTGACATCTGCAGCACATTACGGATAATGCCCAGAGCGGATTCACGCTCTTCCCGGGCATAACGACTCAGGCTTTCTATCGCCAGATACTGGCTGCTCGGCGAACGCGGCATCATGCTCCTTGTGGCTGGCCGGAAAAGGTTGAAAACACTGCAAAGATAGCAGAGCGGCCGCTGGCTCTCCATCTAAATTAACAGCCTTTAATGGGAAGCATTTTCTCCCCATCCCCCTGTAATTTACCTGTTCATTTGACGTTAACGGAAAGTTTTTTTCGCCAGTTGACTTCCATCAATTGCTTTTTTGCCCATGGCGATAATTTAGACACCAGAAAAGGATTCTCAACACCAAGCGCCTCCTCTCAAGGAGGCCATAAAAACCATCACGCGATATCACAACCATGGAGTTTGGCATGAAAAACGAACAGCAATCTATCGAACATGGCGTGGACACCAACCGCAGACAATTTCTGGGTGGATCTGTGGGTGCTGGTCTGGTGGGACTGGGGCTCGCTTCCGGACTAATGAGCAGCCAGGCCAATGCCACCACCGCAGGTAACAAGGCCAAAAGCGATCGCATGGCCAACTACACCGCCGATCAACTGGAGCGCGTAAAGCAGGAGCTGGTGCCGCCGCCAATGGTACCCAAGCATGATCAGGTGGCCACGGGTAAACCCAAGGTCATTGAAGTCCGCCTCGAAGTAGAAGAAAAGCAAATTGAGCTGGAAAATGGCGTGTTTGCCTGGGTGTGTGCCTTCAACGGCAGTGTGCCCGGGCCACTCATTGTGTGCCACCAGCACGATTACGTTGAGCTGACGCTGGTTAACCCCAAGACCAATGTGCTGTCACACAACATCGACCTGCACTCAGCCACAGGCGCGCTGGGCGGCGGCGAACTGACTCTGGTTGCCCCCGGGCAGGAAGTCACCTTCCGCTTCAAAGCCACCAAGGCAGGTACCTTTGTGTATCACTGTGCCCCGGGCGGCATCATGATCCCCTGGCACGTAGCCATGGGGATGCACGGCGCCATCATGGTACTGCCAAGGGAAGGCCTGAGCGACGGTGATGGCAACCCACTGCACTACGACCGCGCCTATTACATTGGCGAAGCCGACTTCTATGTGCCCAAAGATGCACAGGGCAACTACAAGCGTTACAACCAATTGATGGAGAGCATGGAAGAAGTGCTCACCACCATGAAGACACTGCTGCCTTCCCACATAGTGTTCAACGGCGGGGTAGGTGCCCTCACCGGCAAGCACGCCATGCCTGCCAAGGTGGGTGAGTCAGTGCTCTTTATCCACTCCCAGGCCAACCGTGACACCCGCCCTCACATCATCGGCGGCCATGGTGACTATGTGTGGGCCGCAGGCTCCTTTGCCGACCGCCCACAACGGGATCTGGAAACCTGGATGGTGGCCGGTGGCAGCGCGGCAGCTGCACTCTACACCTTCCGTCAGCCCGGGCTGCACGCCTACGTTAACCACAACCTGATTGAGGCCATCATGAAAGGGGCTGCCGCCCACATCAAGGTAGACGGTGAGTGGGATGACAACCTGATGGTACAGGTGAGAAAGCCCAGCGCCATCGCATAAATCGCTGCGCGTTAACTGAGTCAGAGTGCGCTGACTGAGCCACAGCGCACTCCCGGCTCAAAGATGTGAAATACCTGGGTGCAAACGCCAAGATGTACGCGCGGACAGGTGAACGTCTGTCGTCTGCACCTTGCAGCGCCGGGCTGCAAGGCCCGGCAAAGGAGTCTGATATGAGCAGTTCCCACCTCGCTGATGGATTCTGGGCATGCAAGTTTAAGGAGTCATGGCGACGTCAGCAGGCATGGCTTTGCGCCCTCTTGTGGTCACTGAGCCTGCCGCTTTATGCCGCCGAGCCACTGAAAGACTACCGTCTGGAAGCCGCGGTTTATCAGTGGTATGGCATGTTGGACTCAGGCAAAACATCGTCATTCAGCGGGCAGCAACTGGCCGTTACACTACCGGAATATCAGGACGCTCAAGGCGGCGGTGCCCATCACATACTTGCCATCACACCACTGCTTGTCGACACGTCACTGTCCACCGGCTCACAAGCGAACAGTAACTCAGCTATACAGGCTTCAGTGTCCCTGGAGTTTTTGCCTCCATCACCCGGCGACATGACCCGGGGACACTACCTTGAAGTCACCATGCACTTTGACGCAGCCATGGCGCTTACGGCGCTCACGACCGAAGTGCACGAACAGGATGACTTCGACTCCCGCTTTCGCCCCTCGGCCGAGAGCAACCTTATCCGGGCGCTGATTTATCGCTGGACGGCTCAGCTGGATTCACCGGGCACGCTTCATCCACAGGGCCTGCCCCCGTTCACCAAAACAGCCAGTTTTATTGCCCCCGAAAAAGGCATCAACAATCCTGCGGCTTACCTTAACCACCTCAATAGCCTGCAACTTAAATCCAGCAGGCGGGAAATTAAAAATCTGATATTGCAATCAGGCGCCGAGCCCGGGGAATACCAGGTGAGCTTTGAATATCAGTGGCGGGCGCAAAACGCCCGAGGTGAAGAAGAGCTATCCCAGATCCAGGTCGACATGACTCTGGTTGTGACCGATGGGCAGGCAGTGATTTCTGCGTACAGGGAGCGCTTTCTCCCGCCAGTAACCGACCTTGGCGCCGAAATCCGGTGCTGAACCAGGAGACCCTTATGACAAACAAGCACACACAGTCAGCCATCTTCATTGGCAAATCCTTATCCATACTGGCGTTGCTGCTGGCATTCGCCGGTTTCCAGGTACAGGCACAGATGCCGGTACTCAAAGGCATTGGCGGCGACTTCAGCATGCAAAGCAGCAAAGGGACTCAGGTCAACCTCAGTGACTTTCGCGGCAAGGTGGTCATGATGTTTTTTGGCTACACCAATTGCGCCGACATTTGCCCTACCACCATGGCTCACATCAGCCAATTGATGCAAAAAATGCCAGCAGAGGAACGCGCCCGTATTCAGGTACTCTTTGTCAGCATCGACAGCGATTACGACACCCCCAAACACCTCAATAAATATCTGAGTTACTTTGACCCCAGCTTTATCGGCCTGGTGGACGAGCGGGCCAAAATTGATGAAGTAGCCGCCATGTACCATGCCGACTACAGCAAGCTTGCCGACGATAAGGTCACGACCGAATACAAAAAACTCAGCCTCGAACGCCAGGGCAGCGCCGGCAAGGGCTACCTCTACTCCCATACCGCCAAGATTTTTGTACTCGACCCCGAAGGGCGGGTGCGGGGTTTCTTCTACACAGGTACGCCGCTGGACGAGATGCAGGCGGATATTTCCTCACTGCTTAATACTCAGGCAAAAAGTTAATCCGACAGTGACATCAATTCAGCTACATGAAAGGAAAACAAGATGATATTCAACCTCAAACAGCTCCTGAAACCCGCCCTGCTGCTGGCCCTGTTGAATACCTCGGGCGTCATCGCCGGGGAACTCATGGTCCACGACGCCTGGGTCAGGGCCATGCCCCCCAATGCCAGAGCCGTGCCTGTGTATCTGTCTGTGCACAATGGCAGCGAAAAGGATATCGCCCTCACAGCCATTGAAACGCCCATGGGGCGAATTGAGCTGCATCAGAGTATTCAACAGGGCGAAATGATGAAAATGCAGCGGGTTGAGCGCATTGAGGTGGCCGCCCACACCATGGTCAAACTCGCCCCCATGGGTTATCACGGCATGCTGCTGGACATGCAGGCGCCCCCTGCAGCCGGGGAAAAAGTCGCACTGACACTGCACTTTGATAACGGTGAAACCGCCCGGATTGACGCGCCCGTGATAGCCGGGCAAGGGGAAATGATGGCGTCGGGCCATGAGCATCATCATTGATCTCAGGCTTATCCATCAAAGGCGATCCAGATCAATGATTTGAATGGAAATGTGACTTAGTCTGCCCTTCAGTAACCGAGCCGGGGGGCAGCATGATCACCGACATTCAGACCAGTCAGATTATTCATCAGCATCATCTTTTTTCGCCCCTCGAGCCGAGGCAATTGGAACAGTTGCTGGCGGGAGCCGGTCGCATCAGCTTGTCTGCGCAGGAACACCTGTTTCATCGTCAGGACCCCGCCAAACGCTTTTATCTGGTGCTCAAGGGCAACCTGCAACTCTATATCACCAGCGCCCAGGGGCAGCTTAAGGTGCTGGAGGTCGTGCGGCCAAATCACTCTTTCGCCGAAGCGCTGATTTTCAATCAGGAACCCTTTTACCCTGTGTCTGCCCAGGCGGTACAAGCCTGCGAGCTCATCAGCTTTGATGCCGAGGCCTATCTGGCCATTCTCAAGCAAAGTCCGGATGCCTGCATTGCAGTCATGGCGGCCATGAGTATGCGCCTGCACAAGGATATTCAGGAGATTGAAAACCTGTCGCTGCAAAATGCCGAGAACCGGCTGCTGATGTTTTTGCTCAGGCACAGCAAACCTTCCGGGGATAACAGCGGCATGCTGACCCTGGATGTGCCCAAACGAACCCTGGCATCGCGGTTGTCAATTCAGCCGGAGACCTTCTCCCGACTGATAAAAAAGATGAACAGTGAAGGTATGATAGAAGAGTCGCGGGGACTGATTAACATCCCGGATCTCAGCCGTCTTTATGAAAGTATTCAGCAGCTTGAACCAGCGGCATGCGGGCGCTGCCCCATGGCCATGAAAAAGGCAGCACTGAAACAGGCACAAGCAGCAAGCAAAGTCAGTTTGAATACCCGAGCACTGGCGGACAGAATTCCCGCCAGCGTGAGTTAATCCAAAGCCGTCAGACAGCGTCTTGCAGTCTCCTGCTTGAAGCTGTCAGGTCCCGGCAGTCGTCTCGCAGCTGCCAATCAGGGTCTTGAAGTGTTGCCCCAGATCCTGTCCGGCAAAAGCCTGAGCCTGGCTCGCCATGCGCGCCAATGTTTGGGAAGCGCCTTCCAGCCCTTCCTGCTCAATCAGCGCCTTGGCATAGGCTGCCACATCGGAGCCCTGCTGCAGGAGGGCAGCTGCATTTTGCAGATCAAATTCCTGTTCCATCATCGACTGCACATTGGCGAGCAACTCAGCCACCTTGGCCGACTCCACCAGCGCCCCTTCCACGTTTACCAACTCGCCCAGCGGGTCTTCGGCAAGTTTATTGGCCACACAGGCCGCCACCGACCCGGCTTCGGCGCTTACCACCACAGCATCCAGCCCCTCGGCACGAATTTGCTCAATCGCTTGCTGAATGTCGGCATTACGCGCAAGCCAGGCCTGCTCCATCGCCGCCTTTTCATCCCCCCCAAACCAGCCGCAGCCAGACATCAACAGGGCACCCAATGCCAGCGAGAGAATTTTTTGTGTCATTGCCTTTTCCTTTAAATCAACTATCCATAAACAAGGCATGAATAACTGCGCTGCCCCGTGTTGCCACAGTGTTCCAGAATCGCCTTAAACGGGGATGAACGCGTAAAACCAACAAATAAACGCAGGTTTGCGGCCATTTACATGGCGGCATGCCCGGTGCTTTGGTAAGCTTGCGCCCCCTGCTACGGGCGCGGCCATCAAGCCTGCCCGAACACCTTTCCTGCAAGCAAGAGAAGACTGCATGAGTTTTGCCTCACTGGGCCTGTCGGCGCCCATCCTCAAAGCCCTCGATCATAAGGGCTATAAAACCCCGTCTCCCATTCAGGCCCAGGCCATTCCTGTAGTGCTTGAAGGACGGGATTTGCTCGCCGCCGCTCAGACTGGTACCGGCAAAACCGCAGGCTTTACCCTGCCCTTGCTCGAATTGTTATCCCAAACCCAAAAGGCCGGCCCCAAGCAGGTGCGCGCCCTTATCCTGACTCCCACCCGGGAGCTTGCGGCGCAAATCGCCGATAACATCACCGCTTACAGCAAGTATCTGCCGCTGAAAAGCACCGTGGTATTTGGTGGGGTAGGTATTGGCCCGCAGATCACCACCCTGCGCCGTGGCATCGACATCCTGGTGGCAACGCCGGGCCGCCTGCTGGATTTGCATCAGCAAAACGCCGTCAGCTTCCATGGTCTGGAAATTCTGGTGCTGGACGAAGCCGACCGCATGCTGGACATGGGCTTTATCCACGACATCAAACGCATCCTGAAGCTGCTGCCTGCCAAGCGTCAAAACTTGCTGTTTTCGGCTACTTTCTCCCCTGAAATCCGCACCTTGGCCCATGGACTGTTGCACAATGCCGCCGAGGTATCTGTTACCCCGAGAAACAGCGCCGCCGAAAGCGTCAAGCAGTGGATAGTGCCGGTGGACAAAAACCAAAAGCCGGCCCTGCTTGCCGAGCTGACCCGTTTTTACCGCTGGCAGCAGGTACTGGTATTTTGCCGCACCAAGCACGGCGCCAACCGTCTGGTACGCCAGATGGATGCCGAAGGCATCAAGGCTGCGGCCATCCATGGTAACAAGAGTCAGAACGCCCGCACCCAGGCGCTGGCCGACTTCAAACGCGGCGCCATTCGCATGCTGATTGCCACCGATATTGCGGCCCGCGGTATCGATATCAGTGAATTGCCCAACGTGGTCAACTTCGAGCTGCCCCACGTACCGGAAGACTACGTACACCGCATTGGCCGTACCGGCCGCGCCGGTGCCAGCGGTGAAGCGGCCTCTTTGGTTTGCAATGAAGAAGCCAAGCAACTCAGAGACATTGAGCGACTGATTAAGCAGTCACTGCCCCGCAAAGAGTTTGTGGGTTTTGAACCTGTTCACGGCCTGCCCCCCAGTGAAAATCAGGGCAAGTCCAAGCCAGGTGGAAGTAAGCAAGGCGCCAAGCCCGGCAATAAGAGCCAGGGACGAAAGCCTCAGGGCCAGAGCCGCAATGCCCAGCCAAAGCAGCGCCAGGGAAGCCGGGCACAGGAAGAGCGCAGTCAGCAGGACAAAAATCCATCTCGCAGCGAACAGCCACGCCGTGAAAGAAGGGGTAACGACCAGGCTCGCAGTGAAAGGCCCCACAGCGCCAGGGCTCATGGTGATAAAGCTCGTAGCGACAACGCTCGTAGCGAAAACGGCCGCAGCGATGCCCGCACTGACAGCGCTCGAAACGACAAGCCCCGCAGCGACCGCCCGAACACTGACAGAGCTGCCAGCAACAAGCCCCGCAGCGGCAATCGCCCCCAGGGACAGGGCCAGCAGCGGCCCCGCAGTAGTGCCAAAGGTGGCGAGCGCAATCAGGGCTAATCTTGCCCAGACCACACAATAAAAAAACCGGCCATTGGCCGGTTTTTTTATTGTGTGCGGGGCGTGTCACCAAGGCGGCTTGTTATTGCTGGCAATGCCTGTCGTCACATAAGTCAGGACCTGAACCGGCTGACAGGCCAGAGTCTGAAGTCTCAGGCCTATTGACCTCCCCCGCCAGCAGGGCGTCTTGCAACAGCAGGGTTCCTATCGCCTTACCGAGTTTCATATCTTCCAGCACTCCAAGATGTTGCATCCTCACCCGGCCATCCGCATCCAGCAGTACCAGGGTGGGCGTGCCCTGAAATCCCCAGCGAGCCATGGTCTCGGGTATGCGTCCGGCCGGACGGTCGATGGCGATGGGAAACCTGAGCCGATACTCATGCACAAAGGCCTGCAGCGCCTCCGGCCCCATGACGCCGTGATGCTCAAACACCGAGTGCAGCCCCATGATGGCAATGTCATCACCGAAGGTGTTTGCCACCCGGGCCAGCTGCGGCAGTCCATGGCTGATGCAGGCGGGGCACAGCATCTGAAATACATAAATCAGCAATGGTTTGCCACGAAAGTCCTCAAGACTGAGCGGGGTTGGCGTATTGAGCCAGGCACTGACGGCAAGTTCGGGTGCCAGCGGAAATTCAACGTGCGACATAACCCGCTCCTTAATGATTCACCTTGCCAGGCAGACTCAGGTCGCCAGAGGCAACATCGAACACATCCACCACACAAAACAGCGGCGCATGCAAATTGGCACTGACTCTGAGGCCAGATGTCACCCCGTCAAAGCTGGCGGACGCGACAACATCGATATTGTCGAATGGCACCTTCACTTCGACTCTGTCACCGCTCAGCAGCGGGTCGAAGCCTGGGCTGTCGATATACAGGGGTAGGCCGGGCCAGGTCTTGGGCAGCTTGGGGCGGGCTCCTTCGGGAATATCCTTCACCTTGAGCTTGCCCGGGCCGCATGCCTCGTCGGCGACCAACACCACCCAGTGGCTGTGCCACAAGTCGCCGTCATTGTCGGTATTGTTATCGCCGTTTTCATCAAACAAAGGCGTATCGTCAAAGTCTGGATGGCTCGCCACCGCCAGCGCCAGAATGCCCGCCCCGGCGTCAAAGCCCACTTCGCCACTGTCGATACTGGTCGGCCAGACGTAGGCAAAGGCCGAGGCGCCCTCAAGCTTGCCACCAGCCTTGGGAAGGAGGCTCCCGGCTTCACCGGCAACGCCCATGTGGAAGGTTGCCACATTGCCCTTGGTGGTGATTTTGGCATGCACTATGTCAAAGGCGGGTTCTATCGCCTTATCAGTTTTGGCCTGAATGCCGCCCTGATGGGCGCCGTGGCCTATTGCGGCTGCGCTGAGCAGCAAGCCTGACAGGGTTGCAATGGCGAGTTGTGACGGTTTCATAGTGGCTCTCCTTGATCGTTTTGAGTCGAAACAATTAAAACCAAAATGATCCAGTCTTGTCAACATAGTTTCGAGGCGATACAATTGTTTCATGACTTCAGAAACCATCCAGATCCAGCAGTTGCTGGAACGCATTGCGGCGCTGCTGCGCGGCGAAAGGCGAAACAAATTAGTCGAGTTGGGGCTGCTGCCGGTGCAGTTCGATGCCCTGTGCTATCTGGGTGAGTGCAACCGCTACTCGGATACCCTGATGGCCCTGTGTGAATACCTGGGCCAGACCAAGGGAACCGTGTCGCAGACGCTGAAGGTGTTGGAGAAAAAGGGGCTGATTGAGCGCCATGCCGATGCCAAAGACAAACGTGTGATACACCTCAAACCCTCTGAAACCGGATTGGCGCTGCTCGCCGAGCTGACCCAATCTCCCTTGCTTTGTGCCTTATACACTGAGCATGGATTTGACTCCCGGCTGACAAGCGCCCTCGCTGCACTTTTGAAGCAGCTGCAACAGACTAATGGTGGCCGCGCCTTTGGCGTGTGCCACCAGTGCCGCTACAATCAAAGCCCTGCAGAAGGGCATTTCCAATGCGGCCTGACCGGCGAGTCCCTGTCTGAGGCGGATACCCAACTTATCTGCCGTGAATATGAGCATATTGATTAGTAAATAAAAAACCGGCATCACGCCGGTTTTTTTACTGGAAAGTCATAAGACCTCAATCGCTGGCGGCATAGGCCAACAGACCATCGTGCATCAGTGCTGCCGTGCCTTCGCCAAAGCGATCGTAAAACGGCCTGAACCTGTCATCGCCAAGGTACATGGCCGCCAGCATCGGCAGTCGCGCTTTGGGGCATTCGCCATTGGGTTCTGCGCCATTTAGTTCTGATCCATTTGGTCCTGAGCCAAAGATACTGAGCCAAGGCTTTCGCGAAACCCTCTCTTTAACAACCTTTCGTATACACGTGTCTGCATCGACACAACAGCGAGTCTTGGGCCTCACGTAACGTGAGACACAAGGAAAGTTTTACCATTTCAGGCAAATTTGTTTGAGCTCTTTCAAATGCGTGCAGAAAAAGCACCGCAGTCAGGCGTTACAGCGTTAAAATGGCATCATCCCGGGACAAAGCGCCCTTTATTTGAGCCTAGGAGCCGACAAAGTGCATCCAACTAAAATTACCTTTTATGAGCGGTTTGAACCCATCATTCTCTCCGGCGACAAAACCATCACCATCCGTGACGAGGCCGAGTCACACTATGTGCCGGGCACCCGGGTCGCCGTCCATACCTATGAAACAGACCGTTGGTTTTGCGATATTGAAATAGGCTCAGTCACGCCCATTCAGTTCGATGCCCTGAACGAGGAACATGCCCGTCAGGAACACCTGTCACTTAAGGATTTGAAAGCTGTTATCCGCGACATCTACCCTGAGTTAGATTCACTCTACGTGATTGAATACCGTCTTATCTCTGCAAGCCAAGCGGGCTAATTCTTAAGGCTGACTTTCATCTTCTTCGTCCCCTGAGTGGGATCCCTTGGTTGACTCAAGGCAAACAAGCTGAAATAACAATACCTTGCACAAAATACGAATCTGTTTCCGATTTTGCTTCAAGGAAGTCCCATGGAAATAACCCTGTATCAGGTCGATGCCTTCGCTCGCCGGGTATTCGAAGGCAATCCGGCCGCAGTGTGTCCGTTGCCACACTGGCTGGACGATAAACTGCTCGCCAGTATTGCCAATGAGAACAACCTGTCGGAAACCGCGTTTACAGTGCCGGTGAACGGCGGCTACCACCTGCGCTGGTTCACGCCCGCAGAGGAAGTGGAACTGTGCGGTCACGCCACGCTGGCGGCGGCCCATGTACTTTTCAACCATCTGGGGCATGAAGGCAATGAGCTTGCCTTCCAGACACTCAGTGGCGTGCTCACAGTGACACGCAGCAATGACATGTACACCCTGGATTTTCCGGCCACGGTGCCACATCCCACCGAGGTGCCCGCCGCCCTGATTGCAGGTCTGGGCATGGGCGCTGAAGCGGTACTCACCGGGTTTGATTACATTGTCGTGCTCAAGGATGAAGCGAGCGTAAAAGCCCTAACGCCGGACTTTACCCCCTGGCACAGCCTGCCCCAGAGAGGCGTGGTTGTCACAGCGCCCGGCGACGAGGTGGACTTTGTCAGTCGCTGCTTTTTCCCGAGACTCAAAGTGGACGAAGACCCGGTAACAGGGTCGGCTCACTGTGAACTGACACCATACTGGGCCAAAAGGTTGAACAAAACACGCCTTACGGCCCGGCAATTGTCGTCCCGTCCCGGCAGCCTGTTGTGTGAACTTGTCGGCGACAGAGTCAGGATCTCCGGTCAGGCAGTGGATTACCTTAAAGGCACTATCCTGCTGCCCGAGGTTAAGGGTTAAGGGTTAAGGGCTAAAGCGTATTCCCATACGCAGGCGAACCGGTGTTAACCCCCGTTTGCTTACTTTTTCCGGGAATTAACCTGGATCAAGGCGCCTTGATTCACCTCCCTTAAGCTAGCCAAAGCCGCCCTTCACGTCGACAGGGCGCCTTTGGGAGCCTTTACCTTGTACGCCACGATTTTACTGCTGCACCTACTGGGGGCAATTCTCTGGACAGGTGGCCATTTGGTTTTAACCTTAAGCATCCTGCCCGCCGCCCTGAAAAACAAAGATCCTCAACCTTTACTGGATTTTGAATCGCGCTTTGAAAAACTGGCCATGACAGCCCTTGCGGTGCAAGTCACCACAGGCATGATGCTGGCGCGCCACTATTTGCCCAACCCTGCACTCTGGTTTGCCGAGGCTCAGCCGTTTTCGGCCATCATCAAGACCAAGTTACTGCTGTTGCTGCTGACACTCCTCACGGCCCTGAGTGCCAGGTTCAGGGTACTGCCCCAGCTGGTCGCCGAGGCTTCATGCCACACCCGCGATAAAACCAACAGTCACCTGCTGTACACCATGGCTGGTCACATCGTTGTTGTGACCCTACTGGCGATGGCCTTTGTTATCACAGGTCTGAGCGTGCGCACCGGCTGGCTGTACCAGCACTAAGCCACCCATTGAATCAATCTTAAAAATTTAAATTAAAACAAGCAGATAAATCAAAACCCCTCTACATCCTCAAGACCACACTGTTAATCAAACATCCGCTTGAAATGCATGGAACGCCTGCATTCTCAGCTCATAATCGCTTGTACAAAGGCGCACAATTTATGCGTTGAGTCTGTAAATCCGTAACCGTTAGTATGAGTTCTTTTACAAAGATGTTACGGAGTCCAGGTGAGCCACTATACACATCAAAAGTTCGTCCTTCCGCTACTGACTGCGACGTTACTCATGGGTTGCGAACCCACAGTTCAATCCCCTCCCCCCGCACAAAATGCCATCACAGCCAATGCCGAAACAGCGCAATCGGCAACGGTCGAAAAGTCCTATGCTGTGGGATCCCAATTCGGCAACTTTGCCCGGGAGTACCTTAAAGCACAGGCTGAGATCAATGAGCCGCTCGATGAAGCCATTATCATCGCGGCCTTTGGCGATGCACTGCGTGATAAGGCCAGCATGGATCACGAGGTTGCAGGGAAGCTAGTCAGTGAAATGCGTCTGGCGACCCAAAAACGACGCGCCGAGCAATTCAAGGCACAGCAGCTGGCAAGTAACAGTTCTTTTTTGGTGGAAAACGGCAAAAAACCTGGGGTGACCACCACAGAATCAGGATTGCAATACGAGGTACTGACCCTGGGAACAGGCCCAAAGCCGGGCCCAAAAGATATAGTAAGCGTGCATTACGAGGGACAGCTTATCGATGGCAAGGTGTTCGACAGTTCTTTTAAACGCAACGCTCCAGCCACTTTTTCACTCGACCAGGTCATCAAAGGCTGGACCGAAGGGCTGCAGTTAATGCCTGTGGGCAGCAAGTTCCGCCTTACCCTGCCCCATGATTTGGGATATGGCAGTCGTGGTGCTTTGGGCGGAGAAATCCCACCCTTTGCTACCCTGGAATTCGTCATTGAGCTGTTGGATATCCAAACCCCTACGGACAAATAACCCAGAAATCATGTACCCGACCATGCCGCAGCAGAGACTTCTGACCAGCGGTTTTGACCCGACTCTTTTGTCGGGTCGACATCATAGTATCCCGCTTCCATCCATTTCCTCCTGGCACTGCCGCCACACAGTTCGCTGCGTTGAATTTGTCACAGGATAACTATGCCAATGCTAACCAGATATGGCGCTCCAATACGTCACCATCGAAATCCGCAAGGGCCAGCAAAGTCACCTGAAATGTACAGTAATTGTAAAAACATTGTTTACTCAAAGCTAAAGGCGCCAACGCCCAATCGCTCTGACTTCAGCGCACATATCCCATTCTGAAACAGTCATAAAACCCACATATTGCAACACCCTTGCCATATGACTCGCTCTGCAGATTTGCATATAACAATGTCCTCCCGGTAACAGAATCCGGGCTGACATACGCAAACCGATTAACAAAATTATTACTAAAAAGCACAAAAACCCTTTCAGGAGGACGTGTGAAGTTAAAATCCATCACTCTGGCCACCATGGCGGCACTGTACGCCTCAGGTATGGCAGCAGCATCGACAGATATCACCCCTGTTGCCGGTATCAATGCGCTGAAGCAGGTTCAACTGCCTTCCGTCGAAGAACAGCAACGTACCCAGGTAAACAAAGTTGAAGCCTACAGCTCCCGTGTTAAGACCAACAGTGGCAAGAACGTACAACTGCAGCGTGCCACTGCCGCCGACAAGTTCAAGCCTGAAGAAGGCGTCAGCGGGGAGCAGGTTTACATCATTGAGCTCTATGGCAACACGGTGCAAGACTCTTTTGCGGGCAGTCGCGCGCTCACCCAGAGCAGCCAGCCCTTTGGCCTTGCTTCAGTAACAGGCCTGAAGGGCGAAGCCCTGAAATCACCGGAAGCCGCCTCGATTGAGCGCGCTATCCTAGAAAAGCAGGACTCCATCTTGTCCGAGGCTTCATCGGTTGTTGGTCGCTCACTGGAAACCCCATTGCGCTTTACCAAGGCAATCAACGGTTTCACCACCAAGATGACCCAGGACGAGGCAATGCGCCTTGCCAGTATGGGCGCAGTGAAGAGCATTAGCCGTCGCCAAATTCTTGAACTTCAGACCGACGTTGGCCCTGGCATAATAGGCGCTGACAAGGTGTGGACCGGTAACACTGCCAGCATGATGCCCTACATGGGCGAGGGTGTGGTTGTTGGCGTCATCGACACAGGCATCAATACAGATCACCCCAGTTTTGCCCCCACCGGTGACGACGGCTATACCGTCGAAAACCCGCTGGGTAGCGGCAATTATCTGGGTGATTGTGCCAAGGCCGAATTCGCCGATCGCTGTAACGACAAGCTGATTGGTGTGTTCAGTTACGAAGAAATTACCGACCAATATTCCGCCGACGAATTCCAGGACCCCAACAAGCCTTGGTATGACCCTGCAGTGGAAATCCGCCCACGCTTTGGTGAGGACTACAATGGTCACGGTTCACACACAGCCTCTACCGCCGCAGGTAACGTGAAAAAGAACGTGCCTTTCGTGGTGCCAGAAGGCGCTATGGGTGACGGTGTCCCTACAGGCTATGAGTTTCCGCAAGTGTCCGGTGTCGCGCCCCATGCCAACGTGGTGGCCTTCCAGGTGTGTTATTCAGCCGACTTTGTGCCCTATGCCGGTTGTGCCAGTGATGCCATTGTGGCCGCCATTGAAGATGCCATCGATGCCGGTGTTGATGTTATCAACTTCTCTATTGGCAGCCCCATGGGCAGCGAACCCTGGTCAGCCCCAACTCAGAAAGCTTTCCTGAATGCCCACGAGGCTGGCATCATGGTTGCTGCCGCGGCCGGTAATACAGGCACCAACGGCTCCATGGAAATTTTCGGTTATATCGACAACACCTCGCCCTGGATTTTGACTGTTGCCGCCTCCACTACGGGTCGTACCCTGAATGTGGAAGGCAAGACCATGACCGGCTTCAGCGGTGGCGATACCACTCCCCCTGCGACCCTGATGGGCGGCAGTATCAGCGGTGAAGTGACAGGTCATCTGGTCTTGGCGGAAGACTTTGGTGACAAGCTCTGCGCCCAGCCATTCCCCGAAGGCACCTTTGCGGCCGATGATATCGTCATCTGTGAGCGCGGAGAGGTTCCACGCGTTGCCAAGGCCGACAACGTCAAGGCCGGTGGTGCCGGTGGTTTTGTGCTCTACAACACCAACTTCAGCAGCAGCAACCCGGAAGGCAAGATCTTCGACGACATCTATTCCCTTCCCGGTATCCATCTCAGTGCCCGCGACTGGACCTACAAACTCAAGCCCTGGCTGCTCAGCGGTACTGACCACATGGCCACCATTACGGCGTCCGAAATGGTGCGCAATGTGGATCCGACCCAGCAGGATATTTTGGCTGAGTTTTCCTCTCGTGGCCCTGCGCCATACAACCCAGAGCATCTGGTGCCCTCAGTCACCGCGCCCGGCGTGAATATTTTCGCAGCCAACGCGGATGACCAGCCTTTCACCAGTGCCCCGGCGGCCAGTGACTGGACCATCATGAGCGGTACCTCCATGGCGAGCCCGCACACCGCCGGTGCCATGGCACTGGTACGCGATGCCCACCCGGACTGGACCCCGCAGCAAGTACAATCTGCGCTGCAGATGACGGCAGAGCAGGTGGTAACCTACAAGCCTTACAGCTGGGCACAAAACTTCCTCGATGCCGGCATTTACCGAGCAGGCTCAGGTCGCATCAACGTAGCCAATGCCATCAACGCGGGTCTTCTCATGAATGAGACTGCAGCCAACTTCCGCGCTGCCGACCCAAGCAACGGCGGCATGCCAACCCGCCTGAACCTGCCTGAGCTGGTGAACCTTAACTGTAAGGCGCCTTGCAGCTGGGTTCGAGAAGTGACCGCCACCGAAGACGGTACCTGGGCCATCAGCACCGAGACTGATGAGTACAGCGTGCGCCTGAAAGCCATGCCGGAAACCTTCACCCTCAAGGCCGGTGAAACCCAATCCGTGGTCATCACAGCGGACATAGTGGATTCCCAGTCCCATAACGGCAGCGCCGAGCAGGAAGTGCATGCCCGGGTATTCCTGAGTTCCAACAACCCCGAAGTGCCGCAGATTTACTGGCCGGTGGTGTTCAAGTATGACGAGGGCAGCCTGCCAAGTGCCATCAATCTGGAAATGAACCGAGGCAGCGGCAAGCATGTGCTGAGCAATATCATGCTGCCCCAGCTGAACGATGCCACTTTCACGGCCGCGACGCCGGTTAAGGGCGACAAGCAACTGGTCACCCTGCAGCAGAACGAAAATAACGTGGGTGGCTTCGGTAACCGCCGAGTGGTCAATGACGACGACTTCCTGTACATGGTGGATGTGCCCGCCAACAGCGCCCGCATAGTGGTGGAGGTCCTGGGTCTGAAGGACTCCACAGCCCCCATCGACCTCTACCCAATGTGGGGTGGTGATGCCGACATTTATGTGGGTATTGACCTCAACAACGACGGGGTCCCTCAATGGGAAGAAGAGGCCATATGTTATTCGGCTACCTTCGGCAACGATGAATTCTGTAACATAGATAACCCTGAAGCGGGTAACTACTGGGTGGTGATAGATAACTACCGTGGCCCATCCTACGTTGACCGCCCCACAGACACCTTTGAGATTGCCACCGCTGTGGTATCCAAAGATGCGGCAAGCAATCTCAGCGTCACCGGTCCAAGCGTCACCGACGGTATCAACCCCAGTGAACTGACCCTGAACTGGGAGTTGCCAGAGTCCGTGGAAGGGGATGTGTACTACAGCGCCCTGATGGTCGGCACTGATGCCAACAACATTGCCAACGTGGATACAGTAGCAACCCGCCTGTACCGTGGCGCCAACGAGTTCACCATCAAGGGATCACAAACCCAGGCGCTTGCCGATCAGCGGGTAAGCGTGACTCTGCACCTCAAGGAAAACCTCGATGGTTATGACCGCGACTTTAGCCTGGATGTGCAAATTCCTGACAACCTGTACCTGGTTGAGGACAGCCTCAAGGTGTCCCGCGCAGCAGCCGGTGAGCTGGCCATTACCGACTCTGGCTTCAGCCTGGTAGGTACACAGGAATCCACCCTGCACGCCGCGCCCGAGTACAAGATCACCACCAGCAAGGACGATGCCATGTGCCGTCTGCCGAACCTGGGTCAGGGTGAAGACAGCAAGTACCTGGATCTGCGTCAATTCGGCTTCCCAACCCAATTGGGTGGCGGCTATCAGGATGTGTTCGAGTTCGACCTGCGTTCCGTTTGGGGTAAAGATGGCCGCATTTCGCTGTTCAATAACTTCCAGTATGAGAAGACACCGATAGTGCGCATCAATCCGATAGGTTATCTGCAGTTGGATGAGTTGCCGGACTTCTTTGGTGATAACCAGGATCTCAATCAGCCCAGTTTCCCTTACCTGCCGATTGCCCCCCTCTGGCGCGGTGTGCACTACACTGACAACGGCCTGGATTGGGGACGTCAGTACGCCCCGCTGCAGCCAAACGCGTATAGCGACAAGGACAACAAGGGTATTTCCCTGGCCTATACCGCGGCCGGGATGATGATAGTCGAGTGGGACAACGCCTATATGGCCGATGCGTCATGGGACTACGTCAACAAAAAGATTGTCTATACCTCCCGCGGCGACTCGGTGGACTTTGAAGTGCTGCTCAACAGCAACTACGGTTTTGGTGATGGCGAATATGAGATGTACTTTGCCTACGACAACCTGAACTGGGGTCCAACCGATGGTTTCAGTACCATAGGTCTGAAAGGCTTTGTGGGTCCACGTGATCCTTATGGCCCAACCAATGGTCCTATCGGTGCCCAGTACCTATTCGGTGATGCACGGGATAAGATAGAAGACGAAATGGTGATCTGTTATGACTATGCCGGCCCAGAGTCGTCACAGTTTGACGTCACCTTCGACGTTCTGGTCAAGACCAATGCTGCCGGTCAGCCACAAGATATAGTGGCAACCCTGAACGGCACAGACGTGGAGCAAAGCGAGCTTAGCTACAGCATCAACGTCCCCAGCAACCTCAAGATTGGTGCCATCAAGGATTACACCATCAGCGAGGACTCGAGTCTGGAAGATGTGATGGTGGCCTACAGCGACAGCAACACTGTACCCAACGTCATCAAGGTAACCGGTGAGCACATCACTGCCGTGGTCAATGGCAACGAACCCGGTGCTACCTTCGATCTGGTTCCGGAAGCTGACTTCTTCGGCCAGACCGAAGTAACAGTCACTGTATCCGACGCCAACAACCCCGGCGATGCCGTCAGCACCAGCTTTATCCTGACTGTCACGCCGGAAGCCGACGCCCCAGTGGCCAAGGTAAGCGACACCAACCTTACCATTACCGAAGGCGACACACTGACCCTGGATGCCAGCGCTTCTATGGATCCTGATGGTGACAGCCTGACGTTCACATGGGAAGGCGACGGCAATATCGCTGACAGCGCCGCAGCCGTTACTCAGGTAACAGGTTTGGCTACTGGCAATCACACCTTTACAGTCACTGTGTCTGATGGCGATGAAACAGCCAGCGCCGAAGTGGCGGTCAAGGTCGTTGCCAAAGCCTCACCTGCCGAACCGGCAGCGCCAGCTGATAAAGATGGTGGTGGCGCACTTGGCTGGTTGGCCTTGCTGTTAATGCCATTGGCGGCACTGCGTCGTCGTTCTCGCTAATGCGAAATTAATCAACACCTTGAATAAAGGCCCCTCATAAAAGAGGGGCCTTTTAATACTCAAAACCAGGAAAATAAAATCACTTACCAGCCACATTTGTCGCAACTTTGTCGCAAATGCGCCTGATACACTTTGATAAAGATATTATTAATGCATTAATTAACAAGAGATTTTAACAGCTCGCATCAGCACCAAAAGTTTCAGACACCTGATGTTACATTGCTTTTACATAATCACTTTGCTAGTGTGCCCTGCCTGAATGGATGCGCCGGCCAACTGAATAAATCGAAAAATAATTCGCATAACAATTGAGGGCGTGTTAGTTGTTTCGTTTACTATTGATATTGTTGTTATTTTCATCTGCTGTCAGTGCGAATAAAAATACACTGCCTGACTCCAATGGCACCTTGGTTCCGGTGGGCAGCTGGTATCTGGGGCTGAGCGTGGGTGTTGGTGCGTTGAAAAATCCGTTGCGTGGCCAGGACAATATCCCTCTCTACGTACTGCCTGAATTTCGCTACTACGGTGAAAGATTCAGCGTCGAAAACCTGGATGTCTCCTTCACCTTATATGATGCCCCCGCATACAGTCTGGAGCTGGTAGGGCAGCAAAATATGGATGGCCTGCTGTTCCCGGGCGATAATCGACGTCTCATGGCCTCCTTTACTGGCATGATCCCCATTCGCTCCCGGGATGTGGTTGAAACTGCTGTCGAACTCCCCCCACTTTATCCAGAACATAAATCCATGTCTTACATGGCCGGCGTGGCAGCCCGTTATTTTGGCTGGTTCGATGCACAAGTATTGGCCCTGACTGACGTCAGTAAAGTGCACCATGGTTATGAGATCAACCTGAGTTTAGGGAAACAATACAACTGGAAAAATATCAACTTTGAAGCGCAATTCGGTGCAACGTACAAAAGCAGTAAATTAACCGAATATTATTATAACGGTGAATATCAGGAATTATTCTATCAAGTTTATAATTACCGGGCAGATTCAGCTATCAATCCTTATATTCAGTTGTCCGCAGCGTATGACCTTGGAAATAATTATTTCGTAAGTGGCAACGTTCGAAACATTTGGCTTGATGACACCATTCATCACAGTCCAATTTTTGAAGACACTCACCTATTAACTTACTTCATCGGCATCAAGAAATTATTCTGAGGCAAATGATGGCAAAGCACATAATCATAATAACCGGCTTGCTGATAGTGATGTTAATGCTACCAAGAACGGCTCGCGCCGATAACGGGATCATAGAGTCTTTTGAAGTGGTTCCGGTTTATTGCGTTGTGGAGCAAGGGCAACATTGTCAGGGCGAATTCAGTTTTCAGTGGCAACTGCACACAGAGAGCGATTTTTGCATTTTTCGCCGGGCACAAGAATATCCACTGTACTGTGGCAGCTCTCCCTTGCGCGGTGAGATCACCTTGGCCATAGATGTGCCTATCGAACACGAATTTATGATGGTTGCCAGTGATAGTCATGCTGTTGCCAAAGTGCAACTGCTGGAACTTGGTGTTGATGTGCGCCGAACCCGTCGTCACCTTTGGAGTGTGTTTTGATGAAAGTAAGCAACCAACTGCTGCTGATAGAAGATGATTATCAGCTGGCCCGCTCCGTAAAGCGCTTTTTGACGAAAGAAGGCTTTGAAGTACACCATTTCGTAAATGGTGATGATTTGGCGGAGTTAATAGCAAGTAATCAATTTGACTTGATACTGTGTGATGTCATGCTGCCTGGGACAAATGGCTTTGAAATTGCCAAAAGCCTCAGGCAGAGCTTTAACGGCCCCTTTATTTTTATGACCGCACTGAGCGATGTAGAAGACCAGCTACAAGGCTTTAATCTCGGTGCCGACGACTATATCTGCAAACCCGTTCCGCCACCGCTTTTAGTGGCACGGATAAAAGCGAATTTACAGCGACACAAGCCCCAGGTAAAAACCACTGAGAAAATTCATTACGGCAACCTGGAAATCGATAAACAGCGGCGAACAGTTCTGGTAGGGGGAGGGCTCCTCCCCCTTTCCCGCTACGAATTCGATTTGCTGTGGATTTTACTTGAGCACCGGGAAGAACAAGTCAGTCGCGAGTATTTGTTTACCAAAACGGTTGGCCGGGAATACAACGGTATCGACCGAACGGTTGATGGCCGGATCAGTCGTTTACGTAAGAAACTGGAAACCAACAAAAAGGTTCGTTGCCGTATCTATACGTCCTGGGGGCAGGGTTACATGCTGTCGGAGAAAGACCTGAATTGCTGACCCGATTTCTGGGCTATTACGCCCTGGTTGTTTTGGTAACCTTTGCCGTTATTTTTATTGGTGACTACAGTTTTCAGCGTTACCAGCAACGCGCAGAAGTACAGGTGGATTTGCATTATCTGTTTGAGCTGGCTGACGACTATTGCCGGTCTCAGGTCTGCCAACCGCACACATCTCTGCCTTTTTCGCAGCTCTCCCTGATAGACACCCGCAGTATTCAAATGCCGGCGGAAAGCTGGCAACGATTGGCGACAGGCGAAATACTGGCACTGTCGATGGGGGAAGATGAGATCTATTATCGCGCGATGACAAAGGACATGTTATTGCAATTTGGCCCCATCCCGGCCAAACCTCACCCGGGTTGGTATGTCACCGCCTTTTACTTATTATTGGCAACGCTAATCCTGATGGGGCTGTACCCGCTGTTTCGGGACATGTATCGCCTCAGGGAAGTCAGCCTTCGCTTCAGTAAAAACCGTCAATTCGAGTCGCTGCAACTGCCAACATCACGCTATTTTCAGCCGGTTAACGATGCCATCTTTTGGATGGTGAATAAAATTGCGCGTTTGTTGGCCCTGCAAAAAGAACTCTCCCATACCCTGTCCCACGAGATGCGCACCAGCCTGAGCAGACTCAACTTCACCCTTGCCATATTGGACCGGGACAATCTGGAAGAGTGCCGTGACACCCTGCAAGAAGACATTGATGAGCTCAATACGCTGGTGAAAGAATACCTGGATTTTTCCCGACTGGAGCATCTAACGCCAAAACTGGATCTGGGGCTGCTCAATTTAACCGTCCCCATACGCCACTACATTGGGTTACTGGGTCAGTATTCTGACAAGCATATTGAGTTCCATGAACTCTGTACCACGCCAATCGCTGCCGATGAGCGCCTGATGGCAAGGGCTATCAAAAACCTGATAGACAATGCCATCAAGTACTCTGCTTCCAAAGTCCTGATCCGCTGTTCCAGTACTGAGCAAGGGGTGTGCGTGTTGATAGAAGACGACGGAGAAGGACTTCTGACAGACAAAATTGACGAGCTTTTCATGCCTTACGTGCGCAGTGGTGCTGGAAGAAACCTACCTGGATATGGTCTCGGACTTGCCATCACCCGAAAAATTGTCGACTGGCACGGCGGTACAATTGAAGCCGGCAGGAGTGATTCTCTGGGCGGGGCCTGTTTCAAACTGGTACTGCCAGTGTCTGTACCCACACAGGTAAATTAAGTCATACAACGCACCTCAGATTAGCAGGGGAAGGCCGAAGCACTGCCGGGATTAGTGTTTGAATTTCTCACCAATCTCTGTAGCTTAGAACGCACTGTTCCCCAACTGGCCCCAGCTATGCAACTCGCCCACCAGCACCATTCATTTCGGCTGTTACTGCCCTTAATGACACTTTGTCTCGCCCTGATTGGCACAGGGGTGAAGGCAGAAAATCTTGTCACCATAGAAACCAGTCTGGGTGACATGACCTTTGAGTTTTTCCCCAATGAAGCGCCAAGGACAGTCGCCAACTTTCAACGACTCGCTCAAAGCGGTTGGTACGAAGGCAAGTCCTTTTATCGGGTCGTCAAGGGGCATGTTATTCAGGCAGGCAGCCTGGATGAAAACACAGAGCCCAGGGTGGAAGCCGAGTTCAACCAGCATCCCCACATCAAAGGCACCCTGGGGCTTGCCCGGGACGAAGACCCCAACTCAGGCTCCACGGAATTTTACATCTGCCATGAAGCGAGGCCACACCTGGATGGCCGCTATACCGTGTTTGGCCAACTGGTTGAGGGCGAAGCCGTACTCGATGCCATCGCCAATCAGGAAGTGATTGAAAAATATTATGATGAAGACAAAAAAATCGCCTTCCACGAGCCCAAAACGCCTGTGTTAATCAAGGCCATACGTCTGCATTAACCCAGATAAGTTCGCTCCTGATGTAAGACATGGCACCAGGCTCGCCCGATTGTGCAACGTTAGTCAAAGCCTCGCCGAAGAGGCCTGAGGTATAACAGACACGTTCATAAAAAAGCTGCCCTGTGGCAGCTTTTTTATGGATTTAATTCTGTTTCAGCCGGATTGATATCATTGGCCAAAGGCTGGCGAAATACAGCGTTTAACGCTGTAGCTGTACCCCAAAGGAATACTGTCGTCTTTCAGGACTTCCAGAATTTCATAGTCATTCAGCTCCACCACCTTGCTGCCTTCGGTATGTTGGCAACGGGAGCGGCTATCTGATTCATATACATAAATAAAATACGCCAGCATCGACTGCTGTAAGCTGTGGTAGCGCTCGGCCCTGTCCTTCATCTCACGCACCGGCATGGACGCCAGATTGGAGGTTTCTCCGTCGCGGGTAATATGTACGCCAAAGCTGCCGTCAGAATTATCAAGCTCTTCGGTCACAGCGTCTGACACGGCCCCCGAGGCAGTACTCGCCGTTGAGTCTTCAGCAGGGGTGGGCAATATCCCGGTGTCTATCACCTTTTTTTGCACTTTTTCATCGGCCGCGAAAAATCCTTCGTATAAACCCGACGTAAAGGCACTGGAGTCTGAGCCCACACCGGTAAAGGCCCCCAGCATCAAGAGTTGGATAAGCAGCGCGATACTCCAAAACCAACGAACCAGAGCAGTGGTGAACACAAAGCGGTAATGGGGAGGATGCCAGAGGGCATGAATACCAAAGGGTTTGAGCAATAACAGCAGCAACAGGTAAAAGGGCATGGCCACCTGGGCCAGCAGTAACATCAGCAGCGAGGTGATAAAAAACCACCCCGGCAGACTGAGTAAAATCGCGAAGTTATGACTGTAGGGCAAACTGGATGCCGCCACCCCGGTCACCTCATTGACCATGCCTGCGGCGTTACCCAGAGCAAAGTTGGCAACTACCGCATAAAACAGCAAAATCAGCGCCTTACCTGGTAAACTGTGCCACACGTGCAAAAAGCGTGGCCAGAACTCACTCACCAGGCCAGTGAGCACCAACACAGACATCAGGCCAAGGAACCAGGGCCCCAAATCCAGCATCAGCACAGTTTCAATCAGCAGCAATAACGTGGCCGTCACATAGCAACGCTGGGCAAAGTTAAGGCTGTGCCAGAATTGTTTCAGGCCAGAGAGGATGCGGGTGAACGGTTGAGCGAAGGGACGATTAAAGAGTCCCGAGATTTTCATCTTTATCTGAGAAGTAAGTGCCGGTAATTCCATAAGTGATAAGCGTCGCACTGTCTGTAATCCATTGTGCCCACAAGATACTGGAAACAAATTTGTTACACCAGCATGCAGTGACCAGTCAGCGTCCCAACAGACGATAGAGTTCACCCCGGCGCACTTCATAATCGGCGCTCGCCAGGGTGCCATCGGCGAGCCATGCGGCCAAGAGTTCGGCGATAACAGGGGCAGTTTGGGTGCGACTCATGCCCGGTGTCAGGGCATTGTGATACAGCAAACGGATAAGCACCCAGTCCAGGGGCGTGAGCAAGTCAGCAGCCGCTTTATCATTGAATACCGAGGGGAATACAGCGTCGCTGTCATTCGGCAACCCCAGCACCTGCGTCAGCTCTTCCACCACGCAGGACACCAACTTGCCATGCATTCTCGCCTGATCCACAGGAATAAACACCTGTGCCCGACGAATAACACCACCCGGCGCCTCAAAATGAGCCAGGCACACGGCACCATGCAAATTGGCAGCGGCCTTGGCCCCCAGGCGGCGCTTCACTTCCCCCCCCCAATCCCGCTGACGGGTAAAAAGAATATGAAGATTTGCCTTATTGGCATCGACTTCCCGGATAGCGAGTCCGGTGAGTTCACCAAGCTGCTTAAGGTGCATCAGCACCAATTGGCGCTGCACCGGCTCCTGAACCTGCTCTTCGATGGTAAATCGTATCTCTGTGGCCCACTTGGCAAGCGGAAAACTGCCTGCTTCGTACTCACGGCCATGCACAACAGCGGCAAAGGCGCGCGCCACATAATCAGGATTGAGGTGATTGCCGGCACCGGGTTCAAAATCAGTGGCAAGCGGCTTGGCTAAGGCAGCGGCAAATGCCAGAGAAGTCAGTATCAGAGCAATGACTGACCTTCCGGCCAGCGCCATTGCGCCCACAAGCAAGACAGAGGGGCGCCACATGCGGCAGTTCCATGCAGTCTTCACACTACATCCTTTTGTACTATTCCTTTTGGCATATGCTGAAAGCTTAGCATGTCCCATCGGAGCAGCGCGCTATCCCGACCGCCCGGGGCTGTGGCATCGGGGTGACGCCATGCTGAAGGCTGTGACATAATCGCCGCAATTGGATTTGGCCGCCAACGGGGCAACAACCGGCCCCCGGTCGGCGTCGTGCGGCCCCGAAACAAGGATATTCAGCCATGGATGAGCAGTATCAATATCAGCAAAGGGACGTGCCCCCACGCCCCCACAAAGCCTTCCGACTCGGGGAAGGGAAAATCAGCGGCTTTGCCAGCGTATGTTTAGGGGCGCTCAGCCTATTAGCCGTGCTGGCCTATCTTTATCCCTCTTATCTCACCACCACAGAACTCAGGGCAGTTTACGACGCCAAAGAACTTCAGCAAGTGCTGAAATACGGCATGTATTTTTCGCTCTTTTTTGGATTGCTGACTTTTGTGCTGGGTGGCTATCGCCGGCTGGGATTAACCGGTATCGGCCTCACAAGTACTGCGTTTTTGCTGGGTGGCTGGCAAATTCCTGTGGGCCCCGTTGCGCCCAAAGCGCTCTCACTCGGTGTGGATTGGCTCATCCTGGCGTTTTTGGGGTCGGTGTTTATTTTTATGACCCTGGAGAAACTGCTGCCAAGGTATAAAGATCAGGTGATTTTGCGCCCCGGATGGGGGCTGGATCTCTGGTATTTCGTATTCAACCATTTGGCGATTTCCGCCATCCTGCTGTACGCGAACTACCATGTTAGCCACTTCCACTGGGCGGTCAGCGACGAGGTACAGGCCTGGGTTCAGGCATTGCCACTGTGGGTGCAGGTGGTGGCCATTATCCTCGCGGCCGATTTTGTCCTCTACTGGGAACATCGTCTGTTTCACGAAGTCGGCTTTTTGTGGCCCATTCATGCGGTGCATCACTCGGTGGAAGATTTAGACTGGCTCGCGGGCTCCCGAGGTCACTTTATTCAGATGTTCTCCGAACGTGCCATGGTGATGGTGCCCCTTTATCTCCTTGGGCCTGACAAGGCCGCGCTCGACATCTACGTGGCCTTTGCGGCGCTGCAGGCGGTGCTTATCCATTGCAACACCCGACTGCATTTTGGCCCCATCAAGTACCTGTTGGTGACGCCCTGGTTCCACCACTGGCATCACAGCTCGGAAAAACCGGCCATAGATACCAACTATGGCGCGCACACTCCCATTTACGACTGGTTGTTCGGCACCCTGCATGTGCCATCACAGCACTGGCCCGCCCACTATGGCACCACCAAGCCCCTGCCCCGGACCTTCATGGGACAGCTCAGCTATCCCTTCGCCTGTTGGCTGGCCAGGCGCAAAACCAAGGGCGCTGACTGAGCCAAAGGATTAACCTTTCCCTCGCACAAACAAAACGCCCGGCAAAGCTGCCGGGCGTTTTAAGGCACGCGTCAATCAACCGCGTCTGCGACTTCTACGGCGCATACGGCCTTCAAGATCGCCTTTCTGCGGCCTGGGCTGACTGGATTGCCCGTCGCTCAGCGTATCGCCGGGCATCGCCGGGTCTGCTGACAACTCATCGTCTTCATCCCCGTCGACGTCGGCCTCCTTGTGCCCTTCCTTCTTATCGCCCTTGAATACGGACTTAAAGATACTGGTCACCGAAGGCAGTTTACCTTTGGGCTCGTTCTTTTCCGTCTTTATGGATGGCTCAGCCGCCGGTGCCTTACCGCCCCCCAGCTTTACTGACACAGTGTCACTCTCTTCAGCTCCGGATTCAGTGGCAGAGGCGTTCACAGCCATTCCATCATGGTCAAAGTCTTCGGGGGAAAAGCCGAACAAGCCATCTTTACCCTGGGGACGACTGGGCACAGGATCCGGCAAAGTGCTTGGCATCAGGGACGCGAAAAAATCATCGGGATTGGCCTTTACAGCGACCGGGTCCAACGACAGAGAACCACCTTTTGACGACCCTGTGGGGGTAGACACATCTCCGGTGACTGGCGCCTCTGCAAACGCGCTATCGGTTGTGCCCTTGGCCGCTTCGGCAGCATCGAGGGAAGCGATAAAGTCATTTACCGAAATCATTTTGGGCCGCTTTACAGCAACAGGATCTTGGGGAAGTAATGCGGGATCTTTCGCCGAGGTGACAGCACTGGGAGCCTGAGGCGCTTCAAGACTCTGCGTGATCGGGGCAAATTCGATGCCGGAAAGCTTCGCAGGTTCAGGCTTTGCAGTATCAGGCTTTTCCATCTTGAGCTCGGATGTTTCGGGCCTGACAGCCTTGTACGCTGTTATCCCGGAGGCACTTCCATCGGCTTCAACGCTCTCATCAGCCTCGTCAATCTCATCGGGCTCGGTACGGGATACCTCGTTTGCGGCTTCCTTCTCCTGAGGCAGCGGCTCCAGTGCATTGGACAGCTCTTGCTCCCAGGCCAATGACAGGGCCAGTTCGGCACTGAGGCTCTCATCATCTTCGTGCAAAAGCAGCTCGTGTTTGTGTTTGTGTTCGGCTTCTGCCTCCACCTCGCCCTTCGTCGATGAAGTATCCTCTGTGAGTTCGAGACCGGATACTGCTGACAGCTCTTGCGCTGAAGCCGCCGGAAGCACTGATTCAGCTTGCTCCAGCGCGATGGACTCAAACTCCAGAGGCGCGATTTCAATACTGGCCTTGGGCGTATCGACAAGCAGTTCGCTATCGACTTCAAGTCGTTCGGGGTTGGCGCCAGGCTCAGGCTTAAGCTCGGGCTCAGGCTGATGCTTAAGCTCAGGTATAGAGTCAGATGCAGGCTCAAAAGTGGGAGTAACCGCATCAATTCGAGGTGCCGCTGCTAAACCGGCCATCCCTTTGGTAAGCTGCGGAGCACTCACTGCGCTCGACACCGCATCCTGACCCGCATCCGATTTTGCCTTGCGCTCACGCAGACACAGCTCAAACCCCTCACTCACTTCAGCGAGTTCAACTTTGGCCATCGCCAGTGCGTAGCTGAGGTCGTCCAGTTGCTTACGGTACTGGCCTGCGTCTTCCTCGATGCCCGCAATACCCCGCTTGACCTCATCACTGAGCTTATGGGTAAGGCGCTTGTAGGTGGTAATTTCCTGCTCCAGCGCACCGAGTAACCCCTGAGTGGCTGTGACGCTGGCCTCAAGGGCGGCGGCTTGCTCAGTAAGCTCCTGACGGCGGCGAGCGAATGCTGACGAAAGGGTTTGGGGGACTGTGGTTGCTACAGGAGCCGGTGTGGGGATTTGGCCACTGAATTCAGGAATGTGACTCACAGGAAGCCACTGGGTGTAAGAAGGATGCCAGCCATAACTGTCGGGTTTATCCTGTAAAAACGCGATGGCCTCGGCATGGGTCATTGGCGCACTCTGCGCACCTTTATGTGAAAGAATCCATTTCTTCATAATCATCATTCTTGTTCATCGCCACGGCGACTGTGTGGAATGGGGTTAGCCTTGTCTTACGGCAAAACCAGCCAGCTTTTTCTGCAACGCCTCATACTGCTCATTGATGGTGCGCAGTGTCTGATTGACCTCTTGATTCAGGCTCTGAGTAACCGTTTTGCTGCCCTTGATATCGGCACCGAGTGTGGACAGGCTTTGCTGCAGTGACGTCAGGCTGGCAGCGATGGGCTCCAGCGACTGCTTCAGTCCCTGCTCTTTGGCAAATACGCGCTCAATCAGGGTCTCAGGCACCGCTTTGGGGGGCGGCGGTGGCGTTAGCTTAAGCTCAAACTCGTCGATGTGGCTTACCGGTACCCACTGGGCAAACGATGGCTCCCAGGCGTAACTGTCTGGATGGGCAGCGATAAACAGATTGGCTTCAGTCAGTCCGAAGGGGCCGCTGATTTCACCCTGGTGGGATAAATACCATTCCTTCATAGATCACCTCTTACCTTTTGTATTGGTACTGCTTGGTTTTTTCATTGTTCAGGCGTGATGTTCTAACCATTACCACGGGCTATCTGTTCTCAGGGGAAAACCCGTTGCAACAACCGGCTACATTAACCGATGTTTTTTTACAAGACCATCGATAAGAGGTAAATCCCGAAGAAAATTTAATCGTTAACCATACGGAAAAATCCTTATTAATCAGTCTAAAGAACTACACGAACCAGCCGCATCCAGTGCCCGATGCCAACCCTTTCGCCTTGATGTATATCCAAAAATGCCGGCGGCAAACCAGAGATGGCACAGCCTGAGCGAACACAGCAGGGAACTGGCATGTCCAGGACACTAAAAATCGAGACGCTGCCAGATTAATGGGCAATGAAACAGCTGCTTCAGGCAACACATCAACAGCCTTGCACCACTAGGATGGTAGCTGCAGAACCACAGCTTGCTTACGGAGGTTTTATGGCTGATAACACGGGTATTGCGCACAAGATATTTGGGGATTTTGCCCCAAAGCTTGCCTATCTCACCGATGACATTCTGTTTGGCCCCGTGTGGGGCGGGGAAGAGCTCTCGCAACGTGACCGAAGCTTAATAACAGTGGCGGCGCTCATCACCCAGCACAGGCCGGAACAGTTGAGATTTCATCTCACCAAGGCACTGGAAAATGGCCTGTCCCACGCAGAGCTCATAGAGGTCATCACCCAACTGGCCTTTTATGCCGGTTGGCCCAGTGCCATGACGGCCCTTGACGTCGCCCGGGAAGTGTTCGCACCGGCCAAAAGCGCGCAGTAACGCCAGACCCTCAGTCGCTTTGACATGTGCCGGCTGAGTCCACATAAAACAAAAGTCCGGATTTTCAGGCAATCAATCCGGACCTTCATCCTTTCTTGTGTATGCCTGTTTTCCAGACAATAGACCTCATCCCTGCTCCGACAAAAATGTCTGCAACCGGAGCACTAATCCAGTCTCTGAGAAGGAAACAGCATTGAAAACATCCATCACCACACTGGTACTGGGCACCTTACTTGGTACTACAGGCGCATTCCTGCCAATGGATGCGCAGGCACAAACTACCGGGCTGCAACTGCCACCATCAAGCAGCGCCAATAATTTTTATCGGAGCAATCGTCTGCAAATGCAAAAAGTCACCTTTAAAAATCAGTTCCGTATGAATGTCACCGGCAACCTCTACCTGCCAAAAGACATCAAATCAGGAGAGCGCAGACCGGCCATCATCGTTGGCCACCCCATGGGTGCAGTAAAAGAGCAAAGCGCCACGCTTTATGCCCAGAAACTGGCCGAGCAAGGCTTTATCACACTCGCTATCGACCTGTCGTTTTGGGGCGAAAGCGAAGGCAGTCCACGCAATGCGGTACTGCCCGATATGTATGCCGAAGATTTCAGTGCCGCCGTTGATTTCCTCGGTACCAGCCAGTTTGCCGATCGGGATCGGATCGGCGTGCTCGGGATCTGTGGCAGTGGCGGTTTCGCCATCAGCGCCGCCAAAATCGACCCTCGCCTGAAAGCCATTGCCACCGTCAGCATGTACGACATGGGAGGCTTTAGTCGCCATCTCTACGGCAAGTCCCAGTCGATGGCGCAACGCAAGCAGGTGCTCGCGGATGCGGCAGCGCAGCGCTATGTGGAATTCAGCGGCGGAGAAACCAAATACACAGGCGGTACTCCCCACGAAATTGACGACAACTCTCATCCCATTGCCAGGGAGTTCTATGACTTTTATCGCACACCCCGAGGCCAATTTACGCCGGAGGGTGCCAGTGCTGAGCTGACCACCCACCCCACACTGAGCAGCAACGTCAAGTTTATGAATTTCTATCCGCTCAATGACATAGAAAGCATCTCACCGCGCCCTCTGCTGTTTATCAGCGGTGAGAATGCCCACTCGATTGAATTCAGTCAGGAAGCCTACGCCCTGGCCGCTGAGCCCAAAGAGCTGTATCTGGTCAAGGATGCCGGACACGTAGACCTATACGACCGCACGGCCTTGATCCCCTTTGCCAAACTCACCGAGTTTTTCAGCACCAAGCTGTAGCGCAGGCGGATGCGTGCAAAACGCCAGGCATTTACCCCGGCCCACTGTGGGCCGGTGATGAGTCCCATAACGAGAGTTACCCATCTGGAGACATGATGAAAACCATTGGATACGCAGCCCAATCTGCATTAAGCCCCTTAGCACCATACGAATACACATGCCGTGAGCTAAGGGAGGATGACGTTGCCATTGAAATACTCTACAGCGGCGTGTGCCACAGCGATTTACACACAGTGAAAAACGACTGGGGGTGGACAGTTTATCCCACGGTACCCGGGCACGAGATTGTTGGCCGTGTCGTCGACATTGGCGCCAGCGTCACTCAGTTCAGGATTGGTGACAATGTCGCCGTAGGCTGCATGGTCGACAGCTGTCAGACCTGTTCTCACTGCCACAGTGGTGAAGAGCAATTCTGCGAGCAGGGATTTACCCAAACCTATAACAGCGCCGAAAGGCACAGCGGGGAAATCACCAAAGGGGGTTACGCCAGACACATAGTCGTGCGGCAGGAGTTTGTACTCCAGATCCCGCCATCTCTGGATCTTGCCAGGGCTGCCCCACTGCTGTGTGCCGGTATTACCACCTACTCGCCTCTGAGAACCTGGCAGGTCGGCCCGGGCAGCCGTGTGGCGGTAATTGGCATGGGCGGTCTCGGTCATATGGCAATTAAACTGGCCGTCGCAATGGGTGCACATGTCACCGTCATCAGCCGCACTGCTGACAAACGCGCGGATGCCATGCAACTGGGCGCCAATGAGTTTCTCATTTCAAGTGAGACAGAGAGTATGCAGCAGGCAGCAAACCGCTTTGAGCTCATCCTGGATACCATTCCGGTAAAACACGACGTGACGCCTTACATGCCCTTGCTCAAGGTCGATGGCACCCTGACCCTGGTGGGCCAGGTGGGCCCGATGGCAGAAGTGAATACCGTGCCCATGATCATGGGACGCAGGCGCATTGCCGCCTCCCTGATTGGCGGAATCGCCGAAACACAGGAGATGCTGGACTTTTGTGCCCGGATGAACATCTTGCCCGAGGTTGAAATGATCACCATGGAGCAGATAAACGACGCATTCGAGCGGCTTGAAAAGTCAGACGTACACTACCGTTTTGTCATCGATATGCAGGCGTCCAGGTTCTGATGTATCAAAAAAAGAGGCTCAGTTCAGAGCCTCTTTTTCTATGACTAATTCGATGTCTTTGGCATCGGTTAACCAGGCGCAGTCGCCCGGTAGCCTGCCAAGTTTTATTAATCCCCTGGCGTAGCCAAAATCCCGATAAAAGAAGGCCAGGTTTCCCCAGGGGGCGTAGTAGCAGATATCACCTGTATTGGCCGCAGTGCCTGCGGGTAACCCCGCTGTCGACAACTGGGTATCCAGATAAGCGATTTTCTCTGTGCCTGCATAATCTGTGAGTGTGAGACTCAGCGGCAACAAGGCGAAAAAATCCCTCGCGGCCGCAGAGTCATCAAGGCTGGTATGGATAACAGTGCCATTAACCAGCAATCGAATATTCATGTGCGCCTCCGGTGTCTCTGGCATGGTAGCGGTGAATCAACGGGAACCGGGTAAGGCCGCATTCAGGTACTGTGCATCCGTCACCGCCTCAAGCCAGGTCACTGCACTGCCGTTTTGCACTTCCTGAATGGCGATATGGCTCATGCTGGTGTATGAAGTCGCCCCATGCCAGTGGACCACATTGGCCGGAATCGACACCAGAGAGCCCGTTTGAATCTGTATACGCGCACTCCCTTCTTGCTGCACCCAGCCTGTTCCTGAGGTCACTATCAAGGTTTGCCCAATCGGGTGCGTATGCCAATGGGTGCGACTCCCCGCCTCAAAGGTCACATTGGCGCCCGAGCTTCGGGCTTCCCCCTGGGCACTGAACAGCGCTTCTACCTTTACCTTGCCGGTAAAAAACGCATCCAGGCCCTGAATCGGCTCCCGACTGTCGGCCGATTCCACCCGGATTTGCATGCCGGTCCCGTGCTGCTCCGCCGCCTCCGGGCTATGGGCAAGGAATAGCAGGGGAAGAGTGATGAACACAATCAGGCCAGAGGGTCTCATAAGATGTACTCCAATAGATGGGGCTAAGCTTCAACGAGGGCGCCGGGCAATTTGGCATACCCCATTGTTTCAGCTCGCCGCTGGCATCCATAGCAAGATACTGGCGATTGATTGCCTATTCGTCCGAATCACAGGTTCAATCGGTGGTAACAAACTCGTATCTGCGTACAATCAACAGGAAGCAGATTGTGCAAAAATCTTTCCCCCTGTGGAGCCAAACATGCTTAAAAAAGAACCTGTCGACAGTCTCTGTGTTGCACTGGCCAGCGCGGTGGCCCATCACACTGAAGGAGAGGAATGGGCCTCCACGGCTATTGAAGGGCTGGAGTTTTATCGTCAACCCGCACCGACGTCCTGCGCTATATGCGTTGTGGAGCCGAGCATCGCCTTGGTGGTACAGGGGGCGAAAAGCATGACATTAGGCGAACAGAGTTACCGATATGATACCCGCCGCTTTCTCATCACCTCTTTGGATTTACCGGCCAAAATGCAGGTTCTGGAAGCCAGTGAGGAACAACCTTATCTGGGCATTGTCCTCAAGCTGGATTTGGCCATGATGAGCGAACTGATTCTGCAGGCACCACCGCATCCACATAAAGACCCCACCTCAGAATACGCCATGGTGCTTGGCAATACCACACCTTCACTGCTGGATGCCGTTCAACGTCTGGTGGCATTACTCGATGAACCCGAATCCATTGCGGTACTCGCGCCCCTTATCAAACAGGAAATTTTTTGGCGGGTTCTTATCAGCGAACAGGGAAGTCGATTGCGGCAGATAGCATCGGTGGGCAGCCAGGGGCTGCGGATTGCCAAGTCCATCGAATGGCTGAAATCACATTATGATCAGCACCTGAGTGTGGATGGGCTGGCCGACTTGGCCCGCATGAGCAAATCGACGTTCCATCATCACTTTCGTGCGCTCACCTCCATGAGTCCGCTGCAGTATCAAAAACGCCTGAGACTGCTGGAAGCCCGCAGATTAATGCTCGGCGAAAACATGGATGCCTCTGCTGCGGCCTACCGGGTCGGCTACGAGAGCCCATCACAGTTTTCGCGGGAATACGCACGCCTCTTTGGCAATCCGCCAAAACGTGACGTCACAGCCCACTGGCAATAGCCCGCTCCAATACCTATATCCGCGGCTGACCACGGGCGTCCGGCAAGGCACCAAAGTAACTCCATCCAACGAACCTGCAGCACCAAAGAAGGAAAGTCGACAAGCGCCCTGACACAGCATCCTCAGGGCGCCCGGCCTCAACCACCCGCCCTTTCAATCAGCAGTGAGGATGTCAGTATTTGCGGCAACACCTCTGGCTGTAGATTTCCCTTTTTATACCAAAGATATAAAGGCACACCAGAACGCTGATGTTTTGCAAGAAACTCGGTAATCTGCGGGTCGCCATTGGTCCAGTCGCCCAGCATCACGGCCATCCCTGCACGCTCGAAGGCCGCCTGGGTGTCCTGCCGCTCAATGGCCGTTGTTTCATTCACTTTACAGGTCAGGCACCAATCGGCACTGAAATACACAAACACATCCTGCTCCATGATCAGCGCCGACAAGTCCTTCTCGTTAAATGTCAGTGGCCTGTTTGTCTCGGCACCTGCCTTCGATATCTGAGTCTCTGCCCCCGGCGATACGCTGAGCAGGGTGCCGGCGACAATAATGACCGCCAGCAGCGCTGGCCACCAGGGCCTCTCTCGGCCCCCATGCTGGAGCAATCCCATCAGCCAGAGAGCAAGACCCAGCAGCATTGCCAGCAGCAAGGCAACAAACACATATTGGCGGTCAGTCTGCTGCATCAGCACCCACACCAGTCCAAGGGCCGTAAGCAACATGGGCACAGCAAAAATGCGTTTCGCTGTCACCATCCAGGCACCGGGCTTAGGCATTCGCTGACGCAGTGCCGGTACAAAGCCCACCAGCAAAAAGGGCAAAGCCATGCCCAGACCCAAACCGGCAAACACCATGAGCCCAACGTAAGCCGGCAGCACCAGCGCCGCCCCCAGAGCTGTGGCCATAAAAGGCCCGGTACAGGGGGTGGCCACAAAGGCAGCCAGCACACCGGTCCAAAAATCCCCCGCCGGTCCTTGTTGCTGCTGCAGGCGACTGCCCGAACTCAGGGTGCCCATTTCAAACAAACCGGCCAGATTCAGCCCTATGGCCATCATCAGTAGAATAAGCGCCACTATGATTTCAGGCCGCTGCAATTGAAAGGCCCAGCCCACCTGTAAACCGAACTGCCGCAGCACCAGAATAAGGGCTCCCAGCATTACGCACACCAAGACGGCGCCGAGTGTGTATGCCACAGCGCCGCGCCGGGCAAGTCGCTCGTCCCCCATGTGAGTCAGACTCAGCACTTTTAAGCTGAGAATGGGAAAGACGCAGGGCATCAGATTCAGCAGTAATCCTCCGAGCACGGCTCCCAACACGGCCACCACAGACAGGGACAGCAGCGAGCCCTCTTGCGCAGCCGGTAAACCGGCTTCGGTTGGGAACATCAATGCACCGCCCGCCTGCCCGGTCGCCTTGACCCGGATAGCCAGGCCTTTATCCAGTGTCAGCACCCCATGAAAGTCACTGACATCCCCCTCACCGGCCTGGGTCTGCATAAAGAGGCGGTCACCCTTTTGCACAAAGGATTGCGGCGCCGTATTGGACAGCGCGCCATTGACCTCAGGGTAAAAGTGCAGATTATCAGTCACGGAAGCGGTTTCGGGCAGGGGCAGCGACAACACAAATAGCCCATCGCGGACAGTGAAATCAGCGCTGGCCGCCACGGGTTTTGGGATAGCTTGACGCCAGACATTAAAGGCGGCCTGCTGTGTCTTGGGCGCGCCCTTGTCGCCAACAATAAAGTGGGTTTCGAGCCGCTGCTGCTCGGGTAAACACAGCGTGGGACTGCACACCAGATAGCGCAGTTCCACCGCAACATCAATGGCGGTACCCGCGGCGATGTCATCGGCAATCTGCAGTGGTGCCAGCAAGGCATAGTCACCGTGATAGATGTAATTCATCATGCCGCTTATCAACAGGGACTCGGGGGCAGGATATTGCAGTTCTCCCACTGTGACCCCCTCCGGCAGTTGCCATTGCAGCTGCAGCGGGAAACCGGCGTCACCGGGGTTGAGCCAATAACCGTGCCATCCCGCTTCGGGCGACATACGGACAGCCAGGGAGGTCTGGGTCCCGGACGCCGGAGTGTTTGATTCCAGCAGCAGCGATGCCGCTATCTTTTGGTCCGGGCCGTCGCTTGCCATTGCAGGCAAACATGCCAACAGGATGCAACCCACGAGGATGTGAAACCAAAAGGTGATGATTTTCATGGTATAGCCTGTACTCCAAGTCCTGAGTGTCAGTCCCCTGTCATCCAACCCTGTGAAGTAACTGCGGGTCGCGCTGAAAGGGGCCTGACGTTATGGTGCTGCGTTATTCAGCGACATCCCCGGTAAGTAACGCGTTGAGGCGTTCGCTGAAGTCAGGCGCCTTGGGACTCACCTTCTCCGTGACCTTGCCGTGCTCATCGATATAGACGACGGTTGGCAGCTGGCTAACCCCGAATTGTCCAAACAGACTGCCTTGTTCATCGAACACAATCGGCAAACGCGGTGCGTAGTTGGTTTGGTATTCGGCCAGATCGGCCTCGGATGACCAGAGGTTACCGGATACATGCAGCCACTGGGCTTTGCTGTTGGCGGCGTGCTGCTCAACCATTTCACGCACCTGCTGACAGGCTTTGGCAGTAGCAGGCTCAGACTCCGCCAGATACCACTCACACCAAGGGGCGAAGAACACCAGTCCTGTTGCCTTACCCGGCGTAGCAGTCGAGGGCAGCGGATAATCAGTCTTATCGAGGGCCGTTAATGTCAGCGAACTCAGCTCATCACCCCGCTCAATCACCTGCGCTTTTTTGGCCACGGCATTTGTCTGTGACTCACTCAGCTCAGGCTTGGCTGCCGCACCGGCAACCACCTCTTTGAGTGCCTGATGAAATGCCTCGTCATCCTGATGCCCCACGTAGGCAATATGGCCGCTGGTATCAATCAAAAAGTGCTGCGGCGTCACCCGCAGGTTAAACGCCCGCGCCAGTGAGCCATCATCTATGGTCATCGGCATCGTCAGCCCCGCCTTTTTTACAAAGGCAGTGACTGAATTGTTGTCATCGCTGATGCCGGTATTAACGGCAATCACCTGCAACTCATCACCATACTGCTGATAAATATCTTCAAACCCGGGCATTTGCTGGCGGCAAGGCACGCACCAGGTTGCCCAGAACTTGATGTACACCGGTTTTTTGCCATAGATCTCGCCAAGATTCAGGCTATCACCCGCCAGAGTGGTCACGGTCAGCTCAGGCGCGGGTGCACCAATGAGTTCATTGCCAGCGACTTTGGCTCTTCTTTCCCCTTCTGCGGCAAAATCATCCGACGCCACCGAAGGCCCGACAAAGGCCGAGGACAGCAACAACGTTGAAAGACTCATAATCAGCAACCTGGATAGCTTGGGGGGTATTTGTGTCATGCGTGATTCCCATATTCGACAACGGATAAGTGAAGCGCAGCAGCCAGCTCTCAGAGAGTTACAGCATGACTGCTTACGACTGCGGGCATGGTAAGCAATCAGGGGAAATGCGAATTGTAGATTTTCGACATGTCAGTAAGATGCACAGGGGATTGCCGGACTGTGATTGACTGGCATTAACCGGGGACGGTTGGGATATACTGGCTCAACCCGCATTTGGAGCGCTTTGCCATGTCAACATTGCCGCATCTTGGTTTTCAGGTTTATCAGCCCTGCGCCCCGCTGCTGCCCTATGTTCGCTGCTACTGGCAAATCACCCGCATTGCCGCCCCTGAGACAAGGTCGACCGAATTCATGCACCCCGAAGGAGGCACCGGCATCATCTTCAATTTCGGTGCGCCAATGCACTTCGATGGCTGGCAACACAGGGCCCAGTGTCTGGTGACAGGCCCCACCAAACAAAGCACCAGGCTGGAGCTTTCAGGCCGGGTCGATGCGCTCGGCATTCGTTTTTGGCCCGGCGCCGGACGGGCGTTTTTAAAGACGCCCCTGTCGGAAATGCTCGGTCAAACCCTGACACCGGCCGACCTGTCGCTCGCACTCTTAAGCGATGAGCTGGCCGAACGTCTGGCCGTGCTGCCCACCGCGCCTGAGCGCATTGCGCTGCTTGAAACCCGGCTGCTGCACTACCTCACCGCCCATGGCTCACAAACACAGACGACCGAACCCAGCATGAAATATGCGCTCAACTGGATAGCCGAGCAAAAAGGTCAGGGAGAAATACGTAACCTGCTCACCGAGATAGACATCAGCCAACGCCAGCTTGAGCGTTTATTCCAGCAAAACCTGGGGATGTCGCCAAAAAACTACAGCATATTGCAGCGCACCGGCTTCGCCCGGGAACTGCTTAAAAGCGACACCGACAGCCCTCTCACCGACATCGGCTATCAGGCCGGATTCTACGACCAGGCCCATTTCATCCGTGAGTTCAAGCAAGTGATTGGCATCACCCCGGGGCAATTCCGAAGCAAGGCGTTGCTTAGGCGCTGAACCCCAGCCCAACCCTTGGTTGTATATGTATGCCAAGGCCACCACTCGATGCCATTCATCACCTGCCGTGGGCTTTCGCACTGCCACACCCGTGACCCGCCGCGAGTCCGTCCATGGAGGCTCAACGGCGAAAAATGCTTCCTTGCACAAAAGCCAGTTCGCCATCTGCCGGACAGGAGTCCCAATGCCGCGAAGGGCTGGACGCCCGAGAGCGGCCATGGCTCTCGTTCGCAACATATCGCTTCGCGATGCTCACCCTGTCGCCGATGGTCGCTGGTGCAGCAGTGCCAGTAAAAGGGTGTTCCTCTCTGGCTTGCTATGCATGTTTGAATATGACTAATGAAACTCGAAAGCTGGAATGTTGCACCGTTCCCCGTTCCGACGCTGCCGAGGACTGCATGGATGCAGGAGTTAGAACGAAGCAGGAGCCAGAGTCGGGGACGTTGCTGGAAATGGCGTGGCGAGGCATGGAGCCGAGCTGGGATGGATTTATATGGACGTAAATCCGCGAGTCTGGCGCGCTAGCCAATTTTCAACATAAGGCCGAGGGGTTTTCAGCGTCGGTTGGGGGGGCTGGTGGATTGGATAAGGGCGAATGCTCGCTGATAGCGAGGGTGCTCATGAGCGCGAGCCATGGATGGCGAGCTGGCTCTTTTGCATGGATGCAATTGCAAGTCGACACTGCCTCCGCGTGGCGCTCGAGACGAGCTTCGGCTCCAGCTAAGCGACAACCCCACAAGGATGTGAATATATTCAAACTATTCATTTAGGTTCAAAGCAATACCCATGGAATAAAATGGTTAATTTCTACCTTGATTATTACTGCCAGTATTAATTTCTTAACGAAGATGTTTCTATAAAATTCTTACAGTTCAAAAGAATCGAGTAATCTGCTTTTTTGCGAACTAAATTTAAAGCTAATACAAACTCATAATTTTAGGAAGTGGCTTGCCTAGATACATAAAATCCAGAACTCTGACTGGCGGCGTCCGTTTGCCCAATCCAATAACCCATGAAAAATTACTAACACCTTCAAGATGTTTTGCAACTGAATCCTTAGGCTTGCAACAATCCTTATATTTTTTATCAAAGTTGTTACAGCCACAAAATTCATCATCTTTAAACTCTGAAAATCTTTCGTATGCATTATGGGCCACTTGATATCCAGGCCATCTCCCAAACTCTTTCAAGTAATAATGCCGACAGGCCCACAAAGTGTATAAATCAAGTAGCTTAATCAATGATTGTCCCATCAACCAAGTCTCATCTCCTGGCTCAAAGGCACAGATTGAACCATCTGGGAAATTTGTATGCCGCTCACCAATCCAGATTAATCCATTCCAAAATGCCCAAGCTTTAGGGAGTTTAGTTAAATCATTAGGCAAACATACCAAAAGAGTAGCGCTCAAATTACTTCCTTCTAAAAGAGCGCTATTAGTCAATAACCATATCCCGTTATCTTCCGTCCATACTTGGGTGCGAGGATAAGCGACTTTAACAGCCTCCATCTCACTTAGATATTTTTGTTTAATATCTGAGCAGATGATCTGTGTGGTGTTACTGGCCGGCCGTGATCGACTGGTCGCCCCTTGTCCTCCGGAGTTCCCTTGCCATGATTCGGTTGAGGGTCTTCTCTGTCTTTGTTGTTCATGTTTATCAATCTCCCCTAGCATAAAGTGTGGTGTATTGCACTGTGTGCTAGGAACCACAATGCCACCGTCTTTGATACATGGAAAAATGTTAGAATCTAGTTGCATTCCGATAACTTCTAACTGTTGCTTTACGCAATTCATCTTTCCACCTGTTAACTTCGAGATTAGCTATAGTTAAGATGTTTCCATATCTAGACTTACATGTCAACTATTGTTAAAGTAAATCTTAACAGAGGTTAATGCTATGACTGACAAAAATACACAAGCTCAAATAATAAGCAGTAAAATCAAATCATTAAGAGCTAAGCTAGATTGGAATCAATCTAGGCTTGCTACAGAAGCAGGAATAAGTGGAGCTGCCCTCAGTAAGATAGAACAGGGAGATAAGCGAGTTCCTACCATCGTAGTTCTAAGGAAATTAGCTACTGCTCTAAAAGTTGATGTACATGAACTGACCGGAGAAGATGCTCCAAATCGCTCTGCACAAGCCGAACGTACTATGGAGTTTTATAGAAAATTTGGCGTGCTTGAAGAACTCAGTGAAGATGACCAAAAGCGGCTAATAGATATGGCTAATAGGTTGAAGGAAATCACAAATAAATGATCAAAAAACAGCGCGGAGCAATCGAAGCGGAAGATTTATTAGAAGATTTGGGTATAGATTCACTACCAGTCGATCCCTTTGAAATAGCTAGTCTAGTTGACAATCCATCCTTTCGAGTAGTTTTTAATTTAGTTCCATATGATGCAAAGAGCATTCTTGGAAAAGCGATAGGAAATGACTCTGGCGCTGTCGTAGATATCAATTCCAACATTCCGGATGAAGGAAGATTGAATTTTACTGCTGCACATGAATTGGGGCATGTTTGTATGCATATTATGCCTGGAAGTAAAACTTCTTTTGAATGCGGCAAGCAGCAACTTCAATCTTCCCATGATGACCCCTTTGAAAAAGAGGCTAATGAATTTGCATCAGCATTGCTGATGCCTGAAAAACTAATTAATGAGCTAACTGATAAAAATATTAACTGGAAAAACATAAAACATATCAAGGATATATGCAAAACTTCTCTAGAATCGACTTTCAGAAGATTATCAACAATTTACAGTGAGCCATGTGCATTAATTATCCACAAAAATGGCAAGTTCACTAGGTTTGTAACTTCGCCATACTTTGAAGTTTATATAGAGAGAAATAATTTATCAGACGAGCAGTTAAAAAAATGTGCTAATGGATTAAATAATGAATTTTTTAGCAGTTTTGAAGAGTCTTCCCCTTCCGGCTGGGTAAAACCAAAGGTTAGATCCTATACATTACAAAAAATTTATACGAGTTCAGTATCATTATCCGATGGCTTTGTATATACCCTTATAAAATATAATGACAAGTGCTTAAATTAGTGAATTCTTCATGAATATTAAATAGGAATATCCTCCTAAATTACAATTACTACCCAGAACACATATTAAAATTCATTTAAGAATAATAATCCATCAATAATAAACCATACATCTACTAACCATTTTCATTAGCAGTTTCATATTACTCTCGTGAATATGGAGTTAATATCCACTTTTAATCATAGCTGTTCATTAGGTTAAATCGAATCCGCAATATCAAATAAAAAACGAACCCTAGGGTTCGTTTTTTATTCGGCTAAACCGAAGTTCAACCTGACAGTAATTGCGTTGCCGACGCTGCTCATGCAAGGCAAATCGATGGTTCCAGCGCGCAGTTTACTTTTGTAAATGAGCACTGGAACCGAGATTTAACGCCCCTCTTTCGAGTTCAAGCAGCAAGTCCAGGCAGCAATTTTTATTCGTAGTCACTCATCGGCACACAGGCACAGAACAAATTCCGGTCACCATACACGTCATCGATACGGTTCACGGTTGGCCAGAACTTGTTGGCGCGCACTGACTCGGTAGGGAACACCGCCAGCTCACGGCTGTATGGGCGGCTATCAAACGCCGGATCCATGATGTCATCCATGGTGTGCGGGGCATTGGCCAGTGGGTTGTTGTCAACCGGCCACTCGCCGCTTTCCACGCGGGCGATTTCGCCGCGAATGGCCACCATGGCCTCGATGAAGCGGTCCAGCTCAGCCTTGGATTCAGACTCAGTTGGCTCGATCATCAGGGTGCCGGCAACCGGGAAGCTCATGGTGGGGGCGTGGAAACCGTAGTCGTTCAGACGCTTGGCCACGTCCATCTCGGTCACACCTGAGGCTTCCTTCAGCGGACGCATATCAATGATGCACTCGTGAGCGATACGGTCGTTACGGCCACGGTACAGCACTGGATAGTGCTCAGACAGCTTCTTGGTCAGGTAGTTGGCGTTCAGCATGGCAGTCTGGGTAGATTGCTTCAGACCCTTGCTGCCCAGCAGCTTGATGTACATCCAGCTGATTGGCAGGATACCGGCGCTGCCGAATGGGGCTGCAGATACGGCACCATTGTTGTCGCTCTCGATGCCCTGCTTCACTACCGCGTGACCAGCCACGAAAGGTGCCAGGTGCTTCTTCACGCCGATTGGGCCCATGCCTGGACCGCCGCCGCCGTGAGGGATGGCGAAGGTCTTGTGCAGGTTCAGGTGAGATACGTCGGCACCGATAAAGCCAGGCGCAGTAAGACCTACCTGGGCGTTCATGTTGGCACCGTCGAGGTACACCTGACCACCGTGCTGATGAATGATGTCACAGATTTCACGCACGGTTTCTTCGTATACACCGTGGGTGGAAGGATAGGTGATCATGATGCACGACAGGTTCTCGGCCACTTCGGCGGCCTTGGCGCGCAGGTCGTCCAGATCCACGTTGCCTTGCTTGTCACAGGCGGTCACTACCACCTTCATGCCAGCGAGCTGGGCAGAGGCAGGGTTGGTACCGTGGGCAGACTGAGGAATGAGACACACATCGCGATGACCTTCGCCACGGGACTCGTGGTACTTGCGGATAGCCAGCAGACCGGCGTATTCGCCCTGGGCACCTGAGTTGGGCTGCATGCACACGGCATCGTAACCTGTGATGTCCACCAGCCAGTCAGACAGTTCACCAATCAGCTGGGTGTAACCCTGGGCCTGCTCAGATGGGCAGAAGGGGTGCATGTTGGCAAATTCAGGCCAGCTCACCGGGATCATCTCAACGGCAGCGTTGAGTTTCATGGTGCAGGAACCCAGCGAGATCATGGAGTGGTTCAGGGCCAGGTCCTTGTTCTCGAGGCGCTTGATGTAGCGCATCATTTCGGTTTCGCTGTGGTAGCTGTTGAAGGTTGGGTGAGTCAGGAAAGCTTCTTCACGTACCAGTGCAGCCGGGATAGAGCTTGAACCCTTGGCCAGGATGTCGGCATCGATAGCGGCCACATCCAGACCATGACCGGCACCCAGGATGATGTCGAACAGTTCGGCAACATCGGCACGGGTAGTGGTTTCAGCCAGGCTCACACCCACAACACCATCGGCGTCGTAGCGCAGGTTTACACCGGCAGCCAGAGCGCGGGCACGTACGGCGTCCACATCAACCTTGAAGCTTAAGGTATCGAACCATTGAGTGTTCAGCACAGTGACGCCCTTGGCGGCCAGACCGGCGGCCAGGATATCAGTCAGGCGGTGAATGCGGTTGGCAATCACTTTCAGGCCTTGTGGGCCATGGAATACGGCGTAGAAAGAGGCCATGTTGGCCAGCAGCACCTGTGCAGTACAGATGTTGGAGTTGGCTTTCTCGCGGCGGATGTGCTGCTCTCGGGTTTGCATGGCCATACGCAGGGCAGTCTTGCCACGGGTGTCTTTGGACACGCCGATGATACGACCCGGCATAGAGCGCTTATGCTCGTCTTTGGACACAAAGAAGGCGGCGTGTGGACCACCAAAGCCCATTGGTACGCCAAAGCGCTGGGCTGAGCCGAATACCACGTCGGCACCCATGGCACCCGGGCTCTTCAAGAGCACCAGCGACATGATGTCGGCGCCCACGGTCACAATCACGTTCTTGGCGCGCAGCTGGGCAAACAGCTCGGTGAAATCGGTCAGTTGACCCTGACGGTTGGTGTACTGGAACAGGGCACCAAAGAGGTCATCATGGTTAGCCGCCTCAGCAGCAGGACCGGTCACAATGTCAAAGCCAAAACACTCGGCGCGGGTTTTTACCACGTCCAGGGTTTGTGGGAACACATCGTCAGCCACGAAGAAAGTATTGGCTTTCTTGGCCTTGGAGACACGCTTGGCCAGCGCCATGGCTTCGGCTGCGGCAGTGGCTTCGTCCAGCAAAGAGGCAGAGGCCAGATCCAGACCGGTGAGGTCGATGGACAGCTGCTGGAAGTTCAGGATGGCTTCGAGGCGGCCCTGGGCGATTTCTGGCTGATATGGGGTGTAGGCGGTGTACCAACCTGGGTTTTCCAGCACGTTACGCAGGATAACGTTAGGCACTTCGGTGCCGTGGTAACCCATACCAATGTAGCTCTTGAACACCTGGTTTTTGTCAGCCAACTGACGGATGTAGGCCAAACCAGCAGCTTCGCCGTTGGAGGCGCCTACGTTCAGCTCACGACCCAGACGGATAGACTCGGGTACGATTTGGGCGGTCAGATCTTCCAGGGACTCGGCACCAACGTAGTTCAGCATGGCTTGCTGTTCGTCGGCATCGGGGCCAATGTGACGGGTCAGAAACAGCTCGTGCTGTTCCAGCTCTGTGAGGGTTTGCTTGGTCATGATAAACCTTTCAAATTACGCCGATCTCAATTGCGACCGATCTGCTTTATGTCGGATAAAACAAACGAAGCCCCGGGGGGCTTCGTTTTTCCTGGCGAGGATTATTCCTCGTCGATAACTGCTTGATAACCTTCGGCGTCGAGCAGGCTGTCCAGCTCAGACTCGTCAGAAGGCTTGATGCGGAAGAACCAGCCGTCACCGTAAGCGTCGCTGTTTACCAGCTCTGGAGAATCTTCCAGAGACTCGTTTACGGCAATCACTTCACCGGAGATAGGGGCATAGATGTCAGAGGCAGCTTTTACAGACTCAGCTACGGCGCAGTCTTCACCGGCAGACACAGTGTCACCCACTTCAGGCAGCTCAACGAATACCATGTCACCCAGCAGTTCCTGAGCGTGCTCAGTGATACCTACGGTGTAGGTGCCGTCGTCTTCCTTGCGGATCCATTCGTGGGAAGAAGCATACTTGAGTTCGGACGGGATATTGCTCATTGTTCTTGTTCCTTAATCGGGTCTTTTAAAATGCTTGTTTTCCATTGCGTACGAAGCTGGGTGCGATGACACGCACCGTCACACGCTTCTTGCGCATTTCCACTTCGGCAGTCTCACCGATGGCGCCGGGTACGCGAGCCATCGCGATAGAATAGCCCAAAGTGGGTGAGAATGTACCGCTGGTGATCACGCCCTGGTGCTCAACGCCATTGGCGTCGGTAAAAAACACTGGCATATCATGGCGCAGAACGCCCTTCTCTTCCATCACCAGACCGACTAATTTGTCGCTGCCCTTGGCCTTGATGGCTTCCAGCGCTTCACGGCCGATAAAGTCGCGATCCGCAGGTTCCCATGCAATGGTCCAGCCCATGTTGGCGGCCAGTGGGTTGACGCTCTCGTCCATGTCCTGACCGTAGAGGTTCATACCGGCTTCCAGGCGCAGGGTGTCACGGGCACCCAGACCACATGGCTGCACACCGGCATCCAGCAGGGCTTGCCACAGGGCCTCGGCTTCGGCTTCTGGCACGATGATCTCGTAGCCGGCTTCACCTGTGTAACCTGTGGTGGCAATAAAGAGGCTGCCAGCTTGCTTGCCGAAGAAAGGCTTCATACCTTCTACAGCAGCGTTTTGCTCGGCAGTAAATACGGTGGCGGCTTTGGCTTTGGCATTGGGACCCTGCACGGCAATCATGGCCAGTTCAGGACGCTCGGTGATGGTGACATCGAAGCCTTTGGCCTGCTCACCAATCCACGCCAGATCTTTTTCGCGGGTAGCAGAGTTCACTACCACGCGGTATTGAGTGTCGCTGAGATAGTAGGTGATGAGGTCGTCAATGACGCCGCCGTCGTGGTTCAGCATGCCGCCGTAGAGGGCTTTGCCGGGAACGGTCAGTTTGGCAATGTCGTTAGCCAGCAGTTTGCGCAGGAAAGCGCGGGCATCGGCACCTTCAACGTCCACTACAGTCATGTGAGATACGTCGAACATACCGGCGTCACGGCGCACGGCATGGTGCTCTTCGATTTGGGAGCCATAGTTGAGGGGCATATTCCAGCCGTGGAAGTCCACCATCTTGGCGTTCGATTCCAGGTGCTTGCTAAAGAGTACAGTTTTATTAGCCATTATTATCCCTTCTATCCGGGGCTTTGGTGCCAAAAATAGAAACGGCACCTGGTTAAAATGCGGCGAAATTATACCTTGCGTCACAAATTTGTATACAAGAGAATTTTCTAATCCGAACAACCAGGCATTAGTTTTTCTTATGAAAAAACCAGAAAAAACTAATCTTCAGAAGTCGCTTTACAATTTTTCGCCGCCAATTGTTTGATATTTGCTGCAAAAATCACCTTTAACGGCTGTTGGGCCAGCCGCTGTTATCAAATATTTCACAGAGACTGTTTGCTTATCTGCCCATGGCCTGTTTGATGAACACTGTTTTCAGTCCAGGCAACTTATCCACCAGGTTCAATCCCAGATCCCGCACGGCCTGCTTGATGGGGTTGCTGCCTTCAAAGAGGCGTTTGAAGCCTTCCATGGTAGCAATCATTTCCTGGGCGGCGGCCTTGCGCTCACGCTCCAGCGGCCGGAGCAGACGGTAGTCACCTATATCTTTGCCCTCGGCTTTCAGGCGACCAATGGTCTCGATAATGGCGGCGGCGTCCTGAAAACCCAGGTTAACGCCCTGCCCCGCCAACGGGTGTATGGTGTGGGCCGCATCCCCCGCCAGCAGCAGCCGGTGACGGGCAAAATGGCGGGCATAGCGCATGCGCAGGTTAAAGCCGATACGCTCACTCTTTACGTGGCACAGACCAAGGCGGGCATCGAAGGCGGCGGTAAGCGACTTTGAAAAATTTTCATCATCCATCGCCAGCAGTTCCTGCGCCCGAGGCTCGGTTACCGACCAAACGATGGAGCAAAGATTTGCCTGAAACAGCGGCAAAAACGCCAGCGGGCCGTCAGGCAAAAACACCTGTCGGGCACAGCTCTCGTGGGGCTCGGCGGTTTCTATGGTGGCAACAATGGCGGTGTGGCCATAGTCCCAGAACGTCAGCGGAATATTGCACTGGCTGCGCACCCAACTGTTTGCGCCGTCGGCGGCAATCACCAGCGCAGCCGAGAGCATGTCGCCCTCTTCCAGGGTCAGCCAGGCTTCCTTTTCACCAAAGGCAAGGCGGCTTAAACGCACACCTTCCCGGTAATCCAGGTTATCGAACTCTCCGGCACGTTTTGCCAGCGCGGCGGCAATATTGTCGTTTTCGATGATGGTGCCAAGGCTTGATTCGCCCAGTTCATTGGCATCAAAACCAATTTTGCCCATGCCGTCTTTGTCCCACACCTGCATACGGCCATAGGAGGCGGTGCGCTGGCTGTCCATCAGCGGCCAGGCGCCCAGAGATTTGAGCAAATCTTCGCTGGCGCGGTTGATGGCGCTGACCCGAAGACGCGGCTCGCCTGCAACAGCACTCTGGCTGCCCGCATCCAGGACTGTCACCTTAAGCCCGGCCTCGGCAAGGCCGATGGCGGTTGCCAATCCCACCATGCCGCCACCTACAATGGCCACATCACAGCTTTGGGTTGTCATCATCTGTCAGTCCTCGGACGAAATAGTTACAGGTTGGGCGTCAGGCGGACACCACGGCGCCAGCCCATGGCCCGGCTTGCAAGCGGCGCCTTGAGCGGCGGACACCAGGACAGCAGCCGAAGTCCCACACTGCGCCCGGCCACCAGCGGCCAATATTGATTGGAAAAGCCCCGAACCAGGGATTCGATGGCCAGCAGGGTTTCACGCCTGTCGTGCTCGCGAAGTGTCAAATAACGATGCAGCAGGCGAATATCGCCCACATCTGCATGGCGGTTTTCACTGAGTGCCTGCTGCAACACCCGGGTCAAATCGACAATATCCCTGAGGCCCAGGTTAAAGCCCTGACCGGCGATGGGATGGAGGGTTTGAGCGGCATTGCCCACAAACACGCAGCGATGGTGAATGGGTCTTGGCATCCAGGACAGTTTCAGGGGATAACGCTGACGATTACCGGCGCCAAGGAAGACCCCGGCCCGGTTGCCAAAGGCCTGCTGTAATTGACTCACAAAGCGTTGCTCATCGCAGTCCTGCAGCATTCGGGCTTCGTCGGGAGGCAGGGCCCACACCAGTGAGAGCCGCTGTTCCCCATTAATAGCTGCCATGGGCAACAGCGCCAAAGGCCCTGTGTCTGTGAAGCGCTCCCACGCCCAATGTTCATGGGGCTGCCGGGTTACCACATTGGCAATCACAGCTTCCTGATCAAAGTCCACCTGCTCAAGCGGTAAGTTAAAGTGGCTGCGTACGGCAGAACCCAAACCATCGGCAGCGACGACAAGCTTTGCACTCAGCTTTTTACCGGACTCCAGCAGCAGGGTGTGTGCATCCTGACCCGCCTCCATACCCACCAGACTATCGGGGCACAGCAGTTGGATACGGGTCTTGGCCATGGCATCAAACAATGCTTTGCCCACGGCCTCAAGCTCAACCACTTGCCCAAGATAAGGCAGACCAAAGGCGCTGCTATTGAGCTCCGTCATACCAAAATGGCCACGGTCTGAGACATGAATATCGGTAATGGGGGTGCCAAGCCGACTCAGGTGTCGCCACACACCGAGGCGCTTAAGCTCCTCAATGGAGCCTTCGGCAACGGCGATAGCGCGGGCATCAAAGCCGGGATGTTCATCGCCGGGCGCCCTGGCTTCAATCAGGGCGATGGAAAGGGGGGCGTCTGATAGCTTGCAGAGCTGCTCGAGGGCGAGCGCCAGAGTGGCACCGGCCATGGCACCGCCCACGATAGCGATATCGACCGCCTGCGCTGAATTCGACACATCGGCAGGCGCATTGTCACTGCCAGTTGGGTTGATGTGACGGGTGTCGTCCATGGTGCCTAGCTCCTCAACGTCCCGCCAATATCAATGCAGATTATTGCTGGGCTGTATAGCGCCGCCGCCATCCTGGGGGCCAAATTCCTGATAACAATGAATGGCCGCCATACGCACGAATTCAAGAATTTCGACATAGGCAGTTTCTGATTCTTCATCATCCACCACATCGATTTCGACCTGAGCCACGGCGGCGAGATCGGCAATCACTTCGCGCACATCTTCAGAGGCCTGATTGAGCCCCGGCTGGATAATGGCAAGTCCTGCCAGAAAACTCTGCACCCACAGAGACAGGGCTTCGACTCTGTCACACAGGGGCTCTTCTTCTTCGGGCAATAGCGGCATAAAACCAAAATCAATTTCCCCAAGGCGTGCCTGGGTATCGACAAATAGCTCCTCCACCAGGGCTTGCAGCTCAGCGGGGATTGATTGCCCATCATTCATCAACTCAAGCAGGGGCTTAAGCCAGGCTCCCCGGCCCTGCTCTACACCACCGGCAATCAAGCCGACCATGGCGCCGTGCACTTCCACCGGATGCTGACCAATTTCAGCCGCTTCCAGCGCGCCGAGCAGTTTTTCAATTTTGAGGGAGGGTGGGGTTGCCATAATTGAGTGTCCAATGCCTAAACGCAATTGGCCAATGCTAACAGACGCCAGCGGCTGTCACCAAGTTTGCAAACAGGGGTTTGTGGCAATTTTGCGTGACATTGGCTCAATAATCATCTTTTCCCTCAGGTCGTTGTTCACGCAAGCAGCAAACTCGTTTTCAGCGCGGCCTGAACGCGGCTCCGGCCTTGCACTTTTGTAACCCGCCTTATATAGTCCGCCACATAAAGACCACCACAGGGATAGCCCATGAGCAGTAGCGCCATTGATATCATCCTCCTTGGACGCACCTACTCCATCGCCTGTCCAGTCGGACAAGAAGCGGCTCTGAGGTCGGTGGCACAAAAGCTTGAACAGCAACTGACGTCGCTTCGCGGCCGAACCAGCAACCTGAGCCGGGAAGATCTGGCCATGATGGCGGCATTAAATCTCGGTCATGAGTTGCACGAAGAACAGCGAAAGAATCAAGACTATATGCAGCAAATGGATGACAGAATCCGCCTGCTGCAGCGAACGCTCGAACAAGCTTTGGTTGAGCGAAGCCACAAGGAAGATTAAACTGATTACAGGTTTTGCACCGGGTACATTCCCAGTGTAACACCACCAAATTTGCTCCCTGGGTTGTGCGCCAGCTGGTAATGTCCCTGTGCCGATATTTTTGACTTTAGGGCAGGTGTTTTACCGACATTGAGCAGGCTCGGCTCGTACCGAGAAGCCTTAGGAAGTAATCGCAGGCCCGCCTTGAACCTACGGTTCAAGGGCTACACCGGCAGCGGCATTCCGGGGAGCATCTCAACTTATGACGGTATCCGTCACATCCAACGCGACCAGCGCTGAGGCACCGATTAGCCCAAGTGCTGAGGCACAAGGCAGCATCAGTGCTGAGGCCCACAGCGGCATAAGTGCAAATTCGTCGCGCAGTGCCATACGCAAACACGTTCGCGCTCTGAGGCGCACCCTCAGCGGCGATGTGCAGACAGCTGCCGCCATACAGGCAGCGCAGCACCTGTTAACTGAGCTCGCCGATGCCCGTAGGGTCGCCCTTTACCTTGAAAACGATGGCGAAATCAGCACCCGCCCCCTGATTGAGGCCCTGTGGCAACAAGGGGTTGAGGTGTATCTGCCGGTGCTGCATCCCTTCGCCGAAGGCCATTTACTCTTTATCCGTTACGATAAGCACAGCGAGATGCGTGACAACCTTTATGGCATCCCTGAGCCCGTGATGGCCTGCCACCGCCTGTGCCCAGCCTACCGGCTCGACGCCATTATAACCCCACTGGTCGCATTTGATGACAGCGGCAATCGTCTTGGCATGGGCGGCGGCTTTTACGACCGCACCCTGGCGCAGCTGCCTGACAGCACCCGGGTTATTGGCCTCGCCCACGATTGTCAGCGCCTGCCTGCCCTGCCCGTTGAAGCCTGGGATGTGCCTTTGACCACCATAGTCACCCCATCGCGAATCCATCGTCTCCCCCCTCGTAATTAAGGCAAGCAAAGCTGCGTGACACGCCACCCATGCAGACATAATAACCTGATTATTATAATTTTTTAAGGTCGAGCCCGTGAACCTAGATGATGTAGCACTGTTTGTTCAGGTTGTTGAGTTAGGTAGCTTTACCAAAGCCGCTGAACGAAGCGGCCTGCCAAAATCGACCGTCAGCCGCCGTATCCGAGATCTTGAGCAAAGTCTTCGCGCCCGCCTGTTGGAGCGTACTACCCGGCACCTACTGCTGACTGAGGTGGGAGAGGCTTTTTTGCTGCGAGCCCGAGCCATACTGGCGGCTGTAGAAGCAACCGAATTGGAAGTGGCTGGCGCTCAGCAAACCTTTGAAGGCGAACTGACACTCTATGCCCCCGATTTTCTGATGGAATGGTGCTCTCCCCAGATTGCACGCTTTTTTGAGCGTTATCCCGAACTCTCCCTGCGGGTGCATGACATAGGACAGACGTCATCGACACTGGCAGACAAGCGCTTTGATTTGCTGCTGACCCTGGGCGCACTGCGAGATTCCTCCTTTATCGCACATCCCATGGCCAAGCTGCAGTTTGATCTCTACGCCACACCGGAATATCTGCAACAGCACCCGCTTCCTGAACACGCCAAGGCCCTTGGGCAGAAGCACGCGCTGGCCATCATGGAACTGGCCTCCCTGGATTTGTGTTGGCCATTGGCACAAATCCCCCTGTTTCGCCGCCCCCAATTTTGCACCCAGTCCCCCTATCTGCTGCGTTCTTTAGTGTTGCAGCACCGAGTGATAGGTTATCTGCCAGTGGCCATGGCTGGTGATTTGGTAGCCCAAGGAAAGTTGGTTCCCTTATACAACCGGACTGTGAGAACTGCTGAACAGCTTTACGGCGTGTATCATTCCCGCCGTTTTGTACCTGAAAAAGTCAAGCTGCTGATGGAAGACATTCGCGCGGGGCTGCCGGGCAGATTGCAGCAGTTGGAAGCTGAACAAGTTGATTGTTCCAATTAATGGAACAGTTCATTGCATCCAGGCGGATTTATCCCGCTGATGACGGTTTTTACAATGATGGCAGAATTTTTTGTCACCGGAGTTACGTCTATGATGCCCTTCATCACCCGATATGCCCGCCCCCTTTTTTGGGGCGCCATGGCCATCGCACTCGCCAGTGCAGGACTGCTGTTCAAAGATCTGGCTGATGTCAGCCAATGGCTAATCCAATCCCCCCGCGAAAGCACCATGTGGGTGTGGTATCACAGGTATGCCCTCACGGCAGTGGCCATCATCAGTTTTGCCATCGCCCTCTGGGGTCTGAGCAGCCGTCCCAGCCTCACCAGTAAAAAAGCGCTTGCCGCTTGCGTCATCTTGTTTGCCTTCCTGCTCTACAGCGGCATGATAAACCCCCACATCATGATGCGCGAACGCATGGACAATGGGGTCTTTGTCTCTGTGGAAACGGCCAGAAAATACTATGCCCCCGACGAGAGTGTGATTGTACTCGACATCAATGGTGCGGCCCGTGCCCACTCGGACAAACAGCTGCTGCGTCCCCATGTTGCCGGCAATGGAGAACTGGGCGGTGAAAACGTAGTGATGACTTACTGTGGTCTCACCAATCTGGGGATGGCTTATACCCCTGAAATTGATGGTAAAGCCCTGCAACTGGCACCGATGAACCAGTTGGAAAACAACCTAGTGATGTGGGACAAGGTATCCGGGGAACCTATCCAGCAGCTTTGGGGCCAAAAGGAAGCAGATATCAATCAGGGCGGCAGCGCAAAAATGCGTGAGTGGCCGACCTTCAGAATGCCGTTTTCCAAGTTTGCTGAGGCCTATCCAAACGGCGAAGTGTTCCTGAATGATTATCTTGTGCAGGATATGAAGCCTTCATTTTGGGAAAACCCATTCCTCGCCATATATGACCCCATCATGGAAGCCATTTTTGACCACGCCATTGTAGATCAGGCAACCAATGAGGATCCCACCTTCCCAACTATTCAGCACAAGGATCCACGTTTGCCCAATAAGACGCTGGTTTGGGGGCTGAATGTGGGCACTGACTATGTGGCCTATACCGAGGATTTTGTTCGCCAACACGCGCAGCCTATCAATACGGAAGTTGGCGGCAAGAACCTGGTCATTGCCTGGGACAATGAATACCAAAGCCTGGGGATTTACTACAACCCACATCAAGAACCTGTGGTAGAGATTGATTTCTTTGGTCATTCCAACGTGGGAAAACTCAATCGGGTCGAAACCGTAAAGGCTGGAGCTTACTGGATAATCTGGGCCAACTTTTTCCCCGAAACGGACATCAATCGCGTATAACCCTGGCTTACATACACCGCCGGCACTCAGGCTGGCGGTTTTGTCACTGGCGGCTGCATAGGATAAAGTGTCCCCAATACAGCACAGAACAACGTCCCCCAATGCCACCAAGACTCGAACGCGCGGGTAAAATCGACAGTGCCAATCGTGCCCGCGCCAAACTGGAAATCATGAAAAATACCTACCATGCCTTAAAGCAGCGTCAGTCTCCCTATAAGACACTGCTCGGTAGCCTGTTGGGCGCGGTGTTGGCACTGATAGGCTTTGTGATGATTGCCGCAGCAGATACCGGCATGGTGTTTTTGTATCTGCTGCCGCCCACCCTGATTGGTCTTGGTGCCAGGATTATTGGCCAATGTTTTGAGTGGCCACTGCTGTTTATTCCCGCGGCCAGTGCTGCCTGCGTTTACCTGACAGTCTTTGGCTATCTGCTGCCCTTCAAGAGTGCCGATTTGATAGTGGTACCACTGGGAATAGCCCTTGCCGCTTTCCTCGCCCGAAAACCCCTTTCTGACCTTGAGAAAAACGCCCTCTGGCAGGCCAGGTTGGGCAAGTTTGAGTAAATAACGCGGCTTTCCCTACACTCACCGCTTGCCGCCAAGCATAACCCAAGCCAACTTTTTAACCTTTACATCCATTTCTTAACAAAGCTTGCGCCAGCGCAAGCTTTGCGCCCCTAGCAAGAAAACGGCACCTTAAACTTGATTGCGATCAAATATCTGCATCATCAAGTCTTCATACTGAAGCCATCAAAAAGCGGGCGTGAAAAAAGCCCCTTGTCCATGACAAACCTTCAAAAGGAATTCGGTTATGAAATCAGAAGTCGTTGTTCTGCTCCTTGCAACCCTGGCCCTGGTCGTGGCACTGGTAGGTCATATTGCAATCGGCTTTATGCTGAATGTCAGCGCCTTGGGTATGGTGGCAGCGCCCGTGCCCTTTGTGTTGATGTTGGTGGCCGTGATTGCGGTGAAATACGCTGCCGCCCACGATAAGCCCGCTCACTGATCCCCGCGAAAAAACACCTCTGTGGCCCGGTTCTCCGGGCCAATAACAACTCAGGTATGTTGTTCTGGCGATGGCCGCTGCGCACAGCAAACTAACCTTTATGTGCAATCCAGACCTGCACCCATAAGTGCTTGGCATTCTCACCCGCTGCATCTACAGTAATCTCACACCCGTTATTTTGCGGACCCTTGAGACTACAACGTGGACTTTCCTGAAGAAATCAAACAGCAAACCTGTGCCGACTGCCTGAGCGGTGTCTCACTTGGCTTTCGTATCCGCATGGCATTTCAGCCCATCATCGATTGGCAAACCCGCAACATCTTCGCCTACGAGGCATTGGTGAGAGGGCCCGAAGGACAAGGCGCTGGCTGGGTGTTTGAGCACATCAACGACACCAACAAGTACTATTTTGATCAGACATGCAGAATCACCGCCATCAAAACCGCTGCGGAGCTTGGATGCGACACCTTTTTATCCATCAACTTTTTGCCTAACGCCGTCTACAACCCGCAAACCTGCATCAAGGCAACCATAGAGGCAGCCCACCTTTACAACTTCGATTTGAAAAAACTCATCTTTGAAGTGACTGAAGGGGAAAATATTATCGACAAGGCGCACTTGCGGAACATTTTCCAAAGCTATGCCAAATTCGGCTTTTTAACTGCTATCGATGACTATGGTGCGGGCTATACCCACATTAGTTGGCTGTCAGAGCTGAAACCCCATGTGCTCAAATTGGACATGTCGCTCATCCGTGACATAGACAAAGACCCACTCAAACAGGCACAAATCAGGGAAATCAAAGCCCAGTGTGACCTGCAATGCACTCAACTTCTCGCTGAAGGCATTGAAACCCATGAAGAACTCAGCTGTCTGACCGCGATGGGTATTCGCTATTTACAAGGGTATCTGTTCGCCCCGCCCACGCTTGAACACCTCACCAAGGAAAGCGACATAGAACTACTTCAGGCAATTGATTGATAAGTGGATTATCTTTAACGCCCTGGGATACGACTCAAAGACAGTACCGGATAAAAAGCCGCTTCTGTTGCCTTAAATAAGACGATGCCATGGCAAGAGCGCCCAGGATACTGCGATTCAGGCGATATCCCGGGCAATATGGCAAGACTATCACTCCCCTTGTCGGCCAAAGACTTCAATACTTTGTTGCCAGCGCTCCAGACATTCCGCCGTCACCCAGGAGGCAGAAGGGAAATACGATATGCTTGCCGGGGAAAAGCCACAAAATTGCAAGGTAAACCGGTCCAGCTGTGTCACGACAGACGCGGCTTGCTCCTCGGCAAAGTCAGCAGGCGCATCCATGGTGAACATCAGTCGCGCGCTTTTGCCCTGCAGCAAGGGGATAACGGCTTCGTTATTGGCGTCATAGCGAAAGGCAAAGCCCGGCAACAGACTGCGGTCGAGCAGCCCTTTAAAAGCGGCTGGCAGACTCCCCCACCAGATAGGGCTCACGATAACCAGATGTCCGGCCCAGATGAGCGCCTGCTGAAAGTCCTCCAGGCAAGGCTCCAGTGGCTGCATCCCATAGCCTTCTCTCAAATTGGTATCAAAGACCATCTGCGACAGGTTAAAACGCCTTACCCTGTGATACTCCCGCGCTTCAATTTCGTAGATATCCGCCAAATGTTTGCACAGGCTGTCGGCTTTTGGGTTGGCGTTTACTATCAGAATATTTTTCATTCCCATACTCCTTATCGAGGTTAACGGGGACGATTCTAAAGTCTCCTCTTAAGGGCAGAGTCAAGGGCGTAATCGCCAAGCCCCGGGCAATCGTCTATGGCCGACAGACACTCGTCCACCGTCGCCAGTTGCTGTTCTAGCCTGAGCTGCTGCGCCCGGATATCCTGTTTAATGCCCTCGAGAAAGCGGCGTATTTGCTGCCAGTCGAGCGTATCCCCCTTGGCTGGGACGACGGCCATGAGCTTGGTCAGCGGTACACCCAAGGCTTTGGCATCGCGAATAAGGCGCAGCAGCTCGAGATGCTGAGGCGAATAGACCCGATAGCGGCCATCACGCTGAGGGGATGGCAATAAGCCTTTCTGCTCGTAAAAGCGGATGGCTTTGATGGTAAGTCCTGTAACCCTGGCCGCCTCACCTATATACATCTGCACTCCTTCTCCCATGCATTCACTCTCAGCGTCCCCAAACTCAGAACATCACCCCTGCCGCAAGACGACGGGTCATTTCCGCAGCCGGGATAGCACGACAGCCTGAGGTATTTTGCCCACACCACAGAGGGGAGAAATCTCCCTTACCCAGCTGCTCCGCTGCCTGTCGCAGCAGCCCCATATCGATGGAGGCAAAGGGAAATGGCGGCACGGCCTCATGCATGGCACCAAGCTCTGCCATGGCGCGATTGACTATGCCCCGGGCCGGCTTGCCGGAGAAAAGCGTGGTGATTTGAGTTTGCAGCGGTTGCTCACCGATGGCGCGGCGATGGATAGCTGAGGTTTTGGCTTCACTGCACAGCAGGTATGCAGTACCAATCTGCACCGCATCGGCACCGGCCTTGAGCGCACCATTGATGTCGGTAGCAGAGCCAAGACCACCTGCGGCAATCACGGGCAGCGTCAGTTTATCCTTTGCCAGTGCCAGCAACCCATGAAGCGGCTGCTGGGTAGCCAAATCCATCGACAAAAACATGCCTCTGTGACCACCGGCCTCAAGCCCCTGCAGTATGATGCCGTCGGCGCCATTGGCCTCCAGCCACAGTGCCTCATCAAGGGTCGTTGCCGACGACAGTACCCTGGTGCCCCAACTTTTTACCCGCTGCAATAAGGCCTTGTCCGGAAGCCCAAAATGAAAGCTGACAAAGGCCGGTCTCGCCGTTTCTATCACATCGGCGACATCATGACTGAAAGGCTGGCGACTTGCCCTGGCTGGCCCCGAAGACGCGGTAACGCCCAGCTCGTCAAAGTAAGGTGCCAGCAAAGACTGCCAGCGGCGACGGATTGGGTCCGGGTAATCACTCACCCGATGACAAAAAAAGTTGAGATTAAAAGGAGCCGTGGTTGCCGCCTGAATCCGGCGCACTTCAGCCTCCAGCACTTCATTGCTCAACATGCCGCAGGGCAAGGACCCCAAACCTCCGGCGCTGCATACCGCAATGGTGAGTTCACTGTCCTGCACCCCGGCCATGGGGGCCTGAATGATAGGTAACTCGGTGCCGAGAAACCCCTGTAATAGTCTGCTCATTTCCACTCCCTGTGGTTACTCGCTGCGAACCCGGCGATGACTCGGGGCTCAGTGTATACAGCCCGATTTACATCCGGCAAAGTACTGTGTCATCAATGCGACTTTGACAAAAAACGGTGAATAATCAATTCGCCGCCTTTGCGGGTTTAAACTTTGCAATCAAGGTCATCACGAGCACGGCCACAGCCCCCGCGACTATGCCAAACAGCAGATTCAGCGCACTGGGGGTAAAGAATTCGAGCACAGGACCTATGGCCTCAATCGCCCCAACCCGCGCCGCCGCAGCGTTGATACCGTCGTGAAGCACATGGATACCGTGGGTAAGGATGCCTCCCCCCACCATAAACATGGCGGCCGTACCCACCACAGATAAGAGTTTCATCAGTTTGGGCGCCGCAGCCAGCAGCAGGTTACCGACCATCTTGGCCAATGCAGCGGATTTACGCGACAGCCAGAGTCCCAAATCATCGAGTTTGACTATGCCCGCCACCAAGCCATAAACGCCTATGGTCATCAGCACCGCAATGATGGACAGGGTCGCGACCTGGGTCATAAAGGGTTGCTCGGCTACCACGCCCAGGGTAATGGCAATGATCTCTGCCGAGAGCACAAAATCGGTGCGTATCGCACCTTTCACCTTTTGCTTTTCATATTCTTGGGGGTCCATGCCCTTTGGCACCAATGCCTCGTGGGCATCTTCACCCTCCACCGGCACATGCTTGGCTCTGGCATGCCACAGCTTTTCAAAGCCTTCGAAACACAAAAACAGGCCACCGAACATCAACAGAGGCGTCACCAGCCAAGGGACAAAGGCGCTGATGAGCAGCGCCAGGGGAACCAGGATTAACTTATTGAGAAATGAGCCCTTGGCCACGGCCCACACCACGGGTAACTCCCGGTCGGCATTAACCCCGGTGACCTGTTGGGCGTTGAGGGCCAAATCGTCCCCCAGCACCCCGGCGGTTTTCTTGGCAGCAACCTTACTCATCACAGACACATCATCCAGAATGGTCGCAATATCATCCAGTAGGGTGAGCAAACTGGCTCCAGCCATAACAACTCCTTGTGAAAACTCCGAAATCGGTTGCGGTTATCCTAATCCATCCCTTCGGCAAAACGCACCCCCGGGATGCAAAAGTGTCAGAGTAACGGCAGCGCAGGCAGGATTTTTGTTAGCCAACAACCACTTTTATGGCCACTTGCAGGTATAATAAGGGCAATTTTTTTGCATTAAGTCGTTTACAGGACCTCACCATGACTCAAGACGAAATGAAAAAGGCCGCCGCCTGGGCTGCACTCAAATACGTAGAAAAAGACAGTATTGTTGGCGTGGGCACAGGCTCTACTGTGAACCACTTTATCGACGCACTGGGCACCATCAAGGCGGATATCGAAGGCGCTGTGTCGTCTTCTGAGGCCTCCACCGCCAAGCTCAAGGCGTTGGGCATTCCGGTTTACGACTTAAACAGTGTCGACAGACTGTCTGTTTATGTGGACGGAGCGGATGAAATCAACGGCCAGATGGACATGATCAAGGGCGGCGGCGCGGCCCTCACCCGTGAAAAAATTGTCGCTGCCGTGGCCGATAAATTTATCTGTATCGTGGACAACACCAAAGAAGTGGCCATCCTAGGTGAGTTTCCGCTGCCGGTTGAAGTCATCCCCATGGCCCGCTCCTACGTGGCCCGTGAGCTGGTCAAACTGGGCGGTGACCCTGTGTACCGCGAAGGCGTTGTTACCGACAACGGCAACGTTATTCTGGATGTGCACAACATGAAGATCATGGAACCCAAGAAGCTCGAAGCACAAATCAACGGCATCGTGGGTGTGGTTACCAATGGCCTGTTCGCCCACCGCGGCGCTGATGTGCTCTTGGTCGGCACCCCCGATGGCGTAAAAACGGTTACCGCCTGATAAGCTAACCGTTAAAAACAAAAAGCCACCCAAGGGTGGCTTTTTTGTTAACAGGCTCGTGGTTAACGGGTGTCCGGACTCATTTGGCGTCGATTTGCTCGACCAAGAGCTGCAGGCTTTGGTTGCCACGAAACTCGTTCACATCAAGGCGATAAGCAAGGTGCACATGGCGCACCGTGGCATCGGGCCAGAGTTTAAGGTCCACGTTGAAGGCAATGGCATCCAGCATCAGCCGGCCACACTCTGTTTCCACCATCATTTTTAAGTGCTTCTCACCCACAAGACGCTGCTGTAACAACCTGAAATGGCCATCAAACAATGGCTCTTCAAAGCCCTGTCCCCAGGGCCCGCTGGCACGGATAAGGTTCGCGGTTTCCAGCGTCAGGTATTCGATGGGCAACTCGCCATCGGAGAGGATTTCACCTGTCAGCAGTTCAGGGGAAAGAAGCTCCCGAACAGTGTCATCAAACACTGTCTGAAACTTGCTGACATCCGCTTTGGCGAGACTCAAACCTGCTGCCATGGCATGGCCGCCAAACTTGGGAATAAGCCCGGGATGACGGCTGGAAATCAACTCCAGCAAGTCTCGCATATGCAGACCCTTGATGGAGCGGGCCGAGCCCTTTACCTCGTTATCCGACGCTTCAGCAAAGGCAATAACGGGTCTGTGGTATTTGTCTTTGATACGGGACGCCAGAATGCCTATCACCCCCTGATGCCAGTCATCCTGATACAGGGCTATGCCCCAGGGCAGTTGCGATTCTTCCAGTTGCAAGCGCTCGAGGCTCTTTAATGCCTCGGCCTGCATACCGGTTTCCAGCTCGCGGCGCTCCTGATTAAGCCCATCCAGCTCGGCCGCCATTCTGCGGGCATACATGATGTCGTCGCACAAAAGGGTTTCGACGCCCAGAGACATTTCATCGAGGCGCCCGGCAGCATTGAGTCTGGGCCCAACGGCAAAGCCAAAGTCAGCAGCCACTGCGCGGGCGGGATTACGCTTCGCGACTTCCAAAAGCGCAGTGATCCCGGGTCTGCAACGGCCAGCTCTGACACGTTTAAGCCCGGCATCCACCAGAATCCGGTTATTGGCATCCAAACTGACCACGTCGGCCACAGTCCCCAGCGCTACTATGTCCACCAGTACCGCCAGATTGGGCTCCTTTATACCAAGCTTTTCAAACCAGCCACGGCGTCTGAGTTCGGCGCGAAGGGCCAGCATCAGATAAAAGGCCACACCCACACCGGCAATGGATTTGCTGGCAAAGGTGCACCCCTGTTGATTGGGGTTAACTATGGCGTCGGCGTCCGGCAATACCTGCCCGGGCAGATGGTGGTCGGTGATCACCACCTGCATCCCGGCGGCTTTGGCCGCCGCAACACCTTCGATGCTGCTGATACCATTGTCGACCGTGATAAGCACCTCGGCGCCCTTTTCCACCGCGAGGGCCACCAGGGGCACACTGAGGCCATAACCATAATCGAAGCGGTTGGGAATAAGAAAATCAGCGCCGTGAATACCGAGCATCTTGAGTGCCAGCAAACACACACTGGTGGAAGTGGCACCGTCGGCATCAAAGTCACCGACAATCAGCATACGCTTTGAGGCCATCGCAGCGTCGGCCAACAGGCACGCGGCCCTATCGAGACCCAGCATAGTCTCGGGTCGCAGCAGGCGCGACAGCTCCTGCTCGCAGTCATCGCCAGCTACCCCACGGCGGGCAAGCAGCTGCTTTATCAAAGGATGCAGGTGATTTGGCAGGTGGGAGTCATCCACCGTTTCGCGCCTGGTGAGCTTGTACTTCACGCAATGACTCCTTGCTTGAACCTTGGGGAATACCAATACAACAAAAAGGTGAGCCTGGGCTCACCTTTTCTGGGAGGCAGCACGCTGTTACTGCTTAACCGCACGCTGCTCCAGCACATCAAACAGCGCGGAGGCAGGTTGATAACCGGGGATCATGGAGCCGTCTTCCAGCACAATGGCGGGGGTGCCATTTACGCCAAAGGAACCACCCAGGTTGTACTGGCCGGCAATGTCCGCATCACACTTGGCGAGGCTGATATTTTTACCGGCCTTGGCATCGTCCATGGCCTTGTGTGGGTCTTTGGCACACCATACGGCTTCCATCTCGTCGGCATTGGGCGAAGGTACGCCCTGGCGGGGATACGCCAGATAACGCACGGTTATCCCAAGGTCGTTATAGTCTTTCATCTCACGATGCAGCTTGCGGCAGTAACCGCAGGTAATGTCGGTAAAGACAGTGACTACGTGTTTTTCGTCTTTAGCTTTATACACCAACATCTTGCTTTCAAATTCTTTGAGCATGTCCAGACGCGGACCAGCCAGGGCCTTTTCGGTCAGGTTGTTCATCTGGTTATTCAAATCATAGATGTTGCCATGGATCAGCTTGCTGCCATCGGCAGTGATGTACAACACACCACGGTTGGTTATGGCCTGATACAGCCCCTCAACCGGAGAGGCTGTGATGCTGTTCACTTCCAGGCCGAGGGTGCTTTGAATTTTCTGCTTCAGCATGTCGTTTGGTGTGGCAGGGGCCGCCATCACCAAGGGAGCCAGGGCCAGTGAGCCCAAAAGCGTCAGGGTACGGGTGAGTTTCATCTTGAATCCTTGAATACGACTGCGGGTATAGTCTCTTGATTATAAGACCCGCGAATGGCCTGAAAAGTTACCGTCTAACGGTAACAAAAGCAAATTAGCCGGGGCTGAATTTGTATCAGTTGGTGTTTCAGTCAAATTCTCAGCCCCTGGGGTGATGTTTTTCATGGAGATCCGCAAGGCGGGTTCTGGCCACATGGGTATAGATTTGGGTTGTCGATAATGAACTGTGCCCCAGCAGCAGCTGCACTACCCTGAGATCGGCGCCGTGGTTCAACAAATGAGTAGCAAAGGCGTGCCTTAACGTGTGGGGCGACAGCTCAGTGGAAATGCCAGCTCTGAGCGCATACAGCTTAATGCGGTGCCAAAAGGTTTGCCGCGTCATTTGCTGGCCACGATTGGATGGAAACACCACCTCGGTGGCGCCCTGCTTAAGCAACATCTGCCTTGGGCCTGCGAGAAACTGTTCCAGCGCGTCCTGGGCCACTTCCCCCATGGGCACCAATCGTTCTTTCCCCCCCTTACCGATAATACGCACCAGCCCCTGACGCAGCCCCAGCTCCGACATGCCAAGGCCCACCAACTCGCTGACCCTGAGCCCGGTGGCATACAGGAGCTCGAGCATGGCTTTATCGCGGCATTCTACAGGGTCGTCACTGCTTGGCTCCGCCAGCAGCTGCTCCACCTGTGCCTCCGACAGACTCCCAGGCAAAGATTTGGGGAGTTTGGGCGATTCAATCAGGGCGGTTGGGTCTTCACTCAAGGTGCCGGAAACCAGTTGATGACGATAGAAGCGGCGCAGGCTTGAGAGCATACGTGCCGTCGAGGTTTTGGCCATGCCCTGTTCAAAACGGTACGCCAGATAGTCCCTTAGCGTGAGACTATCGAGGGCCAGCAACCCTATACCTTTTGCCGTGAGAAAGGCATCAAACTGACACAAATCGGTACGATAGGCACTTAAGGTGTTATCAGACAATCCCTGAAGCGACCAAAGCTCATCCAAAAATGCATCTATCAACGCCATACCGGCAGCACTGGGTTTCAATGGGGCGCCGGATTTTTCAGGGCGCTTGCCACCCTTACGGGAGGTATTGGCTTTGGCGGACAAAAAAGACTCCAACGGAAAAACAAAAAAGCCGGGCGAACCCGGCTTTTACTTGCATATTGCTATCAGGCCGCAGCCGGTGCGCGCTTACCGATAAAGAGGCAGATTACCATGGTCACTGCGGTTGGCAACAACCAGGCCATGCCTTCGGCATAAAGCGGCATAAAGCTCAGAGACTCCATATTCACCCCGGCAGCCTTGAGGCCATCGATGGCACCAAAAAGCAGCGCCACCGCCAACACCAGTCGATGGCTGACTTTGGGGTTGGGCAGGTACTGGGTCATAAAGGTCACGGCCACCAAGGCTATCACCACGGGATAAACACTCACCAGCACAGGAATACTTACGCTGATAAGCTGAGTCAGCCCGACGTTGGCCACTACGGCGCAGATGATGGAAAACAGGATAACGAACTGACGGTATTTAATACGTGGAAACAGCTCATTGAAATAATCAGAACAGGCACTCACCAAACCCACAGCCGTGGTCAAACATGCCAGAGACACCACGGTAGACAACAGCAGCGCACCCAGTGTCCCAAACTCACGGTCGACATAACGGGTCAGAATTTGACCACCATTTTCGGCACCCTGAGCGATATCCCCTGCAGTGGCTCCGAGGAAAAACAGCGAAATATACACAAAGGCCAAACCGGATGCGGCGATAAAGGCCGCACGCACCAGTGCACGGGTTTGGTCCGCAGGGGCATCAACCCCTTTCTTGCGTAAAAGGTCGATAATCAGCATACCGAACATCAGCGACGCCAGAGTATCCATGGTGTTGTAGCCTTCAATCACCCCCTTGATAAGCGGGCTGGACGCATAATCCCCCACGGGTGCTGAAGTGTCACCCGATGGCAGCATGATTACTGAAATGGCCAGCGACAACAGCAGTACCATGAGCACAGGGGTCAGTACTTTACCCACACTGTCCATCAATTTACCGGGGAAGAGGGCCAGCAGCATGGTCACCGCAAAGAACCCAAGGGTAAAGATAAGCTGAGCTACATTGAGGCTGATACTGCCAAGCGCCAATACAGCACTGGTATCACCGAGGAAGGGTTTGGCGCCAATTTCAAAGGCCACCAGACCGGTGCGGGGCGCCGCAAAGGCAGGGCCAATGATGATGTAAATGGCCACAGCCAACGCCGTAGCAGCCACAGCAGGCAGATACGCCATCACCCTGCCCTGGGTTTTGGCCACAGCAATCAAACCCACCAACGGCATGCCCACGGCAGTCACCAAAAAGCCCATCATGGCCAATGGCATGTTCTCACCGGCAAGCATGCCCGCGAATGGCGGGAATATCAGGTTACCGGCCCCCAAAAAGAACGCAAAAGTCATAAAGCCCAGACTTAAGGTGTCTGAGAAACTCATCTGCTTGTTTTGCACAAGAAGCCCCATCTTATTTATAGTGTTTTTCGAACAAACTTAAGTGATTATCTGCAACTTGGCTACCGAAGACGGACAGAGAAAGCCCCGTGTAACGCCAGAATTACAGCTGTGGAGAGGTAAATTTGGCGAAGTACGCCGAAAAAACCACCTACCTCGAGGTGAATTTTGGCCAAAAACGCCACCGAGGGGCCCGAAGTCGCAAAAAATGGCTACGGGAAAGGGGGAAACTAATATCAAAGCCCGAAGAACAGCGCAAGCAGCGCGGCCTCTCTTGCCCAAAAAAGTGTCCCATGCTGCATTCGCGCTAACAGCATGTTGCGCCGGATCACAGCTCATGGGCGTTTTCGGGCCGCTAGCATCACATTTGGGCAACAGCGGCCATAAACAAGGTCAGACCAGAGGGCAATAGTCAGCGTCTTATTGTGGACGTTTCCGGGGCTTTTGTGGGGATGGACGCTTGATTCTGGTACCATGCCGCCACTGGATAGCGATTGTTTATTTGGCTCAGACACCATGGGATTCAGTTTTAAAGCGTTTCACGTTGATGATTTCGGTTGCGGTATGCCCGTCAGCACAGACGCCGTGCTTCTGGGGGCCTGGGCCAATCTTGATGGGGCAGATGCGGTGCTCGACCTGGGTGCCGGCAGTGGTCTGTTGGCTCTGATGGCAGCCCAGCGCTGCAAGGCGCCCATCACCGCCATTGAAATAGACCCGGTGGCCGCCAGTGCGTGTCGCAGTAACTTCAGCGCCAGTCCCTGGCCCGATAGGATAAACCTGATTGAAGCCGATGCCACTGATGCAGAGGCACTGGCAGGCAAAGTGTTCACTCACATACTCTGTAATCCGCCCTACTTTGAAACCGGCCCCTTGTCAGAAAAACCCGGCAGGGCCCAGGCAAGACACACCGGCAGCCTGGGATTTTTAGCACTGTGCAAGCTGATAACGACCCATTTGAGCACCGAAGGCATTGCCAGCCTGGTGTTACCGGTGGAAAGTGAGCAAGCCTTCAGGCAAGCACTCACTCACCTCGGGCTCGGCATCAGGCAGCGGGTTGAGGTCAGTACGGTTGAAGGAAAAGCGCCACGGAGACTGCTCTTGGCGGTCAGCCAAGGAGAGGACAGTTATCAGCATGAACACCTGGCCATCAGGGACGTTCATGGCTGCTACACTGAGGCCATGACGGCCCTGACCAGGGACTTTTACCTGAAACTGTAACTCCTGGTTTCAGTAACCGATTAAAGCACCTATAATACCGCGCCTGTTAGAGTAGGAATGCCACCATGCTATTTGAAGATTTCCAATTGGACCCCGAGCTGCTGGAGTCCCTGAAAGCCATGGGGCACAACACCCCCACCACCATTCAGCGTATGACCATCCCCCTTGCCATGGAGCAAAGGGATATTCTGGCGCGCGCTCCAACAGGGACTGGCAAGACTGCCAGCTTTTTGCTGCCTGCGTTGCAGCATCTGATAGATTTCCCCCGCCGTCGTCCGGGTCAACCCCGGGTGCTGGTATTAACCCCAACCCGTGAGCTGGCAAGCCAAATCCATCGCTACGCCAGCCATTTGGCCACCAATCTGGAATTGGACATCAAGCTGATCACCGGTGGTGTGCCCTATGGCCCACAGGAAGAGATGCTCAAGAGTAACGTCGATATCCTGGTGGCAACCCCGGGTCGCCTGTTGGAGTACCTGGACAAGGGCCATTTCAGCGCCGAACTGGTGGAAGTACTGGTTATCGATGAAGCCGACCGCATGTTGGATATGGGCTTTGGCGAAGTGGTGAAAACCATCGCCGTGGAAGCCAGTGGCCGTAAGCAGGCCATGCTGTTTTCCGCCACTCTGGAAGGTGGCGGCGTGGGCAGCTTTGCCCGCGAGCTCCTGAACGAACCCATGTTTGTTGAGTCTGAGCCGCCCCGCAGTGAAAAAGCCAAAATCCATCAGTGGATACATCTGGCCGACGACAAAGACCACAAGTTTGCCCTGCTGACCCATCTGCTCAAGCAGGAAGAAGTCAAGCGGGCCATTGTTTTCTGTAAAACCCGTGACGTTGTGGCGTCGCTGGAAGGCCAGCTGCAACAGGCAGGTATTGCCTGCGCCTTTATGCGCGGCGACATGGATCAGAAAAAACGTTTCCAGGCACTGGGTCGCTTTACCAAGGGTGAAGTGAACGTGCTGCTGGCCACCGACGTGGCTGCACGGGGTATCGACATTGAAGACATCACCCATGTCATCAACTTCGATATGCCACGCTCCGCCGATACCTATGTGCACCGCATTGGCCGTACCGGCCGTGCAGGTGCCAAGGGCACCGCCATTTCTTTGGTGGAAGCCCACGACATGCGCATTCTGGGCAAGGTCGAGCGTTATATTGAGCAGCCGCTCAAGCGCAGGGTGATTGAAGAGCTGCGCCCCAAGCACAAGGAAGCCAAGGTGCCCACCAAGAAAAAGGTCAAGGCCAAGGATGCCAAAGCCAAGGCCAAAAATGCCAAGCCCAAGGCAGCCCCCGGCCGTGGTCCGGCTACACCCAACGCCAAGACCGCAGACAGCAGGGGCGGCGACAACGTCCGTTCTGGCGGCAGAGCGTCGACGCGCCGCACTGGCACTGATGAGAAGGGCGACGGTCTGGACAAACACGAGCGCCGAGGCCATGACAAGCAGGAACGCAGAAGTCACGATAAGGGCGATACGGGCCGCAGCCAACATGGCGCACGTGAGCGTACTGAAGGCCAGAGTTATGCCTCCAGAGACGGCAATCCCCGTGGCGCCAAGCGCGAAGTCGGTGAAAAAACGCCCCATAGCCGTAGCGACAAGCGTCACCAGGATACTGACCGTCAAAGCGCCAGAGGTTATCAATCGACCGAGCGCAGCCCAGCCCAGGGCAAAGCGCGCAGTGGCTCGCAGAGCAGCGATCGCGCCAATGCTGAAGGAAAACCACGTTATAACGCCCAGGGCAGTGAGCGTAACGGCTCCAAGAGCAGCGATCGCGCCAATGCTGAAGGAAAACAGCGTTATAACGCCCAGGGCAAGGACGGTAAACGCAGTGAGAAAAGCGGCGACTACCGCTCGTCTGCTCCCAAAGGTAGCGGCGGCAAAAGCCGCAAACCCTCAAAAGCGGATTAACAGCACAAAATGCGGATAAAAACAGGGGCCTGGTGCCCCTGTTTTATTTTGGCGCCGAAAAGCCAAACGCCCTGCCCACAAAGGTAGCCCCGATTAGACCTGGCCACCTCTTCGATAAAAATCAGATACATTTCTGTTACAAAAACTGATTGGTATAGCAAGGCGCTTTTGGTACCTTAGGCCCCGTTACCTGTATATGGACAAGCGGGCCCCTATGAGCACTATGTTAAGACGTATCCTCCCCTTTATTATTCTCGCGCTGTTTATTCTGGCCGCCATGGTACTCATGGCCACCAAAGAAGCCCCCGAGCAGAAAGCCGAAGAAGCCAATTTGCCAATTATTGAAGTGGCTGAGGTGAAACAGGAAACGCTGTCTCTGAATCTGCCTTCTTACGGGGTGGTTATGCCAAGGCATAAAACACAGCTGGTGGCCGAAGTGCAGGGGCGTCTGACAAGTGTATCCCCTAATTTTGTCGCTGGCGGTGTGGTGAAAGCCGGTGACCAACTGGCGGTGATTGAGCCGTCAGACTATCAGGCCGACCTGATGCAGGCCGAAGCTTCACTGGCACAGGCTACCGCCGCACTCAATGAGGAAATCGCCCGCGGGGAAGTGGCCAAAACCGAATTCAAGGGATATGACAAGGGTGTCCCCCCGGAACTGGGTTTGCGTATTCCACAGCTGAAAAAAGAACAGGCCAATGTGAAATATGCCGAAGCGGCACTGGCCCGCGCCAAGCGTAATCTGGAGCGCACCGTTATCCGCGCGCCGTTTGACGGCATAGTCAAAGCCCGTGGTGTCGACCTGGGGCAATACGTCACCCTCGGCACCAAGCTGGGTGAGCTATACGATACCAGTGTCGCCGAAATCCGCCTGCCACTGGCCAATGCCGACCTCGCCTATCTTGAGTCGGTAGACAACCCCGACACCGAAGTGACCCTGACAGCCTCCCTGGCCGGTCGCGAAGTGGTATGGACCGGTGACATAGTGCGCAGTGAAGGGGTAATCGATGAAGGTAACCGCATGGTCTATCTGGTGGCGGAAATTCCAGACCCTTACCTGCGCAAGCATAAAACCCAGGGCCAACTGCCGCTCAAGTACGGTACCTTCGTCAACGCCATCATCAAGGGCCGTACCGAGGACGGTATAGTGCGTCTGGACCGCCATCTGGTGCGTGAGGGCAAGGTGCCGGTCGTTCGCAGCGACAACACCCTGGAGCTGCGCGACGTGAATGTTGTGCGCTCGGATCTGAACTACGCCTACATCAAGGGCAGCCTCAAAACCGGAGAGCGCGTTTCCTTGACCAACACAGGCACCCTGTCCACTGGTCAGATGGTGAAAATCCGCGGTGAAGAAACCCCAGACAGCACCAGAGACAGCGAGGCGCCCGCCGATGAGCGTCTGGCACAGGCAGGGGATAAGTAATGGACACCCACAAAGGTATAATTGCGTGGTTTGCCCGCAACAGTGTGGCGGCCAACCTGCTGATGATAGTGCTGCTGGTTGGCGGCCTATTCAGCACCCAGCTGATTAACAAAGAAATATTCCCAAGCTTCGAACTGAACCTGCTCAGAATTTCCGTCGCCTATCCCGGCGCCGCACCACAGGAAATCGAAGAAGGGATCAACATCAAAATCGAAGAAGCCATTCAGGATGTTATCGGCATTAAAAAGCTGACCTCGGTGGCAAGCGATGGTGTGGGCAGTATCACCATCGAAGTGGAAAACGGTGTGGACGCCAAAACCGTGCTGGATGAGGCCAAGCTGCGTATCGATGCCATTTCCACCTTTCCGGCCAACATCGAAAAACCCAACATTTATCAGATAAAGCCTGAAAACAACGTAATTTGGCTGTCTGTGTATGGCGATATCAACGCCCACGAGATGAAAGAGCTGGCCAAAAATATTCGTGACGAAGTGGCCGCCCTGCCCTCTGTCACCCGCGCCCAGGTTGCCGGTGCCCGCAATTACGAAATCGGCATCGAAGTGTCGGAAAACAAGTTGCGTGAGTATGGCCTCACCTTCACCCAGGTGGCCATGGCGGTGCAAAACTCCTCGCTTGACCTGCCCGGCGGTGCCATTCGCGCCAAAGACGGCGATATTCTGCTGCGTACCAAGGGACAGGCCTACACCGGCGAAGACTTCTCCAGCATAGTGGTTGCCACCAGCAAAGATGGCAGTCGCATCATGCTGCCGGACGTCGCCACCATCAAGGATGATTTCGAAGAGCGCCTCGACTATACCCGCTTCAACGGCAAACCCGCGGTGATAGTGGAAGTTCTGAGCGTAAAAGATCAGGACGCCGTGGCCATCGCCAAGGATGTGAAGGACTACATCGCCGAGCGCAAACTCAGTTTGCCCGCCGGTGCCGAGCTCGATTACTGGGGCGATTTGACCCACTACCTCAACGGCCGCCTCAATATGATGCTGTCGAATATGACCATGGGTGCCCTGCTGGTGTTTGTGATCCTGGCGCTGTTCCTCGATTTGAAACTGGCATTCTGGGTGATGGTGGGGATCCCCGTGTGTTTCCTTGGCACCCTGCTGCTGATGCCGGTAGAACCCTTTGCCCTTTCCATCAATATGCTGACTCTATTTGCCTTTATTCTGGTGCTGGGGATATTGGTGGATGATGCGATTGTGATTGGGGAGAGCGTCCACACCGAGGTGGAACGCCACGGTCACAACATGGACAACGTCATTCGCGGTGCCCAGAAGGTGGCCATGCCCGCCACCTTCGGCGTACTGACCACAATCGCGGCCTTTATTCCCATGTTGATGGTGGATGGCCCCATGGGGATCATCTGGAAATCCATCGGTATGGTGGTGATCCTCTGTCTGGCGTTTTCTCTGGTGGAATCCAAGCTTATTCTGCCCGCGCATCTTGCCCATATGAAGCCAAACACCAAGGAGCCTTCGGGCCCACTCGGCCGCATGAAGCTGCGATTCAATGAGCGGGTAGCCCACTTTATTCACCACAGCTACAAGGCGTTTCTTGAGCGTGCCATTCACAACAGATACAACTGGCTGGCCGGCTTTACCGGGGTCTTGATCCTCTCCATCGCCCTGGTCGCCAGTGGTAAGGTGCGCTGGGTATTTTTCCCCAGCATTCCCTCTGACTTTGTGCAGGTAAATCTTCAGATGGAAGAAGGCAGCTCAGAGGACAACACCCTCAAGGCGCTGCAACAAATCGAAGATGCCCTCTACCGCATGAACGGTGAAATGGAGCAAAAGTACGGTGAGCCGGTGGTGAAACACAGCTTCTTCAATATGAACTCCCGCACCAGTGCCTTTATCTTTGCCGAGCTGACCAAAGGGGAAGACCGCGAGCTGGATGGCAACGCCATTACCGACGCCTGGCGTGACGCCCTGCCAGAAATGGTGGGCGTGAAGAAATTGTCCATGAATGCCACCACCAACGATGCCGGTGGCGATGTGGCATTCCGCCTGTCATCCAACGACCTTGAGCAATTGTCGCTGGCCGCCAAAGAGCTTAAAACCAAGCTGGCAAGCTACGAAGGCCTGTACGATATCGCCGACAACTATTCCTCCGGCAGCCATGAAATCCGCCTGAAAATTCGCCCCGAGGCAGAGGCCCTCGGTCTGACACTGTCAGATCTGGCACGCCAGGTACGCTATGGCTTTTATGGCTACGAGGCCCAGCGCATTTTGCGCAACAAGGAAGAAGTGAAGGTGATGGTGCGCTATCCACTGGAGCAGCGCCGTACCGTGGGCCATCTGGAAAACATGCTCATCCGTACGCCCGATGGCAGCGCAGTGCCTTTTGCCAACGTGGCCGAAATCGAGGTGGGCGACTCTTACTCGGCCATTACCCGGGTAGATGGTCGCCGTGCTATCACCATCACGGCCGCCGCCAACAAGGACAAGGTCGAGCCGGGCAAGGTGGTCGCCGAGATTCAGAAAGACTTTATGCCAGTGCTCAAGCAAAAGTACCCTCATATAGACACCTCCCTCGATGGTCAGAGTCAGGAAGAGGCTGATGCCATTTGGGGTCTGCTGCAGGGTTTGTTCTTTGCCCTCTTTACCATCTATGCCCTGATGGCTATACCGCTGAAGTCCTACAGCCAGCCGATGATCATCATGTCGGTGATCCCCTTTGGCATGATTGGCGCCATCATAGGTCACCTGCTGCTGGGCTTGTCCCTCAGCGTCCTCAGCCTCTGTGGTATTATCGCCCTGGCCGGTGTGGTGGTGAACGACTCGCTTATCCTGGTGGACTTTGTTAACCGCGCCCGGGCACAGGGTTTTGCCCTGCGTGAAGCCGTGGTCAATGCTGGCTGCTTCCGTTTCAGGGCAATCATTCTGACCTCGCTGACCACCTTCTTTGGCCTGGTGCCCATCATCCTTGAGCGCAGTTTGCAGGCACAGATAGTGATCCCCATGGCCACCTCACTGGCGTTCGGGATCCTCTTCTCCACCGTGGTGACCCTGATATTGGTGCCCTTGCTGTATGTGATACTGGCCGACTTTGCCAGTATTGGCCGCCGCCTGTTCAACTGGTGGTGGCAGCCAGGCCAGGGGCACAATGAGCATGGCGCTGCTGCCGGGCAGGGTACAGAACAAGGTGCATCGCTGACGCAGTCCCTCGAGGGGGCAAAACACGACTGACGCAGGAATGTTGCCTGCATCCCAAAAAGGGAGAGCACAAGCTCTCCCTTTTTGATCCCGGGAACATTTTGAATAAACCGCCTCTGCTAGACTGCCCCCAAGTTGCCCCCATGCCCCAGGCAGTCACAACACCATGAATTCAATGGACGCCACCGCCGCTCACCACACCTCCCCAAACGCCACTCTCGTTTACGATATTCGCCACAGCCGCTACCTCAATATCACCGGCCGCTGCACCCTCAGATGCGGCTTTTGCCCCAAACAGCAGGGCAGCCGCCAAATACATCAATATCAGCTGGCATTGGACAAGCAGCCCGGTGTCGATGACTTGTTGCCCTTGCTTGGGGATGTGGACACCTTTGATGAATATGTGTTTTGTGGCTATGGCGAGCCTACGCTGAACCTGCCTACCCTGCTCGGGGTTGCCCGCGCCATCAAGTCGCAGGGCGGCCGCATCAGGGTCAATACCGATGGCTTGGGAAACCTGTTTCATAAACGCAATATACTGCCGGAACTGGCCGACTGCGTGGATGCGCTCTCAGTATCCCTCAATGCCCAGGATGAGTTCACCTACCTGAAACACTGTCAACCGAGACTCAAAGGTTCCTGGCAGGCGGTGAATGACTTTATCCGCATGGCACCGGCTTACATCAAACGCGTCGAGGTTTCCGCCATCGATGGCCTGCCCGGAGTCGATATCCCGGCCTGCCGCGCGCTGGTGGAAGCGGCGGGCTGCACCTTCAAGCATCGCAAGCTGGATATCATGGGATAGGTTTGTCCCGTCAAACTGAGGGAGCAGGCCTGTACCGACGGGGGAATCGTGTTAACATGATGCCCACTTTTAGCCCACATTTACCGCTCGCATGCTCAAACCCAACACCGGATTATCGTCGCTTTCCTCCCTGCTGACCGATGAACAAAGCGTTCGCTGGTCGCATCAACGTATGCTGGCCATTGCCAGTCAGTTGGCGATGCTGGTGATAAGCGTAGTGTTGGTGATTAATGTCATCATCACCCTGGGTGAGCGCAGATTGCAGCAGGAATGGGCGACCCAAAGATACAGCGAGCTCCAGTCTGTCGGCACCATGATTGCTGACAAGGTCACCTTCCAGCAGTTCCGTACCCAAACCTTTGCCCGTGGCGAACTGCTGCGCCAGTATCTCGACAGCGGCGATGAGAGCCTGAAGGAAAAGCTGCTGCTGCAATGGACCGGGCTGCAAAAGAACATGCCCGAACTCATGGGTATTGCCCTGTTCAATGCCAACGGCGAGTTTCTGTTTGCATCAACCGATATATTCGGACGCCAAACCCTGCCGCCATCACTGCTGGGCGGTGCCCGCAACATGGGTGGCAACGAAATCTACAGCTCCCCCATGGAGTTCCTGTCAGTCAACGGCGAGCTCGAACCCTATATGTATCAGCTGGCCTGGCTTGAAAACCCCGATCAGACCGTGCGGGGCTATCTGGTGACTTATAACTCCATGCTGCGCACCCTGGACATGGTCAAACCCGCCCTCAGTGCCACTCAGCAACCCATGATGATGTTCGATACCCAGGGACTCATGTATGCCGGCCCCAGCGATGCCCCCCTGCCCAGGCTGCCCGAAGGTTTGAGTGGCAGTCTGCGTCAGAGTTACCCCGCTCTGTGGCGACAAATGGCCATGAGCAACTTTGGCCAGTTCCACGGCGATGACGCCACCTTTGTGTATCTGAAAGTGGACCTCACCACCCAGTATGAAACCCGCCGTGAATATTTTTTGGTGTCTTACATCCGCAACGATGACATTGCCTCCCGCTTCTCCCAGTGGCAGACCATCCTGGTCATAGGCGCCATCATACTGACACTGCTGGCGGCGGCCGTAGTCATACTCACCCACCTTTACCGCCTCGAGCAGCGCGCCCGTCACAACAGCATCCAACTGGCAGCCGATCTCTTTACCGGCGAAGAAGGTCAGCTGCTGGTGAATGATAAGGGCCGGGTTCTGAGTGCCAACCCCAAGGCTGGCAGCTTGTTGAATCTTGCGGCCAACCAACTGACAGACCGCAGTCTGCAGCGTTGTTTGCAGCTGGATGATGAAAACTTCGAGAAAATTATTGCCACCGCCAAGGCCAAGGGAGAATGGCGCGGAGAAGTGAGCCTGGATGAACTTCCCGGGGCCGTGCTCCGGGTGGTGCTGCGTTACACCCGCGCCAACACAGAACGCCAGCGCTATTTCCTGGTTAGCCTCAATGACATCAGTGAGCTGGCCCAGAGCCGCCGCGAAGAATCACTGCACAGACTGTTGGCCGACAGCGCCGTGGCCACGGCCCTGACCCGGGCAGACGGTACCCTGCTGAAATTCAACAGCGCCTTCGAACAGTTACTGGAATTCAACGAGCCCCTCGGTGCCAATCTGGCGGATATTCTGGAAAATGACCTGGGTAACCAATGGCCACGCATCACGCAAATGGTGGCCATGCAAGGCAGCTGGCAGGGGCAAATTCTGTGCACCAACAATGCCAGCACCTGTTTGCAGGCAACCCTCAAAGGCCATCTCGACGATGAGGGCGATATTGAGTATTTGGTGTGTACCCTGGAGCAAGCCAGCAGCCGCAATCGCGGCCGTGAGAACAGCCAGCTCATCCCCAACCGGAGCACCATCCTGGCGAATCTGGAAGACCTGGAACGCTACTACGATGCCCTGGGCGAGCAAAGCCGCAATCACTCCTGCCTGATGCTGATGGACATTAGCCCTGCCGGTATGCTCAGCCATATGAGCGATATTGGCCAGCTGGAAAAGCGCCAGGAGGAGGTTGAGACCTTGCTGCTCAAAGAGCTGCCGTCCAATTCACAAATTTCCCAGTGGCAGCTGGGCAAGCTGGTGGTCATACTGCCGGGTACCGACAGCAATGCCGCCCATAAGTATGCAGTGGATGCGCTGGACTCACTCAACAGCCTGGGGCTGGGCGAAGGTATCTCCATTGGCATTGCGGCCCATCAGTCCGGGCAAAACCTCGAAGCCTTTATCAGCCACGCCGAAATTGCCCTCAAGCGCGCCAAACAAACCGGCGATCAGAAGATCTGTCAGGCTTTTACCCGCTGACGCCCAGCAGCTGTTCCGGCAGGGATTTTTCACTGACGCTGATAATCCCACTGCGGTTTAAGGTTACCTTGTATCTGGCATAGCGGGGGGCCTTGCGTCCTTCGCGGTACACCAGCACAACGTTGATTTGATAACGTCGTTCGGCGGTTTCGGCGCAGATCCCCTCTTCGGTTTCACGGAACACCTTCACCTTACCCCGCTCCAGATAACGCACAAAAGGCACCAGACTGAATGACACCTGTTCTGAGAGAGTGTCATAACCAGCTAAAAATCCCTCGTCATTTACCTTGGTCGAAATACCATAGTGCAGATATTCCGCCTCCAGGCGGTTTTGCTGATGGCGCCGGCTCAAAATTTCTGTCACCGCCAGTGGTAAATCCTTGCTGCGAACGAAGTCCAGCCACACTTGCTGGCGGGCCACCACCTTTTGACTGGAGGTGTCGCGCAGCAATCGGCTCCAGCGGGGGCGACCGCGCTGAATAACCCGCCACATGGCGTTGCGAATGTCTTCTTTAAAGATTTCCCGGAAACCGTAGATCACCGCCAGGGTCAACAGCAAACTCATGGTCACGCCGCTGAATACCCCCTGGGCCTTGATGATAAGTGCCGATACCACCAGCATCACCAGACCCGTGGCGAGGCCTGTGACAAATTTCTTCAAGCCCACGCCCAGGGGTTTGAGTTCTTCTTTGAGTACCACCCCCTGCTGGATAAGGCGCCTGAGCAGCAACATCTTATTGGAAATTCGGTTGTGGTCCGATTTGGTTTTTTCTGAATTATAGTGGCGGCTGTCACGGTAAAGCGCCTCGGCACGGCACAGCGACAGTACGGCTTCACGCACGGTATTTGGGCCTTCGGCATCCTCGGCGGGAATATCCGGTGCATGCATCATGAGCTGCAGTAATTTTTGCTCACAGTGCCACGACAGATAGTTGTCGGCATGCTCAAACCAGGGTTTCCATTTGGGCTCTGTGGGCTCGCTGCGGCGGAATTTTTTCAAAATGGCGCCCACCTGCTCCCCGAGTTCGCCCAAACGGGGATAAAACTCCTCGGCGGTTTTAAGCTGCAGCAGCTCCTTGGTGTCGTTTTCCATGGCTACTGCAAACTGATAGGCAAAGAGGTTCAGATAGAGCCTGAATTCCTCCATGGTGCGCTTATTGAGGCTGACAAAGCGGCTTTGCACCAATGGCAGGTGCAGACCATCGGAATAATAGGCCCGCCGCCCGAGAATGGCGCTGTGGAAATACTCTTCTTCATCGAGGCTTTCGGGCCCAATGCCCATTTCCTTGGGCAGGGCAAAATAGAGGTCCAGCCGGCAACTGTCGTTGGCGCCGAGCTGATGGGAAAATTTAATGGAAAGTGCGTCTTCTTGCTTGAGTTGAATATTGGCCACAGGGCTCCTCTATGCCAGGCTGGTGAAATTCCTGCGATTTCTGCCGCCAGCCCAACAGACTTTACTCACCCAGTTTGCCAAATCCGCCCTCAGTGGATCAACCGGCAACCGCAAACCGTATTACTTGGCTGAAACAGCACTATGGCATAGTCACGGGCCTTATCCAGCTCCAGGATCTCCAGCTCCATCTCATGAAGTCCCTTGCCGGACAGATTCAAGCCACTGACGTAGGACACATAGTTCATGTGCATGGGGTTGGGGGCACCGTTTTTGGCAGCTTTCTCTTCTTTGCTGTGAATGGCAATGCTGTATCTGTTGCCCGCTCCGGCAGAGGTTTTAAGCTCACCCTCCATACTGATGCTGCCCGCCAAACTGCCATCGAGATTGAAGTAACGGTAATGCATCTGCGCCCGTTTACCCTTGGTGACCAGATCAACCAACAGATACTGCTTGGCCTGGGCGCCATCACTGGGCTCGTAGAGTTCCGATGAGCAGTTCAGCAAGGTGGTTTCTGCGCCTCGGGTTAAGCTGAAAATGGTGCCCAATGCCAGCAACAGCAGCAGCAAAATGCACAGGTTGATGCTCCAGATCCAGGCTCTAGTCACAGATGTCCACCTCTCTGAGCCAGTCGGGACTGATAAACCGCCTGGGGCTGCGGCCATCGCTAACTTTCAGGTTTCGTACCACTGCCTGCCCCAAATAATCGCCCCTCAGGGTGAGATTCAATACCCGGGAGTCGTGGCTTAACGACATAAACACTTCGCGCCAGCGGGAATGGCGACAATCACCCAATACAGATGCCAGCTCGGACGCTTTTTCAAGCAAGAGGGTATTGTTACTGCGGGAATGGGCATAAAGCACCAACTTGACCATCTGGCCGTCGGCCTGCACCACCGACTGCACCTTTAGCGGTGCTGTGGGGGACATTTCCCCCACCCGCAGGGCAAAATAGCCACCGGCAAACAGGGATGCCAACATCAACAACGCCGGGATCCAGATGGGCACAGGCCCCAGACGGCGGATTGGCAGCCGCCTCTTGGCCGGCACTGGGGCTGTCATGGGGGTCAGGTGCAATCGATACCCCTGCCCCTTGACGGTTTCAATCAGCAGTTCGCTGCCGGGGCCAAGAAAGGAGCGGATCATGAACACAGCCCGTGCCACCGATGAATCACTGAGCTCGCCATGTTCATCGTCGCCCTGACGCAGCTCTGCCTTGGAGACCACCCGATCGGCCTGGCTCAGCAAGAGTCGAAGCACCTGCGCTTCCGCCCGGGGCAAATGCCAGACGTCACCGGAGGCGCGATTAATCAGCTCCCCTTTGGCATCATCAAACCAGCAATTACCCAATTGCATCAGGATCCCTCACTCAAAATACCCGGCCATTTTACCCTGTGGCTGAGCGAGGGACTGTGATCTGGATTAAGTGACGCATCTTTACCAAAAATGAGAGAATTCTGAAAAATTGTGATATTGAACAATATGTTGAATGAACAAATGGCCGAGTGCGAATACCATTGAATGCCGCTGAATTTACATGAATATTACAAATAAGGTGACTTGGCGCCATTTCTACCCGCTGCAGTACATCAAGAAGGAACGCCTTAATCGATCAGACCTTTTATGCCCAACGGATTTCGTCAGCTGGCTTCAAGCGCGCCAAATCACAGTCTTCCTTTTCGTGCCCGACATACTGATGCCAAGGCCCCAGGGGCCCTTGTATCACAACACCCTTGAAGCACAACAAGAGGAAAAACAGCATGAAAATCGACAGACGACAGGCGCTCGGACAAATTATCGGACTGGGCAGTGCAGCAGGCCTTGGCCTGGTCAGTACTTCACTGATGGCGGCAACCGACGAGAACGGTAACTATCAGCTCGCCCTCGGTGAAAAACTCAAATATGTACCGCTGGATCCCATGGCCACCGCCAAGCTGGCCTATGAAACCGGTGGCGGCTGTATGCACCAGGTATTCCATGCCACTGTCACCATGTTGGCCAATTCTGCCAGTGTGGATGCCGACAAGTTCAAGTCCATTCCCACCGCACTTGCAGGTTATGGTTTTGCCGGGGTAACGGGTCAGGGCACCCTGTGTGGTAACCTCAACGCCATTGGTATGCTGGTCAATCTTCTGGACGACATCAACGGACAGAACGCCGCCGTGATTGGCGCTGCCTTCCGTTGGTATGAAAACACCAAACTGCCATTGGATACTGCGGAATTTATTGCCGGTATTGGCTCTACAGCTGAAAAGACTGAACTGGTTGTCAGCTCATCGGTAGCTAACAGCGTATTGTGCCACTCCTCCATCAGTAACTGGTCCAAGGCATCCGGCAAAACCTTCAGCCAGAAAGGCGAGCGCTGCTATCGCTTGTCTGCTTCCATGGCCTATCACCTGGTTGAACTCCTGAACCGTGCCTACAAGGGCGAAGTCATTTCCGGTATCCCTGAAGCCAAACCTTCCGAAGAAGCCCAGCGCTGCCAGACCTGTCACGGCAGCACAGAGACCATGGGCCCGGCGGCCAGCGTTAAAACCGACATGGAATGCACCACCTGTCATACCGGCCACTTCAATTAAGGGGGCGCCATGAAACCAAGACTTATCTACCCGCTGCTTGCGACACTGCTTTTGGGTGCCTGCGGCAGCGACAATGACCCACAGGAGCCCATCACACCCGAGCCACCCCAGCCACCGGTGGCTGAGGTAGTGCATGTGGATGAGGCTGAGACGATTGCCCTTGAAGTGGTCAGCTTTGAGCCTCTTTCCGGTGCCGTGGAATTCACCCTCAAGAACGAGGCAGGACTTGCCATCACAGGCGCCAGTCAGTATGAGCTCATCTATTTCGGCTTACCGCCCGAAGAAAATGCCTCAAACAATGCCAAAGCATGGAAGCGTTGGCACGTTTCCCAGAGTTTCCGCTGTGGTGAAGATGCTTCCGCCTGTGAGGGGGTATTAACAGAGGCCGACACCAAAGGACGCTACCTGTTTGAAGCGCAGGGACTGGATTGGAGCCAGGATGCTCCGGAAGGTACTCTCAGCCGATACCGGTTGGCCATTACCCTTCAGGGCGCCAAAGCCAGCAGTGACATGCAATTTGTCGCAGACGCGCCGTAATGCGATAACGGGGGTCAAGTCCGCCTCACGCCCCCGACTTTTTTTTCCTTACAACGGATAGTGCTCAGGCACTATCCGTTTTTTTGTCGTTAAGACCAGATAAGCAGTACCAGCAACACTGCCAACATGCCCAGACAGGCAAGTGCAAAACAATGAAGCCAGGACAAGCCTCTGACAGGCCTCGAAAAAAGCCGTGCGATGGGACGCATCCCAGAGTGCAGTAAATAGCCCTCGCTCCCTACCTCTTCGAGCAGGTAACGCCAATCGGGCCCCATCAGCATCCCCAGCGAGCGCATTTCCCGCTCCAATTTACGCTCATTGGCCCCCACTTGCTTGAGGGCACCACGCAAGCTTGAGCGGGATACCACTCGCCCCCGCTCGGCGCCGAGCATCAACAGCAAGGCCCCTTGAGCCTGGGTCAGGGTATGACGTCGCCCATCGGTGAATTCGAGTGTCAGGGTGCTGGCCGTGAAATGGGCCTCACCAATTTGCATGGGTTGCATATCCGAAAAGTAATAATGCCCTCAGTATAGAGAATCCGTTATCCCTGGGGTGTGATCCCGTTTAAGCACTGAGGAGGAAAAAGCAGAATTTGTGAGCGTCACCGGATTACAAGAGATACAAATACTTACCCTTGTAATCCGATATAGCTAACCGTCAATGAAAGGTTGCGGCGTTCAACCACATGTGCACCAGAATGCTCGCGACGTACCCCAGGGCAATCACAGGTGTCCACTTGAGATGAGTGCCGAAGGTGTATATCCCACGCGCCTGCCCCATGAGTGCCACCCCGGCGGCGCTGCCAATAGACAGCAGGCTGCCGCCCACACCGGCGGTCAGGGTAACCAGCAGCCACTGCCCCAGTGCCATATCCGGATTCATGGTCAGTACGGCAAACATCACAGGGATATTGTCCACAACGGCGGACAACAGGCCGACCGTGATGTTGGCATAGGTGGCATCCCAATGGGTATACATGGCTTCAGATACCAGGCTGAGATACCCCATAAAGCCCAGACCTCCCACACAGAGCACCACCCCGTAGAAAAACAGCAGGGTATCCCATTCGGCGCGCGCTACCCGGCTGAATACATCGAAAGGAACCACGTTACCCAAGTAAGTCAAACGCTCCCGGTTTTTCTCGGCTTCGGCCTTGGCAATCGCCTTGGCAACGGAGTGGTTGAAGGTTTTGCGCAGGAAAAAGCCAAAGAATTGCAGGAATCCAAGGCCTGTCATCATCCCCAGCACAGGTGGCATGCCCAGCATAGAATGCGCCAATACTGCTGAGGCGATGGTCAGTAAAAACAAGGCGACAATGCGCTTGGCACCGCGGCGCATAAATACCCGCTCCGATACGGCTGCAGGCCGCTCGTTACCGATAAAAAAGCTCATCACCAGCGCCGGCACCATAAAGTTCACAACGGCAGGAATGAAGAGGTCAAAGAACTCACCAAAGGGCACTATGCCCTTTTGCCACACCATCAGGGTGGTGATATCACCAAAGGGACTGAAGGCGCCGCCTGCGTTGGCCGCAACCACAATATTGATACAGGCAATGCCGATAAAGCGACGATTATCGCCACCGACCTTCATCACCACGGCGCACATCAGCAGTGCCGTGGTCAGGTTATCCGCCACCGGCGAGATAAAAAAGGCCAGAATGCCACAAAGCCAGAACACCTGGCGCAGGCTAAAGCCCCGACTCACCATCCAGGCACGCAAGGCATCGAACAGGCCGCGCTCTTCCATGGCGTTGATATAGGTCATGGCCACCAAGAGGAACAGCAGCAGCTCAGCATATTCCAGCAGGTTGTGCTTAAAGGCCTCTTCAGCCACCTGAGGCATGCCATGCTGAGAATAGACAAATCCCAACATGCCCCAGATAATCCCGGCAGCCACCAGCACCGGTTTGGACTTGCGCAGATGCAGCTTCTCTTCCAGCATCACCAGGATATAGGCCAATACGAAAATCGTGATGGCCAGGTATCCCACAGTGGCGCCGGTCAAATCGAGCCATTCACCACCGCTACCACTGCTTGCCAAAGCCGCAGGCGCAAACAGCGCCAACATGAAAGAAATCGCCATCCCTGCGATACGATGGACTCCCCCATTCAAATGCTTTGCCTTCATAGATTGCCTTTGTTGTTATGATCTGCGCTGAAATTAGCACGACACTCACGGCCAGAATCTTGACTGAGCGCAACTTTCATTGAATAAGCTTTATCTGAATCACGTAAAAATTCATTATTTTTTTACATTTACCTACAAGGTGGTAATAAAAAAAGCGCCCAATGGGCGCTTTTTTCTGAACGGCTGAATTTTAGAAAGAATACAGCAGTGTCATATTGGTTTCTGTGTCTGTGCTCTTTTTACCATCCAGTGGCTCACTGTTGTAACGCACAATCACAGCGAACTTCATCGCCAGTGCACCAACAATATTGGCCGTCAGCGAGGTTTCAGAGCGTGCTTCCAGCTGGTCGCCATAGTCGGCAACGATAAGTTGCTTGAACTTGGAAGAGTCACTGATCTTGGTTTCAAAGTTCAGCACACCGTGGGCCACCACGCTGTCTTCGGAGCTGTAACCCAGCAGAGCACTCTGTTCGTCATCCAAGCGGCGATACTGGTAACCGGGACCCACTTCCATGGCCAGAGTGGTACTTTCAGTGTCGATAAAGCGATGACCATAACCCACGGCGCCGGTGAGCTTATAGTCATAACCGGTAAAAGGGTCCTGCTCATAGTTGGCGTTGGCAAACAGGTAGTTGTTATCGTCAAACTTATAGTTACCCTGGGCACCGGCAAAGTAACGCTCGGCCGTCACTTCGTCAGTGTCTTCCTTGTAGAGCGCTTCCAGTGTGTACTCGTTTTCCCAGTTACCCAGTTCATGCTTGAGCCCGAGACGGCCCTTGAGTGACGTGGTGTCTGTGTTGCCTGTGGTCAGAGTGGCACCCAGTTCGGCTTCACCGGCAAAGGTCTTGTCGCCTTCCACGAAGTCAGCACCGGCCATGGCGGCAAAAGGTGTCGCCGCCGTCAGGGCTGCGGCAATCAGCAGTTTGTTCATCATTCTCTTATCCTTATCAGGTGTTTTCGCTCCCAAAAATCGCCGCACATGGTACCACCTGAGGCCGAAAATGCGAAATACACCACAAAATCCGGCATTTGACTGAGGAAGCCCTCACGCCTGTCAGGTTCCGCAAAAAGTGCGAAAGGGACCGAAATCCTCCGGAGCGCCCAAAGCATAGGCCCCGTAGCCCGCCAGTTCTTCATAGGGACGGCACACTACCTCCAGCAAGCGCTCGAAAGGCGCCATATCACCGGCTTCGGCGCTGTCCAGCGCCCCCTGCAGCAGATGATTGCGGGGGATATAAACGGGATTCACGCCCTGCATCAACGCCCTGGCATCTGAAGCAAAGTCGGATTGAGAGGCATATTCACGGCCAAGCCTCTCATGCCAGCGGGTCAGCCAGGGGGCGAACCTGGCACTGTCGGCGGTCAAGGCTTCGATCCCCGCCGCAGCTGTATCGCCAAGGCTGTTTGCCAATGCCCGGAATGAACGGGTAAAGTCGAGTTTCAGCTCGCCAAGCAGGGTCAGGAAGTCCATAAAGAGTTCAAGGTCGCCATCCTGTGCTGTTTTGAGGCCAAACTTGGCGGCAAACACTGCCAACCATTCGTTGGTATAAACCTCGGCAAAGCCGTCCAGTACCGTCTGTGCATGGGCGAGCGCCTCGGATTCATCCTCAGCCAGCAGCGGCAACAGGGCTTCGGCAAAGCGGGCCAGATTCCAGCGGGCAATGCCGGGCTGATTGCCATAGGCGTAACGGCCCTCGTGATCGATAGAGCTGAACACGGTGCGGGCGTCGTAAGTGTCCATAAAGGCACAGGGACCATAGTCGATGGTTTCACCGGAAATGGTGACATTATCGGTATTCATCACCCCGTGAATAAAGCCGACCCCCATCCATTTGGCCACCAGCTTTGCCTGTGCCCGCGATACTGAATTGAGGAGTGCCAGCGCCGGTGTTTGCTCGTCCTCCAGCTCTGGATAGTGGCGTTTCAGGCTGTAATTAACCAGTTCACGCAGGCCTTCATGGTCGCCGCGCGCCGCAGCGTACTCAAAGGTTCCCACCCGGATATGGCTCGATGCCACCCGTGCCAGCACAGCGCCAGGCTTGATGCCATCCCGGTAAATGTCTTCGCCCGTGGTCACCGCCGCCAAGGCCCGGGTAGTGGGAATACCCAGGGCATGCATGGCCTCGCCCATCAGATATTCGCGCAGCACAGGCCCCAGGACTGCCTTACCGTCACCACCGCGGGAAAAATTGGTGCGCCCAGAGCCTTTGAGATGCAGGTCCCGACGTCGTCCATGGATGTCTTTTACCTCCCCCAGCAACAAGGCCCGGCCATCACCGAGTCTTGGTGAAAAACCACCAAATTGGTGGCCCGCATAGGCCATGGCCACGGGCTCACTGCCTTCGGCGGTCAGCATGCCACAGAAGAAAGCGGCAAGACGGCTGTCTTCCATGGCATCTGCATCCATCCCCAGCTCATCGGCCAGCTGTTGGTTAAAGCACACCATGGCGGGCGCGGGTACCCTCGCCCCTTGCCAGGGCTCAAAAAAGCCTTCCATTGACCGAACAAAACTGTTATCGAACTGAAACGGGGAAAACACCTTGGACATCCTCTGCTCCGACATAACTTCAATGGGCTAATGCTAACCCGTTTGTCCGGCAAGCATAAGCAAAAGCGCACATTTACCCGCTTGCAGACGCCAGGTAAATAAAAAGCCCGCAATGGCGGGCTTTTTCAGTTCAGAGAGATTAGAGGTTGATCTTGGGATCCAGCTCGCCGGTCTGATAACGCTTGTACATAGCCTGCAGTGACAGCGGCTTGATTTTCGATGCCATACCGGCACAGCCAAAGGCTTCGTAGCGCTCGGTACAGATATCGGCCATGGCTTCCATGGAGGCCTTGAGGAACTTACGTGGGTCGAACTCACTTGGGTTCTCGGCCAGGAACTTACGTACCGCGCCAGTGGAGGCCAGACGCAGGTCGGTGTCGATGTTCACCTTACGCACGCCGTGCTTGATGCCTTCAACGATTTCTTCCAGCGGCACGCCGTAGGTCTCAGGGATTTCACCACCGTATTGGTTGATGATTTCCAGCCAGTACTGGGGCACAGAAGAAGAGCCGTGCATTACCAGGTGGGTGTTGGGGATACGGGCATGGATTTCTTTGATGCGGTCAATACGCAGCACGTCACCGGTAGGCTTGCGGCTGAACTTGTAGGCGCCGTGGCTGGTACCGATAGCGATGGCCAGGGCATCCACGTGGGTGTCGGCCACAAAGCGCGCGGCTTCTTCGGCGGTGGTCAGCAGCTGGTCGTGGCTCAGCACGCCAACGGCGCCGATACCATCTTCTTCACCGGCAGTACCGGTTTCCAGGCTACCCAGACAGCCGATTTCACCTTCAACAGACACACCACAGGCGTGGGCGAATGCCACAGTCTTGCGGGTCACGTCGACGTTGTAATCGTAAGAAGCCGGGGTTTTACCGTCGGACATCAAAGAGCCGTCCATCATCACTGAGCTCATACCCAGCTGGATAGAACGCTGGCACACGTCGGGGTGGGTGCCGTGGTCCTGGTGAATACACACAGGGATATCAGGATACTGCTCGAGGGCGGCGTTCATCAGATACTTGAGGAACTGAGGACGGGCGTACTTGCGGGCACCGGCAGAGGCCTGAACAATCACAGGGCTGTCGGTGGCTTCGGCCGCCTGCATGATGGCGCGCATCTGCTCAAGGTTGTTCACGTTGAACGCAGGCACACCGTAACCATGCTCTGCAGCGTGGTCCAGCAGTTGACGTAGGGAAATAAGGGCCATTTTTTACTCCATTAATAGGGTGACATCCATGCTGAATGTGGGTCACCGAGGTCGCTATCGTTTGGACTGATTTTTATGCCTCCCGGTCTCCCGGGAGGCGGTTTCTTCTAATAATAGTAATTTGTTGCTGTGTTAAGCCTTGGCGCCACGGGCGGTGAGCATGGCCACGGCAGGCAGCTCCTTGCCTTCGAGGAACTCAAGGAAGGCGCCACCACCGGTAGAGATGTAAGACACCTTGTCGGCGATACCGTATTTATCCACGGCCGCCAAAGTATCGCCACCACCGGCGATAGAGAAAGCAGAGGACTCAGCAATGGCCTGGGCGATGCGCTTGGTGCCTTCACCGAACTGGTCAAACTCGAACACGCCTACAGGGCCGTTCCAGACTATGGTGCCGGCATTCTTGAGGATGGCGGCCAGGGCCTCGGCACTGTCGGGGCCAATATCGAAAATCATATCGTCTGCGGCCACATCGCTGACGTTTTTCAGGGTAGCTACCGCAGTTGGGCTGAACTCTTTACCGACAACCACATCGGTAGGCACAGGGATATCGCCGCCGCGGCTTTGGGCATTGGCCACCAGACGCTTGGCTTCATCAATCAGGTCGGCTTCATACAGCGACTTGCCTACCTGATTACCGGCTGCAGCAATAAAGGTGTTGGCGATACCGCCGCCAACCACCAACTGGTCAACGATGCCGGAAAGTGACTCGAGCACGGTCAGCTTGGTTGATACCTTGGAGCCACCCACAATGGCCACCAGCGGACGGGCTGGGTTATCCAGCGCCTTACCGAGAGCATCAAGCTCAGCAGCAAGCAGCGGACCTGCGCAGGCGATGGGGGCATACAGGCCTACACCGTTGGTGGAGGCTTCGGCGCGGTGTGCGGTACCGAAGGCATCCATCACGTAAACGTCACACAGGGCTGCCATCTTCTTCGACAGTGCCTCATCGTTCTTCTTCTCGCCTTTGTTGAAGCGCACGTTTTCGAACACCACCACTTCGCCAACGGCCACATCAACGCCATCGAGGTAGTCGCTGACCAGACGCACAGGGCAATCCAGTGCGGCAGTCAGGTAGTTCACCACAGGCTTCATGGAGAACTCTTCGTTGTATTCACCTTCGGTCGGGCGGCCCAGGTGAGACATCACCATTACCGCAGCGCCTTTTTCCAGCGCCAGCTTAATGGTGGGCAGAGAGGCGCGCAGACGGGCGTCGCTGGTGACAACGCCATCGGCCACAGGCACGTTCAGATCTTCACGGATAAGCACGCGCTTGCCGTTAAGATCCAGGTCTGACATTTTGATAATTGTCATGGTATTGCTTCCTTATTTTTAATCAAAAACAAATTCTTGTGAGAAAAGCTTGTCCCTGCTCTTCTTCATTATCCTGTAGGGTCATTCAGCCTGTGTGGCCGCCATGGCCAGGGCGGTATCGAGCATGCGGTTGGCAAAACCCCACTCGTTGTCGCACCAAAGCAGCATTTTCACCAGATGCCCGGCGCTGACACGGGTCTGGGTACCATCCACCACGCTGGAGCGCGGGTCATGGTTAAAGTCACATGATACCAGAGGCTCATCGGTATAGCCCAGTATGCCGCTGGCACTGCCATCGGCGGCGGCCTTGAGCGCCGCATTCACGGTAGCGATATCTACCCGGGTATCCAGGGTCACCGAGAGGTCGATGGCGGTGACGTTTATTGTAGGCACCCGCACCGAAATGGCCTCAAACTTGTCTTTCATCTGCGGCAAAATGCGCTCAATCCCGCGGGCGAGCTTGGTGTCCACCGGAATAATCGACTGACTGGCGGCGCGGGTGCGGCGCAGGTCATCATGGTAGGCATCAATCACCTGCTGATCGTTCATGGCCGAGTGAATGGTGGTGATGGCACCGCTCTTCACGCCAAAGTGGCGGTCGAGCACGTCGATGACCGGCACCAGACAATTGGTGGTGCAGGAGGCGTTGGAGACAACGGTATCTGTGGCTTTGAGGCTGGCGTCGTTGACACCATAGACGATGGTGGCATCGACATCGGCAGAAGACGGATGACTTATCAGTACCTTGCGGGCACCGGCAGTAATATGGGCTTCGGCGCTTTGTCTGTCATTGAGGGCGCCTGTGCATTCGAACACCAAGTCTACATCCAGCGCCTGCCAGGGCAGCGCAGCGGCATCTTCGATGGCAAGTAAACGTATGGCGTCATTCCCCAGATGCATCATGCCTTCATCGAGGCTGGCACGGGTATGGAAACGGCCGTGGGTGGTGTCGTAATTGGTCAGGTGAACTATGGCCTCGGGCTTGGCCAGTTCATTAATGGCGACCAGCTGCATCTGGCCCCGTTTGCCGGACTCATAAAGCGCCCTCAGCACGGAGCGGCCGATGCGGCCATAACCATTGATAGCAACACGGATCATAGTGGTGAGCAAATCCTCTGGGGAGGGTGAAAACCCTGTCGGCTCCCCTGCCGACAGAGGCTGACCGGCATTTGCCGGTCAGACCGGTGGCAGCCTGGCTGCCACCTTGCTCGCGTCAGAATTAACCCAGCAGCTCTTCGGCGGCGGCAACCACCTTGTCGACGGTGAAGCCGAACATTTCAAACAGCTGATTGGCTGGCGCTGACTCGCCGAAGCTGGTCATGCCGATGATGCGGCCGTTCAGACCCACATACTTATACCAGTAATCGGCAATACCCGCTTCTACGGCCACACGTTTTGTGACGCTGGCTGGCAGTACGGCTTCTTTATAGGCCGCATCCTGCTTGTCGAACACGTCGGTAGATGGCATGGACACCACGCGCACCTGCTTGCCCTTGGCGGTCAGCTCGGCCTGGGCTTTCACTGCCAGCTCAACTTCAGAGCCGGTGGCAATGATGATGAGTTCAGGGGCTGCAGCGCTGTCTACCAGCACATAACCGCCCTTGGCGACATTGGCCAGCTGCTCAGCGCTGCGTGGCATTTGCGCCAGGTTCTGACGGGAGAAGATCAGCGACGTTGGGCCGTCTTTGCGCTCGATGGCGTATTTCCAGGCCACGGCTGATTCCACCTGGTCACATGGGCGCCAGGTGCTCATGTTCGGGGTCACGCGCAGAGAAGCGATTTGCTCTACTGGCTGGTGAGTCGGGCCGTCTTCACCCAGACCGATAGAGTCGTGGGTGTAAACCTGGATGTTCTGCACCTTCATCAGGGCAGCCATACGCATGGCGTTACGGGCATATTCCATAAACATCAGGAAGGTGGCGCCGTATGGCACAAAGCCGCCGTGCAGCGCGATACCGTTGATGATGGCGGTCATACCGAACTCGCGCACACCATAGTGCAGGTAGTTACCACTGGCATCAGCACCTGTGATGGATTTGGAAGCCGAGTACATGGTCAGGTTGGATGGGGCCAGGTCAGCACTGCCGCCGAGGAATTCAGGCAGCATGGCGCCGAAGGCTTCCAGAGCATTTTGCGAGGCTTTACGGGAAGCGATGTTGGCAGGGTTGTTCTGCAGCTTCTCGATGTAGGCCTGGGCTTCGGTAGCGAAGTTGGCAGGCAGTTCACCCTTCACGCGGCGCTGGTATTCAGCAGCCAGCTCTGGGTAAGCAGCGGCGTAGGCGGCAAACTTTTCGTCCCAGGCTTTCTCAGAGGCAATACCGGCTTCTTTGGCATCCCACTGGGCATAAATATCAGCAGGAATAACGAATGGGTCGTGTTTCCAGCCGAGGAATTCACGGGCGGCAGCGATTTCAGCATCGCCCAGCGGCGCGCCGTGGCAGTCGTGTGAACCGGACTTGTTTGGCGAGCCGTAACCAATGATGGTTTTGCAGCAAATCAGGGTTGGACGTGGGTCGGCCTTGGCCGCCTTGATGGCCGCGTCGATGGCGTCGGCATCGTGGCCGTCAACACCGGCAATTACATGCCAGCCGTAAGATTCGAAACGCTTTGGCGTGTCGTCGGTAAACCAGCCTTCAACGTGACCGTCGATAGAGATGCCGTTGTCATCCCAGAAAGCAATCAGTTTGCCCAGACCCAGGGTACCTGCCAAAGAGCAAGCCTCGTGGGAAATACCTTCCATCAAGCAGCCATCGCCCATGAACACGTAGGTGTAGTGGTCAACGATGTCGTGACCGTCACGGTTAAACTGGGCAGCCAGCACTTTCTCAGCAATGGCCATACCCACGCCGTTGGTGATGCCCTGACCCAGAGGGCCTGTGGTGGTTTCGATACCGGGGGCATAACCGTACTCAGGGTGACCTGGGGTGCGTGAGTGCAACTGACGGAACTGCTTGAGGTCTTCAATAGACAGGTCATAACCGGCCAGGTGCAGCAGCGAATAGTGCAGCATGGAGCCGTGGCCATTGGAGAGGATGAAACGGTCGCGATCGGCCCACTGTGGATTGGTGGGGTTGTGCTTCAGATGACCGCGCCAAAGGACTTCGGCAATATCTGCCATCCCCATGGGGGCACCGGGGTGACCGGAGTTGGCCTTTTGAACGGCGTCCATGCTGAGTGCGCGGATAGCGTTGGCGAGTTCTTTACGAGACATGCTCTCTCCTGCTTGTATTGAGGCTTTTCGGGCAATTGTGGGCACATATTTTCCCTTAACAGGGCTTGTGGACGCAAATTTAAATTTCCATATTGACGGCTGGCAAAACCAGTGAGGCGCTATCGGGGGCTTCTTTCACTGGTCGCAGACAAAAACGCATGGAACAAACCACTGCACATCAGGCCTTTATCACCATGAATTTGTTAAAGTAATTGATTTTCTCTATAAAACAGTCCCCTTCCCCAGTCCTATCTTGGTCACAATTGGCACTAAATTTTCTGATCCGGGGGATGATCGTGAACGTAATTTCAACTAAAATGGCCGTCTAGATGTAGATGCTTCTACACGTTTAACGCTTAAAAAGTCGAGATTTTCTAAACATGGCAAAACACTTGTTTACCTCTGAGTCGGTCTCAGAAGGTCATCCCGATAAAATTGCAGACCAGATTTCCGATGCTGTGCTCGATGCAATCCTGGAGCAGGATCCCAAGGCCCGCGTAGCGTGCGAAACCTACGTGAAAACCGGTATGGTGATGGTCGGTGGCGAAATCACTACCTCTGCCTGGGTCGATATCGAAGAACTGACCCGTAAAACCGTACGCGAAATCGGCTATGTGCATTCAGACATGGGCTTTGATGCCGATTCCTGCGCGGTACTGAGTGCCATCGGTAAGCAGTCTCCTGATATCAACCAGGGTGTTGACCGTGCTGACCCACGTGAACAGGGTGCCGGTGACCAGGGCCTGATGTTCGGCTACGCCAGCAACGAAACCGACGTGCTGATGCCAGCGCCTATCACCTACGCCCACGCGCTGGTGAAGCGCCAGTCAGAAGTCCGTAAAGACGGCACCCTGTCCTGGTTGCGCCCAGACGCCAAGTCTCAGGTCACCTTCGCCTACGATGAAGGCAAGATTGTGGGTATTGACGCCATCGTACTGTCTACCCAGCACTGCGATTCTGTCTCTCAGTCTGATCTGGTAGAAGGCGTGATGGAAACCATCATCAAGCCTGTGGTACCTGCCCAGTGGCTGAACAAGGACACCAAGTTCTTTATCAACCCAACCGGTCGTTTCGTTATCGGTGGCCCAATGGGTGACTGTGGTCTGACTGGCCGCAAGATCATCGTTGACACCTACGGCGGTATGGCCCGTCACGGTGGTGGCGCCTTCTCCGGTAAAGACCCATCCAAGGTTGACCGCTCTGCTGCCTACGCCGCCCGTTATGTTGCCAAAAACATCGTGGCCGCTGGCCTGGCTGACCGCTGTGAAATCCAGGTGTCCTACGCCATCGGTGTAGCCGAGCCAACCTCTATCAGCATCGAGACCTTCGGTACCGGTAAACTGCCAGAAGATAAGCTCATTGCCTTGGTACGTCAGCACTTCGACCTGCGCCCATATGGCCTGACCGAAATGCTGAACCTGGCACGTCCTATCTATCAGGCCACTGCCGCTTACGGTCACTTTGGTCGTAACGAGTTCCCTTGGGAACAAACCAACAAGGCCGAAGCACTGCGCGCAGATTCAGGTCTGTAATCAGGCGCTTGCCCAATAAAAAACCGCCGAAAGGCGGTTTTTTTGTCTCTGGCTCACCTCAAGGTACCTCACACCGACAGGCCTTTGCCTGTAGCAATCGTCAGTTTGCCGCAGAGGTAGACTAATAGCAGTGGTCGAAGTGCGCAGCCTGCACCAATAGAAATCCCAACTGGCTTTCAGGCACGGCTTCCAACTTTAGCAGCTCCAGATTGCCATCCGGCATGATGTCCCACTGCCAAGCCGTCCCCACCGAATGAATAGTGCCGCAATGCACGTAACCTTCGGGCACTTGCAGCCAATAAGCCTCAGGCTGACCACCTCGAAAGGCCTTAACCTCGACACCCTCATGTACACAGAGACTGTAACCCAGGCGTAATCTGTCCCAGGCGCTGAGCGCGTGTTGTTGGTAAGGCATTAACAGCTGTTGGATATATTGCATAGTGTCAGATGGTGTCCAAATCGTTAGGGGTTATTTTGCCATGATTAAGCGCATATTCCATTGCCCGGGCTTGAGGCAATGCCTTGGCATACAACCAGCCCTGAACATAATCCACACCGGCATCAGCGACAAAGCTCGCCTCCGATGGGGTTTCAACGCCCTCGGCAACCAACTGAAACCCGAGCGATTTACACAGCTGGCAAATTTGCCGGTAAAGCACCCGGCCCTGATCAGTATCGGTTTTGCCGAGGATACTCCGGTCAAGCTTGATGCCATCCACTGTAATCTGGGTCAGCAGACTGAGACTGGAAAATCCCGTACCGAAGTCATCCAGCAAGAATCGGAACCCCAATGCCTGAAGTTGAGCGATGGCGCGGTTAATGCCTTGCAGATCCCTCATAAATGCCCGCTCGAGGATTTCCACTTCAACCTGATGGGCAAATTCCCCCAGGGTGGTGCGCAGCCTGTCGAGCATAAGCACATCGTTTAAGTTGTTCGGATCGAGGTTAATACTGACCTTGGGCGAAAAGCCCGCTGCCTGCCAGCGCCTCAAATCCTCTGCCACTGTATTAATCACAAAGCGGTCTATCACGTGGGAGTAACCGGCCCGCTGAAAATTATCAATAAACCAAGGCCCTTTTATATTGCCGTCTGCATCCTTCAGCCTCAAAAGCGCCTCGAAACCGACCACCTCCTGCCCCGGCAACTTGAGCTTTGGCTGATAGTGCACCAGGAGCTCACCACTCAATACTTCGCGAACCGTACGCTCCAGATTGCGACTGGCAGCGAGGGTTTCAGACTGATTGCGGCTATACTGCCGCTCGGCCATACGTTCAATATCTGTTTGTAATTCAGTGCGTTTGATAAGCTCACGATCATATTGATTGGTATCGGCAAGGGCACTGTACTTACGAATAAACGGCCGATAAATAAATACGCCAACCGTTACCAAAAACAGCTGCAGCGCCACCACGGTAAAACCACCCGATGCAATCCAGCCATTCAAAAACAGTGGCGTCACCCAGGGGAAGGGTTTGCCATCAAAACTCAAAAAACCGGCTGAAATCGCCATCCAGGCAATAAGCACATTCAGGCAGGGCAGCAACACAAAGGGGATAGCGAGGCGCAGGTTAAAGACTATGGGCAAGCCGTAAATCAGGATTTCATTGATATTCACAACAGAGAAAGGCACCGCAATTTTGGCCAGATGCCGGCTCTGCTCGTCGCGGCTTTCCAAAAAAATGGCAATCAGCAGCGGGATGGTGGCCCCACTGCCACCCAGCAGCACAAAGAGATCCATAAACTCGCTGAAGGTCAGGTTGGGTGCCAGATATCGCAGACCATTGTCATCGCCAATCAGCAGCAAAAAGGCATTATCGCCATGTACCCCAAAACACCAGAGCATGTGTGTCAACAGCACCCGGAAAACTAACTGTCCCATCGGGCCGAATTCGCCCACCGCATCCACCATGGGAGAAATCCCCAGCACCAACAGCAGACTCATGGCCTTGAGGATTAGAACCACCAACGTATAAGTCAGCACCATGGGAATAATCAGGTTCAGGTGCTGACTCAAATAGGCGCTGATTTCGGCACTTCTCACCATATGCAACTGGGGGAATTTTAAAAAGTGGCGCATGATGTAGGCGGCCAGTATGGGAGTTATCACCATGCGCGGGTCGCCGAGCACCTCAAGCAGATAATCGCTGAACACCAACCCACCGCTGGTGTGCACATGCAGCGAAAAGATGATGCAAAGGGACAGGGTGGCCGAGGCCACCGCTGAAATATCCAGATATTTGGCAAAGTGGTACGACAGCGACAACATCGCCAGTAAAGGGAAAAGCCGCCCGAGCGTATCACTTATGCCTTCAAACCAATGAAAAGCATCATACACCGACAGTTCAGGTGCCAGCACAGTGGCAAGTACCGGAAAAAGCGCCAGCAGCGCATTGATAAGCAGAAAAGGTAACAGCGCGATAAAAGACTCGCGCACAGCCAACAGAAAGCTGCGATCAAACAACTGAAAATTTACCTGCATAGGCTGTCGTACAATATGGCTGCTCGTTAAATAAACTTAACCCATAAATTGCAGCAGTGACAGTCCGTGCAGTGAACACTCATTCGCAGCACTTCAGCAGATAAAAACCTCTTCCCCCATCCTCAAAAAAGTCCAGAACCTCCATCCCGGCGCGCTTCACATGGACATTCAGCGAGTGTTGATTCTCTTCGGCAATAAAGGTAAACAGAGGCGAGTAACGCCCTTTTGACAGTTCCATTACTTTGTCAAACAGCGCTCCGAAGACCCCCTTGCCGCGATAGCGACTATCCACCCACACAGGGCCATAACAACCTGCGGATGAGCGTTTTCCCACACCACCTCGTTGTACACGGCTTGACTGCTGATAACTTCCAAGTCGCTGAAAAAGCTTGCGATAAAAAATCTGTCCTTGATAAAAACCTTCATTGGCAACAATGGCATAGGCCATGATTTGCCCTGCATCTTCTGCCACGACCACCAGATGCTCTGCAATCAGCAAGCTAAACTCCCGGCGACCATTAAGCTGCGCTTCCAGACGGACATCATTATCGCTCAGCTCATCCCGGCCATAACGCTGTTCAAGCTGTACCAGCTGGTCAATATCTCCCTGGCTTGCCTGTCGTATTTGCATCAGAGTTTCTCCTTTGGAAAGCAGTCATTATACAGGGAGTTAGGGCGATGAAAGCCAACAATCAATATCGACCATTTATTTGCGGTTCCTGCAGTTCGTGACCACACTGTATGACAGTTCCCAGCCAAAGGTGCTGCCCTTTATGTTGCCTGAAACCATCAACCCCCATGCAAGCCTGCTGGAGTCCGACAGCCCCCAGGTTAATCTGGTTCGTTGGATGCATCAGTGTGAGCTTATCAAGCGCTATTACGAAGCCGACTATGTATTTGTGGTGCAGAGAGTGTCGCTTGGCTTTGAGGTGCTCGTCAGTGCCATCGCCGACCTGCCACACTTTACGTCAGGGCAGATGTTTGACCGGGACACGCCGTTGTTTCTGGATTTGGTCAATGCCATGCCCGATGGTGTGTCACTGGATTTATCCAAATACCATGCAGGTGACTTACCCACCGATTTTGACAGCTGTCTTGGGCTGCTTGCCCGGCCCATTCTCTGGCCCGATGGTTCTGTCTTTGGCTGTTTGTGCGTACTCTCCCACAAGCGGGTAGAAAACCAGAGCATTAACAGCTTGATGTTGGAACCGTTTCAGATCCTGTTGCAGCAAGATCTGGCGTTGCTGTGCCAAAGTCACAGGGTGGAATCCCTGTCAATGCGGGATAGGGAAACCGGCATGTTAAACCACTACGGTTTTATCATGATGGCGCCACGGCAATTAAATCTTGGCCGCCGATTCGGCGCCCATGCCGGCATTCTGTTTTTTGAGTTGCAGCAACCAGGCCCCGACGCTGATCTCAACGAAAAACATCATCGCCTGCTCGGCGGCATCATACAGCACACCATTCGCACCGCCGACATTGCTGCCCATTACAGTGATACCCTGTTTGTGGTGCTGGCATTTTTGGACAATGAACGGGATCTTAACCATATAGTGCAGCGGGTTGAACGCCAACTGGCCCAGCAGGAGCCCAGCCTTAAACTGGATTACAGTTTTCGGTTTTTCTCGCCCGATTCAGGCAGCAAGCTCGGCCCCATGCTGATGTTGGCCAAAGAAAACCTGCAATCCTGGCAGCAAGAGCAAAAGGCAAAGGCCGCAGAAATGCAATTAGCGACACCGACGCTGTGACCCGGTTGACAACCCAGACTGGCTTTTTAATCGATTCGCGACTAACGTATTATGGAATAACAACAATTACACATTTGAATACCCTATGTCTGAACCTGTAACCTGGCTATTTGATTCTCCCAACACTGCCATCGATCAGTCCCGATGGCAGCATTTGACACAACTGTTGTGTCAGCTGTTTAAAGCCAGCGCCTGCGCCATAGTGCAATACCAAGTTGGCGACGCCAAAATCCTCACCCTGAAACAACATAAAAACCTCGGCCTGACCCTGGGTGCCATTGAACCCATAGACAACCTCAAGCAGCGACTGATCAATACTGAACTTCCTTCTGAAGGCATTTGGCAGCAAGGCTTGATTGACTTCCCCCTGAACTGGCCCGGAGGCAGCTCCTTTGGTGCAGTGCTGCTGGTGTGTGACAAATTGCCACCCAATATCGACAGCGGCCGGACGTTGGCAGAGCCCATGTTGTCGCTGCTCGAGAGTGAATTGAATGTACTGCGCCAGATGAGCCGCCTTGAACACATGTCGCTGCAGGATGAATCCACGCAGATGCTCAATGACAACGGCTTTAATTTGATGGCCCCAAGACAGCTCAATTTGAGTCGGCGTTTGGGCTCCCACGCCGGGCTGGTGGTCATGGAAAACGGCACTCAGTACGAGGCTGAGGAGTCACAGGAAAAGCTGCGCGCTCTGGCACAAGTGGTATTTGAAAACCTTCGGGAAGCAGACGTGGCCGCGCGCATCGGGGAACAAATCGTCCTGCTGGCCTTTGTCGACAGTGAAGCCAACCTGGACTCGCTGGTGACCCGACTGCACAAACAATTCGGCCGTAAACTGGAAGACCAGCGGGTGATGACGGGGCACAAGTTTTTTACCCCTGACTCGCATCTTGAACTGGCGCCCATGATAGCAGAAGCCAGGGACGAGCTGGAGAAGGTTCGCAGTCGCCTGTATCCCAAGCCCCAAACCAGCGAAGAAACTCCGGCTTCCGACGCCTAGTTTCCTGAAAAAAACGAAGTGCTTTGGCACCTCAGCTGCTTGATTGTCCCCTGGCCCACTCGATAACGAGCACAACCGGAAACGGGGACATCAACACCAACCCCAGCCCCAACAAGACTGATGCCCACAGCATGCCACTGACCTGCGCTGTCAGCTCTGTGCCCAGATACAGCCAAATTCCGCCAAGTACCATGGTCAGACCAATCCAATGCAGGATTTTCAGAAATTTCATTACACTTTTCATCTGTTCCACCACATAATCGCCCCTGAACGACGGCATGCCGACGTCGCCCGTCAAAGTACAGTATGGAAACCCGCATGATCAAGAAATTTGCCCTGCTGGCCGGCGCACTGACGCTGGTGGGCTGCCAATCATCCCCTCCTCTTGACGCTGTTGAAGTCAATTTGCTCGGAAGCTGGCACATAGAACAGGTGATGGATCGCCCAGTCATCGACTACAGCCCTGCAAAACTGGTGTTTGAGGAGGGCAATAAACTCCTTGGCAACAACAGCTGCAATAACTTTTTTGGCAGTTTTGAACTGCAAGGCCATCAGTTGCTGCTGACCCCTTCGGGCACCACCCGCAAGGCCTGTGTCGATGCCCTGATGGATCAGGAAGCCAGAGTCGCCGACGCCCTGCCCAAGGTCAGAAAGCTGGCCGATGACCAAGGTAAGTTGCGCCTGCTCGACAGTGAAGGACAAGTGCTGCTGATTTTAAGCCGCCTCTGAGCCCCCGGCTGGCCAAACGTTATTGACCAGGCCCATTTGGCGAGGTCTGCCAGACGCACTGATGCATCCGAGATCACGTATCCGAACTCACGCATCCGAACTCACGTATCCGAGATCAGAAAAAAGCCCCAATTAAACGGGGCTTTTTTCATTTATCAACTCAGTTCAGGCAATCAGCTGTCTTCCCGTGCCTGCGCCATCTCGGAACTGGTTTCCATGTCGGCATTATAATGGGCAATATCAATTTCCCCCTCCGAGCGGGCAATCACAGTGGTGGCCACCAGGTCACCGGACACATTCACCACAGTGCGGGCCATGTCCAGTATCCGGTCAATACCGGCAATAATGGCCACGCCTTCAAGGGGCAAGCCCACCGTGGTCAGCACCAGTGTCAGCATCACAAGTCCAGCTCCCGGCACCCCTGCGGTACCAATGGATGCCAGGGTGGCGGTCAGTACTATGGTGAGGTAATCAACCCAGGTTAAGTCCACCCCAAAGGCCTGCGCCACAAAAAGCGCCGTCACCCCCTGATACAGGGCCGTGCCGTCCATATTGATGGTGGTGCCAAGGGGCAGCACAAAGCTGGAAATCTTCTTGTTTACGCCAAGATACTCGCTGGCGCACTTCATGCTGGCAGGCAGGGTGCCTGCGCTGCTGGAGGTGGTAAAAGCCACGGCCATGGCGTTGCTGATGCCTTTAAAAAACTGAATGGGACTTAGCCCGGCCACCAGTTTAAGCACCAACGAATAAAAGCCCAGAATATGCAGGGCACAGCCCAGATACACGGCAATAATCACCTTAATCAGCGGCAGCAACATATCAATGCCGTACTCGCCTGCGACCCAGGCCATCAGACCAAATACGCCATAGGGGGCAAGCTTCATCACCATGTCGGTGAGTTTATACATGGCTTCGGCAAGGCTCTCAAACACCTTGATGGCCGGCTTACCATGGTCACCAATCAGCACCAGCGCCACCCCCAGGGCCACGGCGAATACAATCACCTGTAAAATCTGGCCACTGGCCAGGGCCGCCACCGGATTGGTGGGCACTATGTTGATAAGGGTGTCCATCACCGACGGCGCCGTTTTCACTTCGGCACTGAGGTCATGGCCTTCGAGACTCAGCCCCGCGCCAGGCTCAAGCAGCCAACCCACCATAAGGCCCACCGAGATGGCTATGGCGGTCGTGGCCAGATAAAAGGCGAAGGACTTAAAACCGATGCGCCCCATGCGGGCGGTATCCTGCATCGAGGTAACACCCACAATCAGCGAGCAAAATACCAAGGGCACTATCAACATCTTGATGGTGTTTACAAACAGGGTGCCTATGGGTTTCAGGGCACTGGCATCGGGTCCAAGGACAAGGCCAACCCCAATACCGAGCAACATACCGGTGAGGATTTGCAGCCAAAGGGGCACGGCGCACCAGCGGCGCCACAAATTAGCGGGTGGAGTAGCAGACATTCTGAACCTTATGAGACTTGCCAAAGGGGCACGCTAAGTATCCTTCCCGGCGCGCTCGGCATGAGATAGCCGAGCGCGAATATTAACATTTGCTGTGGCAAGGCGTGAGGATCGGCCTCACAAGTTAGCAGGCTTCAGGCATCAAAAGTCCCGCGCTGCCCCGCATTGAATCTTTGAGGATACAGGGCCGCCGGAGGCTGCTCACGCTCAATGAGGTAACTCCAATAATCATCATCGAAGCCGGTGAGTATGTCGCGTTTGCCCTGCTGTTTGAGGATAAGATACCACCACACCAAGCCCCACAACCCGAAGGTCGCCAGCGTCAGGCAAAAGTGCAAAGGGTGCTGAACACCCGGCACCTCTTGGTGATATAACGAATTATCTATCTGATGTGACTTAGAAAAAAAATTGGGACGCGCAACACGGATACGCTTGGCCATAGGATCCCCCAACATTCACACCTATCTCAGACCTTAGCTAAGTGTAGTCGTATTCGACTTTAGTCGAATGCCAGGCGGTAGACATTTTTATCGTCAGGCCGAGCTCCCCGTATTCGACTACATCAGGCGGAGCTCTCCGATATCAGACCGTTATCAGCCGGAATTCTCCGTTCTTCTCCCGCAGGCTGCATAAGCAGGTATCCCTGTGCTAGATTAGCGGCTCTAAAACAATAACAGGAATGACCGATGAACATACGCAAGGCTGTGGCGGCCGACTTAACCGATATCGTCAACTTTAACCAGGCCATGGCCATGGAAACCGAAAGGTTACAGCTCGATACTGCCACCCTCACCAAGGGCGTCTCCACCCTGCTGGACAACCCGGCCAAGGGCTTTTATCTGGTGGCCGATATCGATGGTGAGATTGCCGGCTCCCTGATGGTGACCTTCGAGTGGAGTGACTGGCGCGCCAAAGATTACTACTGGATCCAGAGCGTGTATATTCGACCCGAGCACAGACGCAAGGGCATCTACACCCGCCTGTATCAGGCCGTCAAAGACATGGCCGCAGCCGAAGGTGGCGCCGCCAGTTTCCGCCTCTATGTGGAGCAGGAAAATGCCAATGCCCAGCGCACCTACGAGGCCCTCGGCATGGAGAAGAGCTACTACCTGATGTACGAAGAAAAGCCAAAGAGCTGATAACAGGTTAATTTTACATATAAAAAAGGCCATCGTTGATGGCCTTTTTCAGTTTAGTCACAGATGCTGGTGACCTTGATGGCAAGGCCGCCCAGGCTGGTTTCACGATACTTGGCGTGCATGTCTTTGCCGGTTTCGTACATGGTGGCAATCACCTTATCCAGGCTCACACGAGGATCAGAAGTGCGCCGCAGCGCCATGCGCGCAGCATTCACGGCTTTCACCGCCGCAATGGCATTACGCTCGATACAGGGCACCTGCACCTGGCCTGCCACCGGATCGCACGTCAGCCCCAGGTTATGTTCCATGGCAATTTCGGCGGCCATACACACCTGCGCTGGGCTTGCACCCATGAGTTCGGCCAGGCCCGCCGCGGCCATGGAGCAGGCTACGCCCACTTCGCCCTGGCAACCCACTTCAGCGCCAGAGATAGAGGCATTACGCTTATACAGGCTGCCGATGGCGGCAGATGCCAGCAAAAATCGGCTGTACTCCTTTTGCCCCAGGGGCTGAATAAAGCGGTCAAAGTAGGCCATCACCGCCGGAATAATACCAGCCGCACCGTTGGTGGGCGCTGTCACCACCCGGCCACCGGCGGCGTTTTCTTCACTTACGGCGAGGGCAAACAGGTTGACCCAATCCACAATTTCCATTGGGTCGGCGCTGATACGGCCGCTGGTTTCCAGCTGTTTAAGCAGCGCCGGGGCCCGGCGAGGTACCCGCAGCGGCCCGGCAAGCACACCTTCGGTGTGACAGCCTCTGTCAATGGCCTGCTTCATGGTCAGCCAAATATCGCGAAATCCGCGGTAAATATACTCTTCACTGTGGCAGTCCTTTTCATTTGCCAGCATCAAGGTAGAAATGCTCACCCCTTCGGCGCGGCATAGCTGCACCAGCCGTTCGGCATCCTCGAAAGGATACGGAAACAAGGTCTCACCAATCTGAGCCTTGCCAAAGTCGGCCTCTTCCACCACAAAACCACCACCTATGGAGTAGTAGGTGTTGGATGCCAGCAGCTCATCCCCGGCAAAGGCGCTCAGGGTCATGGCGTTTTCGTGCAGTGGCAAGGCATGGGGATGAAACACCATGGCATCCCGGGCAAATCGCACCGGTCTGCCGCTTTCAAGCCACAGGGTTTCGGATTCATTCACGGCCGCTATGGTGGCCCCAATGGCATCAATATCCACACATTCCGGGCTTTGGCCCATCAGGCCAAGCACAATGGCGATGTCAGTGTGGTGGCCCTTGCCGGTGAGCGACAGGGACCCGTACACGTCGGCTTTCAGGCTATCAATCCGACCTGAAAGATTAAGGGTATCAAGCCTATCCACAAAGGCTTTCGCCGCCTTCATGGGGCCCACAGTGTGGGAGCTCGAAGGCCCGATACCAATCTTGTAAATATCAAAGGTACTGAACATGGAAGACTCCAAATACAGAGGCGACGCCATGGGCCGCCCCTGAATCAACTCAGGCGGTCAGCCCGTAGAGGATGGCTGTCATCGACAGTAAACCGGCAATGATCACGAAGATATTGCTGATGCGGCCACGGTAGGCTTTGAGCGCTGGCACCCGATACACGGCGTACATGGGCATCAGGTACAGGATGGCGGCAATGATGGGGCCACCGAGGGCTTCAATCATGCCGAGGATACTGGGATTAATCACGGCAACCGCCCAGATGGTCAGGAACATAAAGCCCAGAATAAAGCGGTTCAGTTTGCCTTCATCCACTGGTTTACCTTTACCTTCAAGCTGCTTCTTGATAATGCCGCTCATACCTTCGCTGGCGCCCATGTAGTGGCCGAAGAAGGAAGACACTATGGCCACGAAGGCAATGAAGGGGCCAAAGTAGCTGACAAAACCACTGTCGAACACGTTGGCGAGGTACGACAGAATCGGCAGGTTCTGGCTCTTGGCCTCGGCCAGCTGCGCCGGGCTTAACGACAGCACGCAGGAGAACACAAACAGCATCACAAAGCCCACCAGCATCATGGCGGTGTTGCGCAGGATGATATCGGCCTTGCGGGACGCATTGCTGCCATGGTCGCGCTTAAGTGATACCGCAAACTGACTGATGGCGGGCGAGTGGTTAAACGCAAAAATGAGCACGGGAATAGTCAGCCAGATGGTGCCGAGGAAGTCACCAACGGCAGGGACCTCCTTTACGGCGGCCAGGTTCCAGTTAGGCATCAGGTACAGCGACATAAAGGCAAGAATCGCCACCAGGGGGTACACCAAAAACTGGGTCACCTTGAGCATTATCTTTTCACCGGCCACCATCACCGACATCATGCCGAGGATAAGTACGCCCGAAAGCAGCCAGCGCGGCAGCGACTCCAAGCCAAGCTGGTTGACCATAAAGCTGTCGACCACATTGGTAATGCCCACACCATAGATGAGCACTATGGGATAAATTGCGAAGAAATACAGCACAGTAATGGCTTTACCTGCGCCCTTGCCAAAATGCTCTTCCACCACCTGGGTGATATCGCTTCCGGCAATGGATGAAGAGCACACAAAACGCGACAGCCCCCGGTGGGCGAGATACGTCATGGGACCAATCAAAAGCGCCATCACCACCAGTGGCCAGAAGCCTCCCATACCGGCATTAATGGGCAAAAATAAAATGCCTGCGCCCACGGCGGTGCCAAACAGGCTCAGCATCCAGGTGGTATCCTGCGCCGTCCAGGGCATGGCATTGTTGGGCGTGGCTTTGTGGGGCTGTGAAACGGTGGAAGAGATGCTTGCCTGGGTGGCAGGGGCTGTGATGGTTTCGTTGGACATGGGCTCAACCTTGGCACCAGAGGTGCGATAAACGTTGGGGTCTGAGTCGTGATGGACGCTGGTGTATGGGTCGCGACTCAAAATTCGCGGCAAGGATAGTCAAAAGGCAAGAGCCCGCCTTTGATCGACGGCTGTTTTTCGTAATTAAATTTCACTTAACGCTGATATTGGGATCGCGATCCCGCATGTCACGTAATTTATTTTCAGTTAAGTTGCCATCTCTTAACCCGCGTTTAACCGCTGGCAACCAAGCGGATACAAGGGAGCCTGTGCGCGTGGCCTGACAAACAAAAACCGGCCTCTGGGGCCGGTTTTTTTCTGAGCAGTTTGCTGCAAATGTTAACGAATGCTGTCGCCCGAGAGCTCCAGCGTCTCTTTTACGTCCGCCGCAATATCGGCTTCAGCAAACAGGAACGGACGGAAGCGCTTCTGGGTAGAATACAGCAGCGTCTGGTCGGCAAATTCTGGCCGGAGGATATTGCTGGTTTCCGAGTAAGTCAGAATGCCACGGGCATCCACACCGGTATCGGTAAAGTTCACCGCCATCATCCAACTGGAACCATAACGAATTTGATACCCCTTGTCGGTGAGTCCTGAGCGCAGTGGCTTGCCGCTGAGCACATCCAGAGATGGCGCATAGCTGTGCTGCGGGATAAGGGTGTCATCACCACTGGTGCTGGTGGAAAACACGTTAAAGCCGCCCTCGGCGTTGTGACTGCCGGGCCATGGTAAACGCTGGCCGCTTGGCAAACCGTTGGGCAGCGAGCGCTCCACAAACTGCACGTTGCCCAAAGGGGCATCCACCGCAAAGCCAGCGTTCTCAAGGTTCAACGCAGCCAATGCCAGCGCCTTGAGGGCACTGCCATCGGTGGTCAGGGTATTGGGTGTAGACGCCGCAGCCGTGAAATCAAAGGGCACGGTCAGCATGGTGTCTTCACTGAAGTTATGGGCGAACTCACGCAGGAGCGCCCCACCAATGCTGTCGTTATCCTGCTTGCCGTTCCAACGGGAAAGCGCATCGCAGGCAGCGCTGATGTCCTTGGACACGCCCTCAGCCAGCATCACAGGGGTTGAACCCTGGGCATCACACTGGGCCAGCAATTCCGGCAACACCATCTCGGCCAGATAGCTGTGGTTACCCAGCACCGCCGCTTCCAGCTCGTCGAGGTTGAACTTGCCGTCGGTGCCACCGGCCTCACCCATGAGTTTAAGTCCCATGCGGGTACGCAGGGTTAAGCGGCCACGCTCCGGCCCATACATGGGCGAGAAGAACTCCAGCGGTGACGCAAGGTTGGTTGACCAGAAGGAGTTATTGGAGTTTTGCACAAAGTCGCTGCGCTCAAGCTTGGGCGCCCTGTCGTATGGCATGGGACCATCGAAGGCAAACAGCGAGGTGTTCCCCGGCAATATGGTAAAGCCGGCCTGAGCGCGGCCATCACGAATGGCCTGCTCGGTGCGCAGCAGCATCACGGCGGCATCCGACAAGCCGGGCACTGTGGAGTCGTCGATGTAGAAGGCATTACCCTCTTTATCGGCATACATGGTGTTGTTGAAGATGACACCATCATAGTCTTTGAATGCCTGCTGGAACTCATCTTTGTTGGTGGCCAGGTTCATGGCCAGCCAATGGTCCACCGGGTCCATATTGGCCATGTTGGCATCTTTGAGCATAAAGGCCTGGCCATCATCCCAGCCAAAGGGCGCGAGGTTGGCAGGCGCCTCTATCATCACGGCATCATCTGTGTAGTACACCTCTTTTTCCGCCACCAGAATGCCCGCCGGTCCAGCGTTCACCAGCACCTGTACCGTTTCCTCATGGATATCTTTGGCTTGGCCATCCACCAGATATTGCATCCTGTCGCCTGATTTAAGCTCCAGCTGATACACAATAAAGTGCTCGGCAGTGGAGAAGGTATGGGTCCAGGCGAGGTTTTCGTTAAAGCCGATATTGATAGGACCGGGCATACCCACCAAAGAGCCGCCCATCACATCCAGATGACCGGGAATGGTGGCATGGGACTGCCAGAATCTCAGATTACCCGTGTGGGGGAAGTGGGGGTTGCCAAGCACCATGCCACGGCCGTTTTCGGTTTTATCCTTGCCAAGCCCCCAACCATTGGAGCCCAAATCCCTTGGGTTGGTGTCCGGTGTTTGAATGCGCGCAGCGCGTGCAATGAGGCGCTGATTGACATCGTCCGCAAACGCCCTGGTGGCGGCCGAAGCAGATGCCGACTTGGCTGATGCGGTAACAGCAGCTGGTCCCACGATACGCGGCAAATACTCGGTTCCATCACCGGGGTTGGCGTAAAAAATCAGGTCGAGAAAGTTAGCGGCACCGGGCAAGAGGGCGATGGAGAAAAGATAAGTCACCACATCTTCCGGTACTATGGGCTTCACCCAGGGTTGGCCGGCACAGAAAGGCTCAGCCTGTTCTTTGCCTTCGGCCACATCACTGAGGTATTGGTTGTAACCGGCAACAAAACCGGATATCAGGGCGCGGGAATTGTCGCTGAAGCTTGGCCATTTGGCCTCCGCCAGCACCCTTACCTTCAGTGCCTTGTAGGCAAAGTCACTGATAAGGTTGCCGTTATCTTCCGACTTTGGCATACCCGTGGTGAAATCCAGGCTGGCATGGGGTCCAAAATACAGCGAGCGCTCTGAATTGGCCTTGATAAAGCCATCCGCCAGAATGCAGAGGTTATCCTGTGCCTGCACATAGCCATTGCCAAAGCCCAAACTCTCAAGGTTGTCGGCCTTGATATGGGGCACCCCGTAAGAGGTGCGGCGAATGTTGACTGAGAGCTTGCCATCCGGCGCAAAGGCCTGCAGCGATGTGTCGGTGGGAGGTGTCGTCACAGCGTCGTTGTCGCTGTCGTTACAGCCGGTCAGCAAGATCATGCTGCCCAGCCCCATGGCGATAAAGAGTTTGTTGAATGTCATCATTATTAGTCTCGTTAGAATCCCCTTTCCTGCGACAGGAACCCCTGTATCCCTTTAAAAAAGGAACGCAAAAAAGAGGAGCATATGTCGTATCCCGAAGGGTGCTTGCCCCGGCTCGCCGCTAACGCCAAAATAGCGGTTCGATTCGAGCAAAAACACCTCGGACCATTTAAACAGCCATTTAAACAAACGTCTACATGTTGGAAATAATTAACACAATGACATTAACAAACATCAAGGTGCTGGTGGGCTCCAAAAACCCTATCAAGGTTGCCGCCGCCAAAGGCGCCATCGAGGCTTTGTACCCCCAGGCCGACGTCGAATGCCATGGCGTTTCCGTGCCATCCGGCGTACCGGACCAGCCCATGAATACCGCCGACACCCGCCTGGGTGCCATCAACCGTGCCAAGGCCTGTCATGAACTGGGCAACGCCCACTTCTATATCGCCATGGAAGGTGGCGTGGACGAGTTGGAAGACGGACCGGCCACCTTTGCCTACGTAGCCATAGTCACAGAGTCGGGTGAGATGTCGGTGGGCAGAAGCAGCCAGCTACCCTTGCCAAAGCAGATTTATGCCGCCCTTCAGGCCGGTGAAGAATTGGGACATGTGATGGACAGAATGTTCAATACTGTGAACATCAAACAGGATGTGGGTGCCATCGGCTTACTGACCCACAACGCCGAGAGTCGTGGCAGCAGTTACCGTCAGGCCCTGATCCTCGCCATGGCACCACTGCTGCACCCCGAGCTGTATCGATAATGGTACCCGCCCCCTTGCCTAAGGTTAAAAAACTGTTAGATTGGTTGTAATTCGCAACCAACCAAACCGCATCATGGTCAGAAGCACCCAAGTTCAGGAATCCCAAGCCCGTGAAGTCCGCCAGCTTTCACGGCAATTGATACGTCAGCTCGGCATGTTGGCCGGCGCCGTTGGCAAACTGCCCCTAAGCCCCGTTCAGGCACATGCCCTCATTGAACTGGGGCAGCAGAGTCTGTCCATCAAACAGCTCGCTCAGCTACTGAATATCGACAAATCCAATGCCAGCAGGGCAGTGACCCATCTGGTGGAAAAAAAACTGGTGGAAACCCGGGTGCACCAAAGGGACAGCCGCAGTCTGCAAGCCAGTTTGACCGCCAAAGGCCGCACCATGCTCGAGCGTCTCGACGAGCAGCAGGACAACTACTTCCTGCAGGTATTGGCCCAGCTGACCGACGAAGAAGCGGGGCAAATTGCCCTGGCACTGGGACGTTTTCAGCGGGCCATAGTGCAGGCCAAGGCACAGGACGGCATTGAAATCCGCCCACTTACCCCCGACGACGATGCCGCCATTGCGGCGGTGATCCGCGAAGTGTCAGCGGAATACGGACTGACGCCGGACAAGGGCTACGGCGTCGCCGACAAGACCCTCGACTGCCTGAGCGAGGTGTACAGTGTGCCCGGCGCTGCCTACTGGGTGATTTGTCAGGATGGCCAGGTGCTGGGGGGCGGCGGCATTGCCCCACTCGCCAGTGAACCCGGGGTGTGCGAGCTGCAAAAAATGTACTTTTTGCCGGTGATTCGTGGCAAAGGCCTTGCCAGACGGCTTGCCAACCACAGCCTCGCCTTCGCCCGCCAGGAAGGCTACAGGGAGTGCTACCTGGAGACCACGGCTGTGCTCCACGAAGCCGTAAAGCTCTACGAATCACTGGGCTTTGAACACCTGACCGCCCCCATGGGCAACACCGGCCACGACGCCTGCGAAATCCCCATGCTTAAGCGCCTCTCCCTCTGATGCAATTTTGTGCAAGCGATAAGGCAAGGCCCTGTGCTGCCTTGCTTTATCAGCCAGACTTGATAGCTTCAAACTCATAACGCCTATTATGCTGAGGATGTTTTGATGGAATACCGCCGCCTGCCCCACTCCAATCTGGAGGTCAGTTCCCTGTGCCTTGGCACCATGACCTGGGGCGAACAAAATACCCAGGCCGACGCCTTTGCACAGCTGGACTACGCCATTGGCCGGGGTATCAACTTTATCGACGCCGCCGAAATGTATCCTGTGCCGCCCCGCCCCGAGACCCAGGGGGCGACAGAAGAGATCCTCGGCAACTACCTTAAGGCCCGTGGCAATCGCGATGAACTGGTGATCGCCACCAAGATTTGTGCCCACGGAGGCAAGGGCGACTATATCCGCCCCAAGATGGCACTGGACTGGAACAACATCCACGAAGCCGTGGATCAATCTCTAACCCGTCTGGGCATAGACACCATCGACCTGTATCAGCTGCACTGGCCCGACAGAAACACCAATTTCTTCGGCGAGCTGATGTACAAGCGTGACGATGCCGAGCACCAAACCCCCATTATCGAAACCCTCGAGGCCCTGGCCGAGCTCATTCGGGTGGGGAAAATCCGTTATATCGGTGTCTCCAACGAAACCCCCTGGGGCATCATGAAGTACCTGCATCTGGCCGAAAAACATGGTCTGCCCCGCATCGTTTCGATTCAAAACCCCTACAACCTGCTTAACCGCAGTTTTGAAGTGGGCATGAGCGAAATCAGTCACAGGGAAGAGTTGCCGCTGCTGGCCTACTCGCCACTGGCCTTTGGCACCTTAAGCGGAAAATACCTCAACGGCGAATGGCCGGAGCAGGCACGCCTGACCCTGTTCAAGCGTTTTGCCCGCTACAGCAGCGACCATGCCAAAGCAGCCACCGAGGCCTATGTGAATCTGGCGCGGGAGTTCAATTTAAGTCCGGCGCAAATGGCGCTGGCCTTTGTAAACAGCCGCAGCTTTGTGGGCAGCAATATCATAGGCGCCACCTCGGTGGAGCAGCTGAAAGAGAACATCGACAGCCTCGATGTCAGCCTGCCCGAGGCGCTTTTTGAGCGCATCAATGCCCTCGGGGAAATCTACCGTTTACCCTGCCCTTAAGTTACGGGCTGCCAATACTCATCAAATATTGCGTCAATTCCTGTTTCAATCCCGGCGCGGCCTTGCAATGGCCGCGCAAATCCTTAAAGATCGACTCAATCCCTTTTCGGCTATTGCTTTGACAGCGTTTTAATGAACATTTCCAGCCTTCGTAACCAGTTCCCTGCACTTGACCAACACATTGGCGACTATCCGCTGGTGTATCTGGACACAGCCGCCACCAGTCAAAAGCCCCGGCAGGTTCTGGATGCCATGGCGCACTTTCTGACCACAGACAACGCCAACGTGCACCGCGCCGCCCATACCCTGTCGGGCCGCGCCACCGCAAGTTACGAAGCCGTGCGGGATAAACTCAAAGCCTTTGTCCATGCCGGCCGCCGGGAAGAAATTATCTTCACCCACGGCACCACAGAGGCCATCAATCTGGTGGCCAATGGGCTTAAACACCGCCTTAATTCCGGCGATGTCATCCTGGTAGACAGCGCCGCCCACCATGCCAATCTGGTGCCCTGGCAGCAGCTTGCCGCGCAAACCGGTGCCAGGGTGGAAGCCATTCCCCTGACGGCAGAACTGCGTTTGGATACCGCCGCCTTCGAAGCACAGCTCGAAGCAGGCGCCGCCCTGGTGGCGCTCGGTCATGTATCCAACGTGCTGGGCACAGTGAATGACGTCAACACACTCTGCGCCATGGCCCGCGCCAAAGGTGCCCTCACGCTGGTGGACGGTGCTCAGGCCGTGGCCCACCAGCGGGTGGATGTGACCGATATCGGCTGCGACTTTTATGTGTTCTCCGGCCACAAGATGTATGGGCCCGATGGCGTGGGTGTGCTCTATGGCCGCTATGAGGTGCTCGATACCCTTACGCCGCTTCTCACAGGTGGCGAGATGATAAAGACGGTAAGCTTTACCGGCACCGAATTTGGCGAGCTGCCAAACCGGCTTGAGGCCGGCACGCCGCCTATCGTCTCTGTCATCGGGCTTGGGGCCGCCATCGACTTTATCAATAGCCTCGACAGGCAAGCAGTACTGGCCCACGAGCATGACCTTATGGCCCGGCTGCGTGCCGGGCTTGAGGCGGTGTTGCAAATCCGCATTCACAGCCCGCGCGATGCTGCGGGGGCTGCCCCCAACAGCGGCGCCATCGCCTTCAACCTGGGGGATGAACATCATCAGGATGTAGGTATCTTGTTGGATCAACAGGGAATTGCAGTTCGCTGCGGCCATCATTGCGCCATGCCGCTGATGAGTCTGATGGGCGTAAAAGGCTGCTGCCGTGCTTCCATCGGCCTTTACACCAGCCCGGATGATATCGACCGTTTTCTCGCCGCCGTCAAAGAAGCGGCCGAACTCTTATGCCCATGATCTGCTGCGAGGAAACCATGGAACTACGTCCCACCCCCACCGACTTTTTAAGCCGCCATCACAGCAGCAGTGCCCCGCTCGCGCAGCTGGTTAATCAGGTGCAGCAAGCCCCCAACTGGCAGGAAAAGTACCGTGCCCTGATGTTGGGTGGCAAAGCCCTGGCGCCCCTTTCGCCCGAGTGGCAAACCGAGGATGCCAGAGTGCGCGGCTGTGAGAGCGCCGCCTGGCTGTATCATCATGGCGAGCAGGGAAAACACTATTTTATTGCCGGCTCTGAGGCGCGCATTGTCACCGGCCTGATAGCCCTGCTGCTGGGCGCCTGCTCGGGCAAAACCAGCGACGAGCTTGCCGCATTCGATGCAGCGGCCTATTTCAGCGCCCTCGGGCTGGAGGGGCAGCTCAGCCCATCACGCACCAATGGCGTGTATGCCCTGGCAAACCGCATCAAAGAATTAAGCCGCGAGGATACCCCATGACCAATCTTCACCGGCGCAGCCTGATAAAAGCCCTCGGCGCCAGCGCCCTCTTATCTGCCCTGCCCACCGGCGTGCTTGCCGCCAAGTCACTGCGACCACTCTACATAGATGGCCTGTCGTTTTTACCGGACTCTCTGGACGATCTCGCCGCCTCCGGTCTTTCGGCCTACCTGTGCGATATCTCCGCCATCGAAGAAGTAAAACAGGAAGATGGCACCCTCAACTACAAGCGCACCTACAACGCCTGCATCAAGTCGATTGCCGACGCCGGAAAACGCGTCAGCGATAACCCGGGGCAGCTGCTGCAGGGGCTTTCAGCCAAAGACATCAAAAACGCCCGTGAGTCGGGCCGCACCGCGGTCTTTTTTCAAATTCAGGGGGCAGACTGCGTAGAAGAACGCCTGTCACAGGTGGATGAGTTCTACCAAAAGGGCCTCAGGGTAATGCAGCTCACCCATCACTATGGCAACAGCTTTGCCGGTGGCGCACTGGACAGCGATGAGCACGGCGGCCTCAATCTCCCCCTGAGCCCCAAGGGCTATGCCCTGGTGGATAAGCTCAACGACAGCGGCATTCTCATCGACCTGAGTCACTCCAGCCCTCAAACCGCGCTGGACACCATAGCTGCCTCCCGCATGCCGGTGGTGCAAAGCCACGGTGCGGCCCGTGCCATCGTCAACCATGCCCGCTGTTCACCGGATCAGGTGATCCGCGCCATCGCAGACAGTGGCGGTGTATTCGGGACCTTTATGATGAGCTTTTGGCTGACCACCAGCAGCACTCCCACGGTTGAGCACTATCTGGCACAGCTGAAGCACGTGGCCAGGGTGGGAGGTATCGACGCGGTCGCCATTGCCAACGACTATCCCCTGCGCGGCCAGGAAAACCTGCTCAAACTCAACAATGACAACGCCGAAGGGGTGAAGGAGTATCTGGACTGGTGGCACAGCCTGCGGGCCAAAAAGGTACTCGGCTTCGACCATGAGCCGGTGCACGTGGTTATCCCCGAACTCAATCACATTGAGCGCATGAGCCGCATCCACGATGCCCTCAAGGATGCAGGCTTCAGCGCCGCTGACGCCGATAAAATCATGGGCGGCAACTGGCAGCGGGTATTGCAGCAGGTACTGGTGTAAAGCGCCATGGCGAGGTGGTTGGCGCTACTGAGCAGAGGCGTGCGGTTCTGGGAGATTAACGCCTAAATCAGTTGCGCCGTAGGCTTCACCTGAATTTTCTTGTTAGCTTTCTAAGCTGCGATTTTATTTATATGAATAGCAGCTTCTCTCGCATTTTCAGCTCTAAATAGTTTAATGTCTTCTGATGCGGCAACTTCAGTAACCATATCAATAGTTTCTCTTAATCTTTTTACTGATGTGTCAGTTAACGTTGGATCAGACAAAGATGGTGTGCCAATAATAATTTCATATATTTGGGGTTTAATTAACACCTGTGATTTCTTTAGCGCTTCCAAATCAAACAGCTTAGCTTTCACATTATTTAAGGAAGTTGATAGTCTTGTAGGAACAAGCAAGCCAAAGTTTGAAACATATTTCTCATTCATGAATCCAAACGAAGTTAATAAATTGCTTTCGCTAATTTTTAAACGCTTTTTAAAACAGTTAGATAAGTTAGGGTTTATTGTTTTTATTTCATCAAAAATACTTGTTGCCCATTGTTCACTATAACGTTTTGACTGGAATTCATCTTCCTCTCTCTCAGCATCAAGAGCAAGAGTGCTTAAACTAGCAGTAAAGCGTATAGCTTGTTTCAATATGCCTTCGATGCTGTCATCAGCAGCAGGATGTATGCTTCCTAATATTACTCCACCAAAAGGAGCAGTCCACTCAGATAAGCTTCTATGAAGCTTAAGCTCATTTGATGCTGACTCAATTAGCCAATCAATAATACTTTGCATATTTTGAGATTGTGAACCATATAAGCACTCAAGTAATTCAGATCTGATTGCTTGTATTATTCCATATTGATTGTTATTTCCAATAGCCACAACGGCAACAGATATTCTTTCTCCAGAACCAACAATAGGTTCTAAATAAAGAGTTTGCCATGTGCCAAAAAATGTAGGTTCAGATGGAAATAGCTCTTCTAATGTATTCATAACGCCATCTCCTGTTGTTGAATTCCCAGTCTTCGATTCATTAATATTTTAATGTGCTCAGTTCTTTTCTCAAGAAACCCTATAACCTTTATAATCTGCTCTTGGGATAAGTAAGAACTGGCATAGGTTTTTTCTGAAATCAGAGAAAAAGGAAACTCTTTGTACTGGCGAGTTATTCCTACGTCAATATCTCTAATAATTTTATGTTTCTCAAATTCACTTTTTAATGAATATATAACTCTAATGATTTGGTTATCTTTAGCTGAGTCACTTTCATCTAAAGATAGGTCCAAAGCATTTTCATGGTCTATGAAAGAAAATTTATCACCGCCATCATAAAGTATGTTTCCTACATTTCTGTCCCAGTTGGCGATCCACTCATCAAAAACACCAATATCTAATACTCTTGAGTAGTTTTTGAGCTTTTCTAATGCCTCTTCACTTTTGGAGTACCTTCGAAAACTTGGATAACCTGCATCTTCAGATCCAAATGCTAAAGCATATTCACCTTCAGGAATTTCTTCAAAAACGGTATGCGTAACCTTAACAATAATAGGTTTTGGAATGGATAATCCAAGTGAACGACCTATTACAGCGCATACACATTCGGCATAAAGCTCTTGAACTGTAACTTTTTTTACATATGCAACCACTACTGAATCATGTGTTTTAACATGACCTTTCCATGTAGGGTTTACATTATGATCATTAAAGAATGTAGCTCCAGGAAGCATCAATCCTATTTTTACTTGTTCCATTCATAATCCTTTACTTTTGATGAACCTACATTTGTTTGTAGAAATCTAACAACTGTATCGTGCGCATGCGCGTTTGTATCCGCCTGTTGTACTGAGCGTTTCCACCCTCGAGCAACCAGAGAAAACCGTCACAACACACTGTTTTTCAATTTGATTTCCAACTTAGCAAAAATCATCTGGGATGAAAAGTGAGCATGGGCGTATTTGCGCACAGGCAGCTCTTTATGCCGGTCTTCATGCCGCGCTTCATGCTGCTCTTCATGCTGCTCTTCATGCTGCTCTTCATGCAAAAGCCGCTTCAACCGACACCAGCTGACGATGCAATCGGACTTAAGGGCTTGGCCTGTACCGGTGCTAAAAAGCGTCCGCGTTTGCCAAGCCACAGCAGCATGGCAATCAGCGCCAAAGCCACCAGCACCACTGTGACTATGCTATCTTCCGGCCCGACTGTGCCGCCACTGAGCCAATTGGGACCGATATAGCTGCTCTCAAGGGGGGCAAGCGCGCGCCAGTCGTCCAGCCCGGAAAGCGGAAGCCCGGTGAGCAGCACGGCAAAATTCCAGGCTGCATGGTTGGCAGCCACCACCCAGATATTGCGGCTCTGCACAAACAGCACTGTCCAGAACGCCCCTATCAGGGTGCCTGAAATCACGGTAACCACCAGTTCCGGCGTACCCAGATTGCTGTCAAGATTAGCGATGTGCAGAACCGAGAAAATCAGTGATTGCAGCCACAGCGCCGCCACCGTGCCCCAGGCGCTTTCCAGTGCCTGAAACATCACGCCGCGAAACACCACTTCTTCAATGGTGGCCGCCACAATAATCACCCCGGCAACCCCAAAAAGCGCACTGCTGAAACCCCGATATTCATTGAGCTGATACACCCCGGTTGCAAACAGCAGCCATGATGCCAGCGCAATCATGGCAACCCCCAGCAAGGCACCCAGGGCAATGCTGGCGGGCCTGAGGGCAAGCTCTGTGGGGCGGCGCTTTTCAGCAACATGCACATAGCCCCAGTAACCCAGCAGCAGGCACACTAAAATGCCGCCTCGGCGCAGTGCAGCAAGCTCGCCCTCCCCGAGGGACAACAACTTGCCCAAAAGCGGCAACAGCCCAAAACGAAACAGCGCTATGGCACCACCGATAAAAAGGGCTGCAACAAGCATCTTCAGCAGCACAGCCCGTAACTGTCGTAAATGCACTTTAAGCGTCCGTGTATTCTCATCCATAAGCACATCCTGTAAGCCAATCCCGCTCCGCATCGCCAAGGCTGTAAATAGCGCACGCCATGGGATACAGATTAAAAAATAATTGAGCTAAAACTGTAACTTACAGCCACCGAGCTTGGCGAGCAAAAGTTAAGCAACGGCTGATAAAGACGCGAAGTTTATGCCGTAACAATGTCGATACTGACATCGATTAGGATACTGACTCAAACATAAACGTAAGCGCACATCAGCAGAAAGGCCGCTTCCAATAATTCGGCAAGCCCCCAACAAAAAGCCCGCAATAGCGGGCTTTTCAGTATTCGTAATCAGTGCGCGGAAGCCAAATCAGCGGCTCGGCTTACCTTCGCCCAGTTTCTCGATAATCAGCACCAGAGCGATACCCACTAAGGCGCAGACGATGGCAAAACCCAGCTGGGAAGATTCACCGGTAAGCTGCTCGAATCCCCAGGGCGTAAGGTTTTGCTGCGCCAGAGGCACCTGCTCGCCGTGGGAGTTGGTGCGCCAGCTTAAGGTTTCTTTCCAGGGCCAGATTTTACCCAGGGTGCCCAGCATCAAGCCGGTGAGGAAGAAGATGGTGGCGTCGTGAAATTTGCGTAACAGCATCGACAGCAGGTGGCTGAAACTCAGGATGCCGCAAACGGCACCCGCCGCAAAACAGGCAAGGACGTCCAGCTGTAAGCCCTTGGCAGCAGCGAGCACCGCAGGGTAGAGGCCGAGCAAGAGCAGGATAAAGCTGCCGGAAATGCCCGGCAAAATCATGGCGCAAATGGCAATGGCACCGCCGAGGAACACGTTAAGATAGGTGGCGGGTATTTCTGTGGGGGTGAGAACCGTAATCCCCCAGGCCACCACAGCCCCGAGGATAAAGAGCGCAATACGCCCGGCATCGAAGCCCTTAACCTGCCGCAGCATATGCCACACAGACACCAAAATCAGGCCAAAGAAGAAAGACCAAACCGGAATGGGGTGATGTGCCAGGAGGTACGAAATCAGCTTGGCGAGGCTGAAGATGCTGGTGAGAATACCGCCAAGCAGGCACACCAGAAAGGTGCCGTTGATACGCGCCCAGGCTGCTTTTCCACCCTCTTCACGGATCACTTTGATGAGTGAGGGATTAATGGCACGCACGCTGTCCAGCAGCTTGTCCAGAATACCGGTGATAAAGGCAATGGTGCCGCCGGAAACACCGGGTACCACGTCGGCCGCGCCCATGGCGAGCCCTTTAAAGTAAGTCAGTAAGTTGTTCACCCAATTCCCCAAAAAATACCGGCACTTGGCCGACACTGTCCTTATTGTTGCCGCCGATTATATGTCGGCTTGGCAGCGGCTGAAAATGAACTTTGTGTTAGACGGGCACGAAAGCCGCCGGGCTTCCCCCACAGCACCGACATAAAGCCGGGCCCTCTTGCAGATGGTTAATGGCATGTTACACTGCGACAAAACAAACAGGCCAGACCAGTTGCAAATTTATAGCACAGCAACCACGGCGCCCGAATAACAAGATGCAGCACCCACAGACAGGAAGCAAAACCATGGCAGGCAAACCCAACAAGGTAATGGCCCTTTACCAGAAGCTCATTCCCTATCCCTTTGGCAGAGTGATTTTTTCCAAAATGGTGGCCCGTATGGCGCCCTACTTTGGCACCATCAAGCCTCTGATTACCGAGCTTAGGCCCAACTACTGCGAATGCTTTATCAAAAAGCGCAGCGCCGTGCATAACCACATCAAGACAGTGCACGTGATTGCCATCTGTAACGGCCTGGAGATGGCCATGGGCGTGATGGCCGAAGCCTCAATTCCGCCACATCTGCGCTGGATCCCCAAAGGCATGAGCCTGGATTACACCTCCAAGGCCGGCAGCGATATCCGCTGTGTGGCAGAGGTTAAACCAGAAGACTGGCAGGAAGGCGATTTATTGGTGCCGGTAACCGCCTACGACAAAGACGGCGTGGTGGTGGTCAAAGGCCACATCAAGCTGTGGATCTCCCTTAAACCGGCCAGGACCTGAGCCAATCCCCCTTATCCGGGCGTAAAAAAAGACTGAAATTTCAGTCTTTTTTATGGGTTCTCGGCGATCGGCCTGAAGTCGTTTGGCGGCTTGGCGCCCTTCAGGCAAGCCAGCTTTTCATCGTCGGTGAGTGGTCGCCACTGCCCGGGGGCGAGCCCGGGATCCAGCATCAGGGCGCCGATTCGGTGCCGGTGCAGTGCAACAACCGGGTTTTGAAAGCGGCCAAACATACGCTTGATTTGGTGGTACTTGCCTTCGCACAGCTCCACCCTCGCCTCACGCTCACCGAGGATGGCAAGCCTGGCAGGCAGGGTGGTGATGCCTTCAGTCTCAAAGTAAAAGCCGCGCTCAAAAGCGGCGATATAGTCCTCGGTCAGCGGATGTTCCAGGGTCACCCAATATTCCTTGGGCACATGGGCACCGGGCTGCATCATGGATTCAGACCAGCGGCTGTCGTTGGATAAAAGCACCAGTCCCGAGGTATTCAAATCCAGCCTGCCGACTATGTGCAGTCCGGCTCTGAGCGCCTCGGGGATCAGGTCGAGCACGGTTTTGTGCTCTTTGTCTTTGGTAGCCGATACCACGCCCACGGGTTTATTGAGCATCAGGTAGCGCGGTGTGTCGGCGCGAAGGGCGGTATCGCCGAGGTAAATCTGACTGAACGGGCCGATTTGCAGCGCCATCTCCAGCGCTACCTTGCCATCCACAGTCACCCGCTCGGCTTTAAGCAGTTCGCGCACCGCTTTTTTGGGGATATTGAGGGTTTTGGCCAAAAAACTATCGAGTCTGCCCCGGGGGGAAATCATAGTTCTGCGCCTTAATCGGCCATGGCCGCAGTGATGCGATAGGCGCAGCGGCGCGCCCCTTCAATAATGTGTTCGCTGCGCTCCACAGTAATGCCTTCCCCCAGCAAGCGGCGAAACAACATAAGCTCCGAGCGGCAAAAGCTCTGGCAGCTGGTTGCTGCCGCGCAAATGGGGCAGTGATTCTCGTACAGCCACCAGACATCGCCTTCGTTTGCCACGGTCGCCATATAGCCTTCTTCGCTGCGAATGGCCGCAAGCTGTGCTATGCGCCCGGCAAGGGTGGTCTCGCCCGCCATACGCTCAAGATACGCCTGCTCTGAGGCCGCTTCCCGGTGACTTATCAGGGCATCCATACCCACATCGCCAAAAATCACCTTAACCGAATCAATCAGCCTTAATGTCAGTTCGCTGTGGCGATCGCCAAAGTGTTTTTGCGCAGCGTCGGTCAGGGTCCAGTAACGTGCCGGGCGGCCGCGGCCCTCGCTGATATCTTCATAGGCGAGATTGCCTTCGGCTTCCATGGCCTGCAGATGCTGCCTGACTCCCATGGAGGTCAGCCCCAGCGATTCGGCCAGACCAGCGGCGGTCATAGGCCCCTGCTGTTTCAGCAAATCGAGGATTTTTTGGCAGGTTTTCATGGTTTCATCCAATACACAGTTACGGCTGTTCTGGGCTCTATTATGGATAACAAAAGTATTAAGTAAACTTTTTTGTTTATTTTTAGCTTTACATAATTAAGTAAAGTATTTACCTTACAAATTAATTTAGAAACAAAAAACTTTACTAATAAGGAAAGCCACCATGAAACTCAGCATCATCAACGGCAGTCAGCGCCGGGGTTCACAAAGCGGCAGGGTAGCCGAATTCATCAAGGCGCAAAGCCACAGCTTCAGCGACGTAGAAGTGATAGATCTGGCTGATTACGCCCTGCCTTTCTGGGATGGCGACAGCCACGAGAGCAAGGGCGAAGACTGGGCCATCATCGAGGCCAAGCTCAGCGCCAGCGATGCTTATGTGCTCATCACCCCCGAGTGGAGCGGCATGGCAACGCCAGTGCTGAAGCAACTGTTGATGAATGCCAGCGTACCCGTGTCCGGCCATAAACCCGCGCTTCTCGTGTCGGTTTCATCCAGCGTCAATGGGGTGTTCCCACTGAGTGAACTCATGGTAAGTGGCAATAAAAACAACAAGATGGTGTTTATTCCCGCCAACCTGATAGTACGGAATGTGGAAGAGGTACTCCACCCGGTGGCAGAAGGCGAGCAAAGCAGCCGGGATAAGGCCATACGCGAGCGGATTGCCGAGTCTGTGGCCCTGCTTGGCCACTACACTGAGCTGCTGTTGCCAATGCGTCAGTACCGGGATCCGTTTCGATACGGCATGTAACCACACCGCACTGACACAGGAGGCAAGATGAGACTGAATCAAATCACCCTGAGCGTGACCGATATGGCGGCCGCCGTGGAATTTTATCTGACACTGGGCGCGATACAGATAGTGGATACGCCGCACTATGCCCGCTTCGCCCTGCCTGAGGGTGACGAGAGTTTTTCCCTGCACCTGCGCAAGGAGCCGCCCTCACCGGGCCACTGTCTCTACTTTGAGAGTGAGCGACTGGACGAGTGGGTGGCAGAACTGAAATCCCGAGGCCTCTCTTTTAAAGGAGAGCCGGAAGATAAACCCTGGCTGTGGCGTGAGGCTGAACTGACCGACCCCAGCGGCAATACCATCAAGTTGTTTTATGCCGCCGAAAATCGCCTGAATCCCCCCTGGCGGGTGGAAAAACGTAAATACTGAAATCAAATATTCGCACGCAATAACGACAAGGAACGCAATCATGGTACATCTGGAACACATTAATCTGGTCGTGCATGACCTGGAAAAGAGCCTGAACTTTTACAAAGCCGCCTTTCCCCATTGGCAGATTCGGGGCGGTGGGGATGGAAGCTGGTATGGCAAACCGCGCCAATGGCTGCACTTTGGCGATGATTATCAATACATTGCATTAAATAATGACGGAGAGGGGGAGAGCCGGGATCTCACCGGTCATCAGCCGGGACTGGCCCACTTTGCCTTTGTGGTATCGTCGCTCGATGCCCTGATTGCCCGCCTCGACGCCGCCGGTTTTGCCATTGCCAAAGACGGTGCCCCAGATTCGGGCCGACGCAATGTGTACTTTATCGACCCCGATGGCATGGAAGTGGAGTTTGTGGAATACCTCAGCGATCTGCCTGAAGTTCGCAATCAGTATCCTCAGTCTGTTTAGCCACAGGCGTCAGGTCCGGAGCAAGGGGTTCGAGAAAGAGCCCCACTGTGCTGCTGACATCGACATTGCTTTCCTGCAGGCTTTGATGGGCAAACACATTGAGTCTGAAACGGGTCTCATCGCTGAGCAGCTTCACGCTGTAACACTTGCCGGGGTGGGTCATGGCCCTGTCGTTGGCGCGCAGGTGCACCTCAATACCGGGCTTGCCATCTGTGTCGCCAAAACCTTGCCATAAGAGCTCACCTTCAATGACCTCAATCTGGCTGTAAAAGCCATTTCGGGTACGATGCTGCGACAACAGCATTTCAGGTATATCATTACCGCCGAATATCCGGGTGGAACCCACTGGAACATAATTTTTCGGTATCAATGCCATGGGCGCTGTCTCCGGTTTCACCTGAATTTAAGCCTGCTTTGGGAACATATCCCAAGCCACCAAACTCTTGAGCATCGCAATGCCGACAAGTTTATACCACCAGCACAGTTTTATCCTGAATCGCGCCCATTTTGAAGAGTGTTTCGATGAATCAGTCACTCCATTGACGGGCCCCAAACGCCATATCAAAACCCTTGGGTTTGGTCTGATGACCTTTGCCCTGCTGGCGAGCCCGCTGCCATCCTACCTTGGGTGGTTTTTCCTCGGGTTAACGGTACTGGAATTTTTGAGTGTGCGATATCAGCGCACCTGGTGGCTTTGGCGACAACTCATGAGCCGCGCCGCCGGTAATGAAGTCACCCTGACTGTTACCGACACCCTGCTGATAACTGAATCACTGGGGCAAAAGCGTGAGCTGGCATGGGACAGCCTGGATGCAATTACCCCTACCGCTCGGGGCTTTTTATTGCAGCGGGGCCGCGCCCGCCAGTATTTGTCTGCCTCTGGACTATCGTCCGACGCTCAGGCTTTCCTGACCAAGTTTCACCGCAGCGATGACGCGGCGCTGGCGCAGCACTAACCCGCGCCTCGAGGTCTTTTTAAACGCCAGTTTGATCACCGACATCAGCCGAAGTCGCGGCAACTGGCCATCAAAAAGGCGTCCACGTATTCGCCGCCCCGAAACGCGTAGCCAATGGCCTCACCTTCAATTACAAAGCCGTGGCGCTTGTAGAGTTTGATGGCGGCGTGGTTGTCTGTGTAGACCTCAAGCTCGATGCGCCTGACTGCCAGCCAGTTGTGGGCCAGCTCCATCATGGCAGCCAGCAGCGCCGAGCCCACACCTATGCCCTGATAATCTTCACTCACGGCCATACCCAGATTGGCGACATGTTTTCGCCTTGGATTAGCGAAAACCTCCATGCCGGCCTGCCCGACTATCTCACCATCGATTTCAGCCACCAGGCTGTAGCAATTGTCCGGTAAATCTCCCAAACGACGCTGCCATTTCTCCAGTGATGGAAAGGGATGCTGCAGCGTATTGGCAAAACAACTGGGCTGACTGTAAATGGCGCGAATGGCGCCAATGTCGTTGGCGTCGCTGTGGCGCACCTGAATTCGGCCATCTGTCGTTCGGTAGATGCTGGGCGATTGCGCACTCATTACTTCTAATCCCATGTAAGTTAAAGAGATTACTATGCCATCTCAGGTGAACACATCACAAGGGAAAGCGTTGCAGCATCAAGGAAAAAAAATCTTTCCGACACCACTAAAATCTCGCGATTCCCAAAGGCTAAACTTACTGTCACAATAGCGCCGCCTCCGGGGCATTGTAAGGATGCCGAGCGGCACCTTGGTCCCGGTTGTTCTAACCCCTTGAAGGAACCCAAAATGCGCACCCCCTCAGCTATCCTCACCAAAGTCGCCCTGGCAATGGCGCTTGTGGTTAGCTTTGCCGTACCCGCCGAAGAAGAACCTACTCTCGACCTTCCTCCGGCCCCCAGTGAAGATGTCAAACAAATCAAAGAAGTCTGTCTGGAGCTCATCACAGAGCAGGAAATCCCACTCGAAGAGCAGGAAGGCTATTTGCTGACTTGCGTAAACGACCAGTTGTTCGAGATGGGCTATTTGGCGGTGGTGCAACAAGATCTCGACTGAACCAGTCTGAAGTCGAAAATACAAAACGGCCCTTGGGCCGTTTTGTGTTTCTCAAGGTCGTGATTATTGACTGCCGGGCTTCAGTGCCAATGGCCGCTGGGCGTCCATCCCCATAGCGATAAGTCGGGTATCGACTTTTTGCCCCTCACTGAAATCCTTTTTTTGCTGCCAGCCAAACCAATGGCATCCAATGAGACTCTGGGCCACAGCGCCGCCAAGGGTGGTGCCCGGCCCCAGTATCATCACTCTGTCGGGTGCAAATTCTTTCACCGCTACCTGCACCGCGCGGGTGAAATCATAGGGCTCGGTAACCTGATGCCCCAGGGTGTATTCCCACAGCTTTTCAGTGTCTGTGCTGTATTGGGTCCAGATGGCGCCGCGGCCGTCCACCAAAGGGACATTGGGCGCTTTAAAGAAGCTCTTTGGCAACAGACTTTTGCCCTTGGCCGATACCTCGGTTAACAGCGGCGAGTGAAAGGCGCCGTGGTTATAGAGCCGCATGGGATAACGCTCATCGATTTTTGGCAATCGCTCTTCGGCCAGTTTGAGCCCCGCTTCGTTACCCGCCAGCACCCGGAATCCACCGAGGTGAATCGAGGTGTACAGCGCACAGCCTTCAGTGGCCTCAGCTTCGGCCAGCAGCTTATCCAGCATTTGCGTCCTGACGGGACTCGGATGCCAGTTATCATCCATCTCGGGATATATCATCTGCCCACCAATCAGGCCATCCTGCATCATGGAACCCATGGTGTTAATCACCCCGATAGCTCCCTCTTCATCCAGCGCACCGGCGCAGGCAAGGGCAATGTACCAGCCCATGGAGTTCCCGGTCACCGCCACTATCTCAAAGCGGTCGCGGTCTATATCCATAAAGTCGGCCATGGCGCAGGCGTAAATCAGTGCCGAGGCATTTTCACCGGGGGTATGCAGTTTGAAGGAGTACTTGTCCATGGCATCCAGCTCAGCAATGGATTTTTGTCCCTCGTGACGGCGAAAGGCATCGATACCGGCGATAAAGTCGACCTTATCGCCATGAAGACGCTTAAGGTAGCCCAGTTCCTCTTTGTTATAACAACCGCGGCCCGGGGCTATCACCAATACTCTTTCTTTGGTTGCACTTGTGTTCATGCCGATGCCTCCAGTCCAATCACTATGCCTGTGTCAGTGCCCTTGCCTGTGCCAGCATCCGAGCCCTGCACCAGCTTGAGGGCAGCAGCCACTATGCTGTCTTTACCCGGCAGCGGCAAGGTGGCGGCATCGGCCAGCGGAATAAAACAGTCTTCGGCGTTAAGGCGGGCAAGTTTCGGGCAGGCGCTGCCCAGACGTTCATGCAGCGCCGTCACTATGGCTTCAGACACAGAGCCTGAGCGGCGACACTCATCCACCACCAGCACATGGCGGCAGTTGGCGGCGATATCACAAATGGCAGCCTCGTTGAGCGGCGCAAGATACCGCAAGTCCACCAGGGTGCAGTCAATACCAGCCTCCGCCAGCGCCTTTTCGGCCTGACGACTCAAGTAGTAACCATTGCCGTAGCTGATAATGCACAAATCCTTACCTTCACCGAAGCGGCCGGGCTCACCGAAAGGCAATGGGGTTGCTTCACGCTCGGGCACATATTGTGCCGCCCACAGGCTGTCGCCTGGCTCATGCAGGTCGCGGGTCATGTAGAGCGCGATGGGCTCAAGGAAAATCACCAGCCGCTGCTCCTCACGGGCAAGACGCACGCACTCCCTCAGCATCCCCTGGGCATCGGCGCCATTGGATGGACAGGCGAGGATAAGCCCTGGAATATCGCGAAACACGGTAAAGGAGTTGTCGTTATGGAAGTGGCCACCGAAGCCCTTCTGGTACGCCAAACCCGCGATGCGAATAACCATGGGGTTGGTGTACTGACCGTTGGAGAAAAACGGCAAGGTAGCCGCCTCGCCGCGAATTTGGTCTTCGGCGTTATGCACATAGGCCAGAAACTGGATTTCGGGAATGGGCAGCAATCCGTTATGGGCCATACCGGTGGCGAGGCCCAAAATGGAGGTTTCATCCAGCAGGGTATTGATGACCCTGCTGGGGCCAAAGCGCTCCACCAGCCGCGAAGTAACATGATACACGCCGCCCTTTTTGCCCACGTCCTCACCACAGACAACCACATTATCGTGGCTCGCCATGAGCTCAGTAAGGGTCAGGTTAATGAGCTTTCCCATATGCACAGGTTTGCCGAGGGACTGCTTGTCGGCGGCAAAAAGACTCGCAAAAGCTTCTTCATCCAGCGTTTTTACCGCGCGGGGATTGGCGAGTTTGGGCGGCACCACGCTCGCCATGGCATCTTTTGCCGTTGTCAGCTTCGGACGGGTAGCCGCCACTCTGGCAATGGCAGCAATCCGGTCTTTGAGCTCCTGATACATTGCCAGGATCTGCTCGGCACTCAGTACGCCCGCCTCTATCAGCATGGCGGCGCTGCGAAGCAAGGGGTCCAGGGCTTCGTTTTCAAGAATTTTCGCCTTGGGCAGATAGGCAATCTCGGCATCGCTGCCGGCATGGCCCATCAGGCGCACGGTACGCACATGCAAAAACACCGGCTGGCGATGGCTGCGACACCAGTGGGCCGCCTCTTTGGCCACCTTGTAGGTGTCGAGCAAATCCAGCCCATCACAGCAAAAATACTTAAGCCCGGGTCTTTGGCTGAAATTGGCCCCAATCCAGCCCTTGGGGGTGGGGGTAGAAATGCCTATGCCGTTGTCTTCACAGACAAACATCAGCGGCATGGGAATATTCTGAAATGCCGCCCAGCAGGCCGCGTTAATAGCGGTCTGGGCACTGGCATGGTTGGCCGAGGCATCACCGAAGTTACACATGGCGATGGCATCAGGGGGTAAAACCCCGTCAACACCCAAGCGCTCGGTAAGCGGAATACTCAGGGCGACCCCAACCGCCTTGGGCAGATGGGAAGCAATAGTGGAGGTTTGCGGCGGAATATTGAGTGACTTGCTGCCAAGCACCTTATGGCGGCCGCCGGAGATGGGGTCTTCGCTGGAAGCCGCGAAGGAGAGCATCATGTCCCACAGCACGGTCTCACTCGCCTCATGGCGGCTGCGCTCCACCATAAAGGCGCCGCTGCGGTAATGCAGCAGCGCCATATCGGTGGTGTTGAGCACTGCGGCAATGGCCGCATTGCCCTCATGGCCCGAGGAGCCAATGGTATAAAAGCCTTCGTTGCGCGCCCTCATACGGCGCGACTCCAAATCAAGCAAACGACTCTTTAGCTGGGACTCGAAAATCCCCACAAACTCGGCATCACTGAGCCCGAGACGGCGATGGTCCCAGCCCTGGGTATTATCGATAAAGGCACCGACCGAGCCGGTTTCCAGCGCCTCAATAAACTGCCGTTCAACGGCAATAGCCCTGTCTTCCATGCTTATCCCTCACTGGGTGAACGAGTCAAAAGCGGGGGCACCCGGCCCCCGCTTTCCCATCAGCAAAATGCCTGCAGATCAGTCTGGGCACGACCCAGGATCAGGGCATGGATGTCGTGGGTCCCCTCGTAAGTGTTCACCGCTTCGAGGTTCATCACATGGCGTATTACATGGAATTCGTCGCTGATACCATTACCGCCGTGCATATCGCGGGCGATGCGGGCAATGTCCAGGGCTTTGCCGCAGGAATTGCGTTTAATCAGGGAGATGGCTTCCACCGGCAGGGCGTCGACGTCCATCAGGCGCCCGGCCTGCAGGCAGGCAAAGAGACCCGTGGTGATCTCGGTTTGCATATCGGCCAGTTTCTTCTGATACAGCTGATTGGCCGCGAGCGGTCGGTTGAACTGAATACGATCGAGGCCATACTGACGGGCCGCATGCCAACAGAATTCGGCAGCCCCCAGGGCGCCCCAGGCGATGCCATAGCGCGCCTTGTTCAGGCAACCAAAGGGGCCTTTTAGACCTTCCACATTGGGCAGCAGCGCATCTTCACCCACTTCCACATTGTCCATCACGATTTCGCCGGTAATGGAGGCGCGCAGGGAGAATTTACCCTCAATCTTGGGCGCCGACAGGCCCTTCATGCCCTTCTCAAGCACGAAGCCGCGGATGGCACCATCAAGCTTGGCCCACACCACAAACACATCGGCAATGGGTGAGTTGGTGATCCACATCTTCGCGCCGGTAATGCGATAACCGCCGTCGATACGCTCTGCGCGGGTTTTCATGCCGGCAGGGTCTGAGCCCACATCCGGCTCGGTCAGACCAAAGCAGCCCACCCACTCACCGGTGGCAAGCTTAGGCAGATATTTACGACGCTGGGCTTCAGTGCCATAGGTGTAGATGGGGTGCATTACCAGGGATGACTGCACGCTCATGGCGGAACGATAACCACTGTCGACCCGCTCAATTTCACGGGCCACCAGACCATAACTTACATAGTTGGCATTGGCGCAGCCGTATTCTTCCGGCAAGGTAGCGCCAAGCAGTCCCAGTTCACCCAGCTCGTTCATAATTTCACGGTCGAAATGTTCGTCACGGTTCGCCATCAGCACCCGCGCCATCAATTTATCCTGAGCATACTCGTGCACCATATCGCGGATCATCCGCTCTTCTTCGGTCAGCAGAGAGTTGAAATTCAGTGGGTCTTGCCAGTCAAATTGCACACGGGCCATAGGGTAGTCCTTTCATTGAGTCTTATTGTTTGAACGGGTTTGCAGGCGGCTTGTATGGCCAACACGGGAGACCAGAGCGCCACTTGTGATTTGCACTAGCATAGGCATAATCGATCATTAGGAAAAATATTCTTTTTCTCTCACTCCCATAGTATTTTCCTATACCTTACGCGAAGGGAAAGATGAACCTTAAGGCATTGAATTACTTCGTCGCAGTCTTGGAAAGAGGCAGTATCAGCGCCGCCGCCAAGCATTGCTACATAGCACAGCCCTCGATTTCGGCAGCCATTGGCGCCCTGGAGTCTGAACTGGGCGTGCAGCTTTTTGCCCGGCACGGGAAAGGGGTATCGGCCACCGATGCGGGCATGCGTTTGTATCCTCTGGCCAAACGGCTCCTGAACGAATCCAAGGCCATTCAGTCGCTGTTTTCCAAGCCAGAAACCCAGGTGCCATTCAGACTGGGGCTTATCCGCTCGCTGGGGGTTTCACGCATGAGTATGCTGCTCAAAGACTTTACCGCGGCCTGCCCTGACATGGATTTAACCCTGGTTGAGCCGAGCGAAGAGTGCGACGGCCGCATCATTACCACCGCCGATTTAACACCCAACGAAAGCTTTCAGGCCATGTGGCACGATACGTATTTGCTGGCCATTCCTCCGGCATTGAGTCTGGCGCTGAAAAGCAGCATCCGACTGGAAGATTTACAGGGACAACCTTTTATTCACAGAGCCCCCTGCGAGGCACTCACCAGCCTGCAGCAACTTTTGGACATGGAAGGGATAAAGATGCAGGTGCGGGCCCGTATTCAGACCATAGAATATGCGGTGGGATTGGTTGCGGCAGGATTAGGCATTGCCTTGGTGCCCGCCATTCCGGCATTGCTGGACCAGCAGGACATAGTGTTTCGGCCACTGGCAGACATAGATCTTAAACGTACCGTGGGGCTGGCGCTACCTCTGGGGCACCCTCCCACGCCTCAGCAGCGACAACTGGTCGCCCTTTGCCGACAATGTCACTAATGCCGCCTGACCTTTCGCGCTGCGTATTGGGCAAAGTACAAGTATCAAATTGCAACAGTGAAACCTTGGCCACTGCTGCACCGACATTTACATGCTAATCTGTTGCAACCTTTGTTAATGGAACCCCAGATTGCCACCCAAATGAAGTCATCCTTTTTTGGTTTTTTACTCAGTGTCTTGCTCCTGTCACCCTCCATGGTGATGGCGCAGTGTGACGACACCACAGACTGCATCGAAAAAGGCAGTTGGGATCTGGGCATTGCCTTTGGCTATGGCCAAAGAACCAATCCGCTTAAAGATTACGAAGACATCCCCATCTATGTGCTGCCCACCATCGCCTATTATGGCGACAGCTGGTTTTTTGATAATGGCGCCATAGGTTACACCCTGACGGAGCAAGAGCGCTTTACTGTCAATTTGATCACTGGCTTCTCCAGTGACAGGGCCTTTTTCTATCGCTGGGATCCTTCCAATATCTTCCTGGCCGGTACCTCCCGTGGGTTCAGAGAGGCAGAGCTGAGCGGTATCACCAGTTTTGCGACCCTGGATACCATAGGCGAGCTGGAGTCACGTAACTTTACATACCTCGGCGGTATTGAGGCCTATGTCTACAACCGTTTTGGCACCTTACGGCTGGCCCTGCTCCATGATCTCCTGAACGTGCATCAGGGCACTGAAGGCCAAATCAAGTGGAACTACCATTGGGGTCATAAAGAGTTAAGTGTTGATTTTGCGGTATTCTTTGACTGGAAGAGTCAGGAAGTCGTTAACTATTACTATGGCGTACGCCCATCGGAAAGTGCATACTGGCATGAGCATTACCGCACAGAAAACGGCTGGAACCGTGGGCTCGAACTCACAGCCCGTTACAGCCTAACACCTGCATGGGAACTCCTGATGACGGCTCGCTACACCCAACTCGCCGATACCATAGCGCAAAGCCCCCTATTGGACGAAGACGACAGCTACGCCTACCTGATTGGCGCAGCCTATAGGTTCTGATGCCGTTGAAGACCTGTCGTCGACTGTTACTGCTGCCTTTGATAAGCCTGCTGGGACTTCCTGCGGCTAAGGCCGGTGACACGTCCAATTCTTTCGAGGTGACCCCCAGCCTTTGCCTCAGCGACAAGGAAAGTGGCCGCTGTGATATCCGGATAACCCTTACCTGGTATGCCGAAAACCCCGTGTGTTTTGAGGTAGATTTACCCGACTTACCCCGTTGGTGCATACGCGATGATTCCCAGGACTCACTGACGCTGGATATCAGTACCGATAAGGACCTGCACTTTGTGATGCGGGATGAGAAGAGTAACCAACCGCTGGCCGATGCGGTGCTCAAGGTTAAGCCCTTGAGTGAACCACAGACCCGGCGCCGCTTTCGTAACCCGTGGAGTATTTTCTGATGACGACTCAAGTACCACACAGAGTATTGCTGGTTGAAGACGATGTGCGTCTGGCAAACCTTATCGTGGATTACCTGAAAGCCAACGGTATGCATGTGGAGCTGGAGCGCCGCGGCGATACAGTACTGACCCGCCTGCTCAACTACAAACCCGATATCATATTGCTGGATATCATGCTGCCCGGCATGGATGGCCTGACCCTGATTGAAAAGCTGCCCGACTATTTTGCCGGCCCTATCCTGCTGATGAGTGCCCTGGGATCCAATGAAGATCAAATCAAGGGGCTGGAGCTTGGCGCAGACGACTATGTGGTTAAACCGGTCGACCCGGCGCTGCTGGTTGCCCGTATCAACAACCTCTTGCGTCGCCACAGCGCGCCGCCAAAGCAGGAAAGCCATTGTCTTAATTTTGGCAAGCTCAGCATAGATCCCCACACCCAAACCATACGCCTGAACGACCAGCAGGTGGACCTGACCAGTCACGAGTTTGAACTCCTGTGGCTGCTGGCTTCTCAGGCCGGCCAGGTACTGAGTCGCCAGTATATTTATCAGTACCTGCTGAATATCGATTTCGATGGCAAGGACCGTAAAATCGATGTGCGCATCTCGCGCCTGCGTAAAAAGCTCGACGACAACCTGGAAACCCCGTTCCGGATTAAGACCGTCTGGGGTCAGGGATACCTGTTTGCACCCGAGGCCTGGGCAAGCTAAGCCGTGAAACGCCTCTTCGTCAGCCTTTATCTGCTGCTGAGTCTGTCCATTCTGGGCATTGGCTGGACTCTGGATAGCCTCTGGTACCACAATGTGGACGACTCGGCCGCAGAAGACGCCCCCTTCCTGGCGCTGGCCAGTCTGTTGTCTGAAATGCCCGAAGCCGAGCGGGCAAAACACCTCGCCAAATTCGAAGAAGACAAGACGCTGCCACTGTCACTGCTGAGTGCCAGCCAGGTAGCCCTGTCCAATAACGAATCCCTGAGCAGCGGCAGAGTGTTTACCATTGCCCTCGATGACGATAAAGAAATGCGTCTGGTGCGGGTGGGTGAACAGGTGCTGATGGCCGGGCCCATGGAAATTGATCCCAGAGAAAACCTGCGCGGGCTCTTTACGCTGTTTTTCTATGGATTGCTCGCCGGTGTTGCCCTGTTGTGGGTGTGGCCGTTGTCGCGGGATATCCGCATACTGCGGGAAGCCACCGAAGCCTTTGGCCGGGCGAAATGGGATACCCGCATCGCCCTGACCAAGCGTTCTCAGGTGAAAAGCCTGGCCGATACCTTCAATGAGATGGCGCGCCACATCAGCGCCCTGATTGAAAACCAGCAGCACCTGACCAATGCCGTATCCCACGAAATCCGCACCCCGCTGGCCCGGCTCAAGTTTGCCCTGGCGCTGCTGCCCGGTTATTGCGGTAAAGACAATGACGATGAGAAACTCAACCAGTTCCTTGCAGATATGCAGTTGGATATCAAGGAAATGGAACAGCTGCTCTCTGAGCTCCTGACCTATGCCAGCCTGGAAGCTCCCAGGGAGGGGCTGAAATTTGAAACCAGTAACCTCAGTGCCCTCACACGCCAGGTGACGCAACGGCTGCAAAGTTTAAGTCAGGTGCCCATCGAACTGCATTTGCCGGAAAAGGACGTGCAAGTACCGGCAGACCCATCCCTGATTGAGCGCGCCCTGCAGAATCTCATCACCAATGCCATCCGGTTTGCCCATACCCGCATTCGCATCGAACTGGTACGGGCCGACAATGAATGGCGCCTGTCGGTAGAGGACGATGGCGAAGGGATCCCGCTGGTGGATCAGGGCAAGATTTTCGAGCCCTTTTATCGGGTAAGCAGCAGCCAGAACGGCAACAAGGGACACGGGTTGGGATTGGCCATCATCAAGCGCATTATGCAGCGCCATAAAGGCAAGGTAAGCCTTGAGAGCGAACCGGGAAAAACCCGCTTTACACTGCATATGCGGGCGCGCCGTTAGTACTCGTGGATATTGTTAAGCGAGGCAATCAGCAAACGCCGAAGATTCAATCCAAACTGAAGTTGCCAAAGTCCAGTTCGGTATCATTTTTATCGTTTGCCTGCTCATCTTCCAGCGCCAAACGCCCATTGGCAGAGGCGCGCTCGGCATTCAGGGCTTCGAGCCTCGCCTTGTGCAGGGCATAGGCACGGCGACGCTTACGGTCGCGGCACAGGCGGATCACTTCGGTCTTTTGGGCATCGGTCAGATTTTGCCAGTGAAAACGTTCATCACGACTGCGAAAACAGCCCAGACAATAGCCCCGGTTGTCACTCTGACACACGTTAATACAGGGGCTGGGAATTTCGAAAAAGACTAACTGTTCCATGGATTCGTGACACTGAACGCTGTCCGCTAGGTATAACATCAAACCCTGAAAAAGGCGAAATAATCTACAACACACAGGCTTGCCATGACTAGCGCCAAGGCGCACAGTAGGTAAAAAACGGGAGAATAACCATGTTGAGAACCCTTACCCTGTCACTCACCCTGTTGGTGCTTGCGGCCTGCCAGAGCGGCCCAAAAACCGACTACGACCCCAACACCAACTTTGCCGCAATGAAGCACTTTGCCTTGCAAACCCCGGAACAAACCAATGACCCCCTGAGCTCAGAACGTATCGCCATGGCGGTGACCCAAACCCTGATGGCCAAGGGGATGAGCCAAAGCGATACCCCGGATTTCAAAGTGACCTGGGTGTTTCAAACCGGCAGTAAGCCAACAAGTTCGGGTTTGTCCATTGGGTTGGGCACTGGCTCATGGGGCCATTCAGGGGGCGTCAGTGTGGGCACCAGCGTTGGCCTGCCCTTAGGGGGCGAGAAACAATACCAGCAGATTCAGATTGATATATTGACTGCCAGTGGCGATCGCCTGCTGTGGCGTGGCAGCGACAGCTTTGAGTTCAGCGACGGTGGTGAAGACAAGGCCGAGGCGACCCAAAAGACGGTAGCCAAAATATTGGCCGCCTTTCCACCCACGCCGAAGTAACGCCCGCTGGCGGTACCCGCATGACATTAATAGGGCAAGGCTCGCATGAATAAGGCAAGGCTCAAAGCCTTAATTGCCGCCGCGTAAAAAGCCACCCAATGTGTGGCTTTTTCACATGTACTGTTCACATACTCAGCATCTGCTGGCCCGGCAGGCTAGTCCAGATGGGCGTTCATAGTGCGGCCTTTTGCCCAGGCCCTGAGGCTATCGATTTTCTCCCGCATCACAACAGACAAAGGCCGGGTACGGGACAGCTCTTCCAGAATAATGGCCTGCTCGACCGGCTGGCGGCGACTGGCAGCGGAATAAATGGCTGAAATCACAGCCTGTTCAATTTCGGCGCCACTGAATCCCTGACTGGCACGGGATAGGAGCCCCAAATCCATGCTGGTTACATCCACGCCTCGCTTTTTACAGTGAATAAGGAAGATGGCTTTACGGATTTCCTCGTCGGGTAAGTCGACAAAGAAGATCTCATCCATACGTCCTTTTCGCATCAGCTCGGGGGGCAAGGCCTGAATATCATTGGCGGTGGCTACCAAAAACACATCGGATTTACGCTCCGCCATCCAGGTCAGCAGGGTGCCCAATATTCGCTGCGAGGTGCCTTCATCACTGCTGCTGCCACTGATCCCTTTTTCAATTTCGTCCACCCAAAGCACACAGGGCGACATCAGGTCAGCCAGCTCCAGCGCCTGACGCAGGTTCTTCTCGGTTTCCCCTATGTATTTGTTGTAGAGCGCCGCCATATCGAGGCGCAGCAATGGTCGCTGCCAGGCGCCGGCCACCGCCTTGGCAGCCAGACTCTTGCCACTGCCCTGCACACCGAGCAGCAGGATGCCTTTGGGGGGCGGCGCACTGCTTTGGGGCGAGAGTTCGGGGGCCCGGGCCTTGAGCCACTCCTTGAGGTTATGCAGGCCGGCAATGTCAGAAAAACTGCTGGTATCGTACTCGTACCTTAGCACCCCATCCATGTCCATCAGGCGGAACTTGGCCTGATTGACCCGCTCAACATCATCATGGGTGATAGCGCCATCATCCACTATGGCCTTGTGGATCAGGCGACGGGCATCATCAAAGGTAACACCACGCAGATTGTCAGCCAGTCGGGCAATGGCAGACTCATCGGCCACCAGCGGTAACCCCTGACGGCGCACCTTGTCAATTTCCTCCACAATCAAATTTTCAAGCTGGTTGCGGCTGGGCAAAGACAGACGGAAATGGGCGCAGTAGCGACGGATTTCAGGCGGAATTTCAAAGGCATGGCTGACCAGCACCAAGGTGTGTTTCAGGGCGTCGTATTCGAGTGCGATTTCTTTCAGCAAGCGAACGTTGCGCGGTGCATCCTGCACAAACGGATGAAAATCACAGAGCACATAGATGCCCTGCTGCTGGGTCGATTTAATTTGCCCCAAGAGCTCGGCAGGTTCGGTATTGAACTTTTGAGAACCCATGTCTTTATCGACCCGGGATAACCCCGAGGTAACAGACCAGGTAAACAGGGGCTGATACAGGGTCATGGCAACCCGTTTAAGCAACTCTATCACCCGATATTCTTCGTAAGTTTCAATCACCACTATGGGGGTGTTCGATCTGAGTACTGCTGTTAAATCCTTGATATCCTGCATCTTGTCTTCCGGCTAACAAAAGAGGCCCTTGGGGTGGGCCTCTGGATTATGCATGGATTTACTGAGTCTGGACAGGGGCTAAGGCCTAGTGCCCCTCGCCGAAGAGGTAGTTAAGCCAGCCCTGCATTCTCAGCAGCACTTTTCGCATCACGGCAACATGGGAGAAGTGATCTGTGTAGATGGCCACCTGACCTGCGACCCCGGCCGGAAAAGCCTGAATCTCGTCGGAGCGGTCAAACTCAATCATCACCAACACCCTGCCCCGCTGGAACATTCTGGCGGAGGATTGCAGCTGACCGTTGGCCTGCACCTCGCCCTCGGCCATGGCGGGTAGAACCCGGGCAACCCGGCCTTTAAACACCTGTCCGGGAGCCGCATCCAGTATCACCTCGGCTTGGTCACCGGCCTTGAGCCTCAGCATGGAGTTTTGCCAAAACGCGCCCACAAAATAACGCTGTTCATTGGGAATGAAGCTCATCACCGGCCTGAGCGGCATGGGTACCACCACCATACCTGGACGCAGGGCCATGTGAGTGACAACGCCATCTGTGGGTGCACGCACCACAGATTGTTCCAGGTCAAACTCGGCCTTGGCAACTTCGGCCCTGGCCGCGGCCACCTTGGTATTCACCCCATCGATATTGGACTCATAGGCATAGCGAACCCGCATTTCCTCGGCCCTGGCGGCGGTGAGCTGGGCTTCGGCAGCAAAGTAGAGCTGACGCTTGTTATCCAGTTCGAGGGCAGTAAAAGGCGAGTTGGCTCCCCCCTTGCGACGACCGGCTTCGTAACGCTCGTACTCAGACTTGCTTCTGTCTCTGTCGGCCTGAGCACGCTCAACACTGGCCCTGGCGGTTTCCCACGCGGCCTCAAGCTGAGGCACTTCCTGCTCCGCCGCTTTCAATGCCGCCTGCTTTTGGATAAGCGCTGACTCAAAGGGTCTGGGGTCCAGCCGAAACAGCACCTCGCCTTCACGAATAGGTACATTGGGCATCACGGCCACTTCCACCACCTTGCCGGTGACCAAAGGATTAATGGGCACGGTTACAAAATACTCGCGGGCAAAGCGGCTGTAGGGATGGTTGTAATTCATCAGCAGCAACAAGGTGCCCAAAAGCACTATGCCGCCCAATACCGCTGTGGGTACTGTCCATTTGTTGAGGGGGATTTTGAAGACTTTAAATATCACCACACAGATGGCGGCGTAGGTCAGGATAAGCAGTAAATCCATGATTATTTCTCCTCATCCCGGGATTGAACTGCGGACGTTTGCGTGCCGCCTGACTCCAACGACTGCAGCCGAGTCTCCAGTGCCTTCAGGTCAGCACTGAGCGCTTTGACCTTTTCTTCCAGCTCAAGCTCACGTTTGACCACAGTGCCAAAACCCCACCCTCTATCTTCCCGGTAAAGGGTGGCCCAAATCCATAAAAACGGCCAAAGCACGTGCAGGGTAAAGAGACTCACCCAGCCGGCAATATGCAACGCATCCTGCTGGGGATGGTTACGCCTTTTGGCAATTTCGTAGGGGATATCGTGGATGGCGATAATGCCGTAAAACATCACTACCACCACAAAAATTAAGACTACCAATGCAAAGTAATCGAGAAACACAGATACCTCCGTTTAGCCTGCTTCATAAGTTTTGTTAACGAATAGTAGCGTAGTTTTGAAAAAAATAACCGTGAGGCCGCTTGAGAGTTTTGCAACTCCTCTATTGATTTTGCCCACAATTTTCCAACTTTATTGCCTGATGCAGCTGGGTTCCGGGTTATGATTTTTGACATTAAACAATAACGAGGAATAACCGCCATGATAGGCACCCCCTACACCCAGGGCGCAACTCGCGCCATGTTGCTTGGCTCTGGCGAGCTTGGTAAAGAAGTAGCCATTGAACTTCAGCGTCTCGGCGTTGAGGTGATTGCCGTCGACCGTTATCCGAACGCCCCTGCCATGCAGGTAGCCCATCGCAGCCATGTCATCAATATGCTCGATGGTGAGGCGCTCAAGGCGCTCATCGCCAGTGAGAAGCCACATCTGGTCATCCCGGAAATTGAAGCCATCGCCACTCAAACGCTGGTGGAACTGGAAGCCGAAGGGCTCAAGGTCGTGCCCACAGCCCGCGCCACCCGCCTGACCATGGACAGAGAAGGCATACGCCGCCTTGCCGCCGAAACCCTGGCACTGCCAACCTCACCCTATGTGTTTTGCGACAGCCTTACCGAACTGCAGGCCGCCCTCAAGGTCACCGGCATTCCCTGCGTGGTGAAACCCGTTATGAGCTCCTCCGGCAAGGGACAAAGCGTTATCCGAAGCCCTGGCGACGTACAAAAAGCCTGGGATTACGCCCAAAGCGGTGGCCGCGCCGGAGAGGGACGCATTATCGTCGAAGGCTTTATCGACTTTGACTACGAAATCACTCTGCTGACCATCTCGGCGGTGGATGGTATTCATTTCTGCGCCCCCATAGGCCATCGCCAGGAAGACGGCGACTACCGTGAATCATGGCAGCCCCAGGCCATGAGCAGCCTCGCGCTGGATAGGGCGCAGCATATCGCCCGTGAAGTGGTACAAAACCTGGGTGGCTTTGGCCTCTTTGGTGTTGAGCTTTTTATCAAGGGAGATGAGGTGTATTTCTCTGAGGTATCACCGCGGCCACACGATACCGGTATGGTCACCCTCATCAGCCAGGATCTATCTGAGTTCGCCCTGCATGTGCGCGCCATTTTGGGGCTGCCGGTGGGGACAATCGTTCAGCGTGGCCCCAGCGCCTCGGCGGTGATCTTGGTTGAAGGGGAATCCAGCAATATTGGCTATTCTGGCCTGGCCGAGGCGTTGGCGCAGCCAAATACCCAACTGCGCCTCTTCGCCAAGCCGGAAATCCATGGCAGACGCCGGCTCGGGGTTGCCCTGGCACGGGGTACCAGCATAGATGAAGCCCTGCAAACGGCGCTTGCCAGTGCTGGTTGTATCAAGGTGCACTTTAACTAAGGTGCAATTTAACTAAGGTGCTGTTTAGCTGAGCCAAGCCTTAGCCTGCTCCGTTGCCACGTTCCGGGATACCTCGAATTCCGGGACGTGGCATGTTTAATCCTGTGTCGCTGCCTAGCTTTTTCGCCCGCCTATCCATCCATTGTGCAAATCTGCCGTGACAGCCATAGCTGGAGCCAGACTCGGTAGCTGGCTTATCGGTACAAGCCCCTGCTAACACTGTCGATGTAAACATTGTAAAGAGTCTTTTGGTGAGAATTACTCTCAATTAGATTTAAGCCATTGTTGTTGAGCACCATCCTACCGGAGTCACGGTTTACCTATGTCTGCCTCACTGCGCCCCTCAAAGAAGGCGCTTTCCATCGCCAGGACGCTCCATGTTTATGTGTCGATGGCACTCTTGCTGCTGATGCTGTTTTTTGCCTTTACCGGCATCACGCTCAATCACCCTGACTGGTTTGGTGCATCCACCGCCAACAGCCATACCGAGTCTGTGGCGCTGCCCGACTTTCTCCTGCCTATTGCAGCCGAAGACCAACACTGGCAGGAGGCCGCCGCCCATTGGATGGCGAGCCAGTGGCAGGGCCAGCGCCAACAGGTTGAGGTGAGTATCGACGAGCTGGTGCTCATTCAAAAGGGACCCGGTCGCTATCGCACCGTACTGCTGGATACCGAAATGGCCCAAGTGCAGGTGGAGAGCCTGGATTATGGACTGGTCGCCGTGCTTAACGATTTACACAAGGGCCGCAACAGCGGCGGGATCTGGAGTCTGGTGATTGATGCCAGCGCCATATTGATGCTGCTGTTTTCCCTGACCGGGGCCTTTTTGCTGTTGCCCCAGAGTCGCAGACTCAAACGTTCCCTCGGCTATATGGGCGGCGTCACCGCCGCGTGTGTGGCCATCTATTGGTTATCGATTCCCGGATGAAGACCTGATGAAACTGAAATCCCTGTTATTGGCAAGCGCCCTATGTAGCATCAGCGCCAGCGCCAGCGCCTTCGCGCAGATGCAGCTTGAACTGAGCCTTAAAGAAATCACCACGGGCCAATATCACAGACCCTATACCGCCGTTTGGATTGAAAACAGCCGGGGTGAATCGGTAAAGACCCTGGCGCTGTGGGTGCAGCACGATGGCCACAAGTGGTTTAAAGATATTCGCCGTTGGTGGCGCAAAGTCGGTAGGGACAATCCCGCCATGGTGGATGCGGTGTCGTCGGCCACCCGCCCCGCAGGCCAGTATCACCTCGACTGGGACCTGTCCAATGATGATGGAAAGCCGCTTGCCGAGGGGGATTATCAACTGTTTATTGAGGTTGTCAGAGAGCATGGTGGCCGCGAGCTTATCCGCCACCCCTTCAGCCTGCCCGGCGATGATTTCAACGTTAAGCTGCCCGCCACCAGCGAAACCGGCGAGAGCCAAATTCACTACTCCCGCGAAGCCAAGCGCTAAGGATCCCCATGAAACGTCTTATTCCACTGACAGCATTGCTATTTTTACCCCTGACCCAGGCCCATGACCGCTGGATATTGCCTACCCATTTCAATGTGTCTGCCGAAGACGGCAAAGGGGTATGGATAAGTGCTGACGTCAGCGCCAGCAATCAGGTGTTTGAGGTCGATAAACCCTTTGGCGCCGAAGATGTGCTTATCGTCACCCCCGAGGGTAACACCGACAGGCCGAGTTCCAGCTACCGTGGCAGTCGCCGCAGCGTGTTCGATTATCAATTGACCGGCGAAGGCACCTACCGCCTTGAGAAAGAGGCCAAGCCGCGCTATTTCTCCCGTTACAAAATCAAGGGACAGGACACCCCGGTCAGAAGCAACCTCGACAAGGCTGCTACCCGCGCTGCCATGCCCAAGGATGCCGTGGAGCTCGAAAGCGCGCTGTATTTTTCCCGGGTCGAGTCCTATGTGACGCTCAATAAGCCCTCGGACAAGGCCTTTGCACCCAAGGGCGAGTATTTGGAATTGGTTCCCGTGACCCACCCGGCAGACTTTGTGGAAGGCGAACCTTTGAGCCTCAAGTTGCTGTTTAACGGCAAGCCGGCAGAAGGAGTGAAAGTGAATGTGGTCGCCGATGGCACCCGTTACCGCAATCAGATTGAAGAAGTGAGCCTGGTCAGCGACAAAGCGGGACTGGTGCAGTTTACCCCTGCCAGGGCGGGTCGCTTTTTGCTGCACGCCGAGTACGAAGAAGCGATGAAAGATACCCGCCTCGCCGACAAGACGGTCAGCGAAATCTTTTTAACCTTCGAAGCGTCATTGCAATAACAGCTTCAGCAGACATAAAAAACCGGGTCAATCGACCCGGTTTACGCTTTCACCACGGCTGAATGCCCTGAGGTTTTCAACCGCAATATCCAGCAGCTTCTGCCTCGCCTTCACGGTAGCCCAGGCATTATGGGGAGTGATGCTGATATTGGCGGCATGGAGCAGCGGGTTATTTGGAGCCGGCGGCTCGGTTGAGAGCACATCGACTCCAGCCCTGACGCGTCCGGCATTGAGCGCATCCGCCAGAGCCACTTCATCCACCAGACCGCCACGGGCGGTATTGATAAGTAAGGCCCCCTGTTTCATGAGCGCCAGGCTTTCGCGATTGACCATGTCCCGGGTATCGTCGGTCAGCGGGCAATGGAGCGATAACACATCGGATTCGGCAAACAGGGTGTCCAGCGCAACAAACTTGGCTCCCTCCGGTAAATCCGTGGGTTTACTGCGGCTGTGTACCAGCAACTTCATACCAAAGGCCATACCGATACGCGCCATTTGCCGCGCAATGTCGCCAAAGCCCACCAGGCCCAAGGTCTTGCCTGACAATGACTCCAACTGCCCAAGGGTAAAGCAAAAGTCGGCCTGCCCGCTCCATTGCCCCTGGGTCACCGCATCATGATGGGCGCTGACCCGGGACATATGATGCAGCACATGGGCAAAGCCCATTTGCGCCACCGCATCCGGGCCATAACCGGGCACATTGGTCACGGCTATCCCCAGACGTTTTGCGGCCGCCACATCCACCACATTGGTCCCCGTTGCCAGCACCCCTATGTATTCCAGCGAAGGCATAGCCTCGAGGGTGGCGGCATCGAGCACGGTTTTATTGGTCAGTAAAAACCGGGCGCCGGCGGCCCTGCTCAGGATAAGCTCTTTCGGTGTCCTGTCATGGACGTCGAAGGGGCCAATATCAGCCAGGGGCGACCAATCCAGATCGCCGGGGTTAAGGGTGAAGCCATCCAATACACAAATTGCTGTCATGATTAGAACCTGAAACTGACGCCGACGTTGGCCTGCCCCTGCCACATCAAATCGGCGTTCACCTGCCACAAACAGTTATTGGCATCGCAAAAGAGGCTGTTTTCACTGTCAATAAACGTGGCGAAGGCACGAATGTCGGCCACCAAGGCAAGTCGCTCACCAAGGCGATACTCGGCGCCAACCCCGAGCCCCAGCGAAAAGCGGGTTTCATCGCTGTAGTCGTCCCCCGGCCGCATCTGGGTCAAGCCCATGGAGGCGGTGACATAGGGCAGAAAATCCCCGCGGGGGAAATACAGGCTACCCCCCACATGGGCATAGTCGAGTTTAAGGGAGGTGACTCGCTCGTTTGAAAAGTTGCCACCCGCTATCAGGTCGGTACTCTGGGACGAGTAAAGCACGTACATATTGCCGGGATGATTGGTGGTGGTGCCCAGTATGATGCCGTAATGGGAGGACTCTTCGGCACTGACGCTGCCATTGGTGTCCAGCCCATCACGGTTGGCATCCAGACTGCTGGCGGCAAAACTGTAACCGGCAAAGGGGGTAACATACACTTCGGCGGCCACCCAGGGTGACACCGACAGTGACGCGGCAAACAGCAAACTGAGCGGGTATTTCATGGCACTCTCCCTGAAATCAGCGCATCTTTCGCGCGGCCTTGACCGCCTCATAGGCGGCCTGGATATCCTGAGCCTTGCGCTTGGCGAGTTCCATCATTTCCTCCGGTAAGCCCTTGGCCACCAGTTTGTCGGGATGATGTTCATTCATCAGTTTGCGGTAGGCTCGCTTAACATCCTGATCAGTAGCAGATTCTTCTATGCCTAACAAGCCATAGGCATCCTTGAGCGAGGTCTTGCCAGCCCCGCCACGGCGGCCAAAATTCACTTCTGCCTGCCAGCGGCCAAGGAGCATTTCCAATGCATCATCCCGGAAGCCCAACTCTGATGCGACTACCTTGAGGATCCTGTGCTCGTTGGGGTGCAGCTCACCGTCGGCCAATGCTACCTGGATTTGGATCTCCAGGAACATCTGCAACAATTCGTTACGGCCCATGGATAACAGCCTGAACGCCCTGAGATTGCCCTTGAGGTCGAAGTCACCGGCCTTGCCATCCCGAAACGCCTGCTGCGCCTGACGGCGGGCTTCGCTGTCGAGCCTTAACTGATCCATCAGATCCGATGCCAAACGGATATCGGCCTCGGTGACCCGGCCAGATGCCTTGGCCACATGCCCCATCACCGCAAAGGTCGTGCTGAAAAACACCTGTTGGCGCTTACTGCCTGAACCCGAGGCGCCGGCAAATCGTTTATCGAACCAGTGCCCAACCACGAGGCCAAGCAAGGCGCCGAAAATCTTGCCGAACATAAAGCCAATCAAAAAACCAAAAAACTTGCCTTTGTACTTCATAAACGGACGTTACACTCCAAGCGCCATAAGTCGTTGATTGAGGGCATCGAGCCTCTCGGGTGTGCCCACATCGCACCAATACCGGTCAAAATGTTCGCCGCGAATGCGCCCATCGTTCATGTGTTGCCGCAGCAGCGGCCCCAGCGCATGACGCCCGGGTGCCAGCGTGCGAAAGAGCGCCGGATGATAAATGCCTATCCCGGAGAAGGTAAACGTTGGCTTCCCCTCGGCGCTGAGGATGCCCTGCTCCAGCGCAAAATCCCCCTGGGGATGCTGTGGCGGGTTGTCCACCAGGTAGAGATGCGCCAGGGTCTCCCCCGACAGCAGCTCAGGGCTTGGTGACAAGACGGGCAAGGCATCAATATAAATATCACCATTGATCACCAGAAAAGGCTCATCCCCCAGCAGCGGCAAAGCCTTAAGAATTCCACCAGCGGTTTCCAGCGCCTCATCTTCGTGGCTGTACTGAATCATCAGACCAAATCGGCTGCCATCTTCAAGGGTTTCCACCAGCTTGTGCCCGAGCCAGGCGGTATTGATGATCACCTCCCGCACCCCGATGGCCGCAAGCTTTTCGAGGTGGTATTCAATCAGGGGTTTGCCAGCGGCTTGCACCAGCGGCTTGGGGACTGTGTCTGTGAGCGGTCGCAAGCGCTCGCCCCGCCCCGCGGCGAGGATCATGGCTTTCATGCTCCAGCCTCCAGCGCCGGCATGACCCGCCTCATGATAAACTGGGCAAAGTCGCCAAGCTCCTTGTAGCGCACCGCCACATCGCGGATATAGTGCATGGTGAGTGGAATGTCCTTGAGGTAACCGGCCTTGCCATCTCTGTGATTGAGGCGCGCAAAAATGCCGGCTGCCTTGATATGACGCTGCAGCCCCATGAGCTCAAACCAACGTCTGAACTGCACCATATCTGTGTGTGGCGGAACCAATGCGTGCTCGTGGGCCAGCACAAAAAATTCCACCAACATGTCATCCACCAGATCTTCGCTCCAGCGAATGTAACAGTCCCGCAGCAGCGACACAGCATCATAGGTCACAGGTCCAAGCACAGCATCCTGAAAATCCAGCAACTTAAGCTCTCCATCAACAACCATCAGATTACGGCTGTGGAAGTCTCTGTGCATTCCCACCTTGGGTTGCTCCAGAGCGTTTTGGGTCAGCATATCGAAAGCGTCTGCAATGATGGCCTCTTCGTCGCTGGTTAATTCCAGCTTGAGATGGGTGCCAAGCAGCCACTCAGTAAAGATGCCGAGTTCACGGCGTACAAAGGCATCATCATAGTCGGGCAATGGCCCCAGCACCGTTTGGGTTACCGCTGCAATGCCCGGCAAGAGTGCCAGCGCCCTGGGATACCAGTGACGCACACTTTGACTGTTCAGCAGCGACAAAAGCTGTACATCGCCAAAGTCCTCCAGCGCCATAAAGCCCTGCTCGTCGTCTTTGGCAATGATGCCGGGTACCGGCAGACCGCTTGCGGCGTAGGCATTGCGCACAGCCACAAAGGGCTCGGTGGGGATCAGGGCGACCGGGGTATCCATGATCACCATGGCGCGGCCCTGATGCACCGCGCGAAAGTAGCGCCTGAAGCTGGCATCGCCGGAAATCAGCACTGGGGAAAGCGGCTCTCCAAAGGTGTTGGAAAGCCAATGATTAAGGGCAAGAAATCTCGAGTCTGACACGGTCGTTCCATGGCTCTTGGCAAAAAATTGCTTTATTATAGCCAGCATATTTAATGGAAACAGCCAATTCGTTGATACAGTCCTATTGGCTTGATTGTACTGGAGACGAGTGCAACTTTTCCCTCCTCTCAGTTTCCAGTTAAAGCCCGGATAGTGAAATCCAGATAACGAATATCAAACTGAATACTCTTAAGATGCAGATCCGTTACATATTGGCCCTCGGCCTGCTTCCCTGTCAGGCTATGGCCAACGATGCCGTGCCTGAGCCCGCCCCGGATCAATGTCTGGTGGCGCCTCCCATTCCATTGCCAAGTGCACCGCAGTCAGCCTCAGCCGAAGAACAGGTAGAAATCCGCTCTGTGTCTTCTGACGCCGTGATGAATCAAAACGCCACGTTCGAAGGCGACGTACAATTCCGTCAGGGCAATCGTTCCATCTCCGCAGACCGTGCGAACATGGATTACGAAAAACAGCAGTTGAATGCCGAAGGCAATCTGGTATTTCAGGACAGCCAGTTTACCGTTACCGCCGACAATCTCAGCGCCAAAATCAAAGACAACAGCGCCACGCTGAACGGCGCACAGTATTGGCTGCACGGCCAGCAGGTTCACGGTAATGCCCGCAAGCTTGAGATAACCAAAGACAATAACCTCATTCTCAGTGGCACCGACTTTACCACCTGCCCGCCGGGTGACAGCTCCTGGCTGCTGGAAGCCGAACGGATCAAGATTGACTCCAGCGAAGAGTGGGGCGAGATCTGGAATGCCAAGATGCGCATTGCCGATATCCCGGTATTCTATGTCCCCTACATGACGGTGCCGGTCTCGGACAAGCGAAAAACCGGTTTCCTGTTCCCACAATTCAGCACCAGCACCACCAACGGCGTGGAAATCGCCACGCCCTGGTACTGGAATATTGCCCCCGAATACGACCTGACCCTGACGCCGCACTACATGTCGGCGCGAGGGCTGTATCTGCAGAGTGAGTTTCGTTATCTCGCGGGTGATGCTCAGGCTGGCCGGGTAAATCTGGAATACCTCGGCAGCGATCGTCTGCTGGAAAACAGCGACGACCGTTACCTGTATCACTGGGAACACAGGGGCGCCATCGACAAACATTGGCGCGTCAATGCGGCCTTCACCGATGTTTCCGATAATAACTACTTTAACGATCTGGATTCTGAAGTTGCCAGGGCAACGGATAACCAGCTGTCCCGCATCGGCGAAATGAGTTATTTCGAAAACGACTGGAATATCAGTGCCCGGGTTCAGGACATCAAGGTACTGGGTGAGGACGAAGTGCCTTATCAGGTGATGCCACAGTTAAGTTTTAACTACCGCAGCCAGGATTTACTCAACACACTCGAGTTCAGTTTTTTCGGCGAAGCCACCAACTTTGAGCACAAAGAACAAGACCAGGTCACTGCCACCCGGCTGCACCTGCAGCCCACCTTGAGTTTGCCCATTCACGGGCCAGCCGGTTCGTTAACCAGCGAGTTAACCCTGCTGCAAACCAACTACTGGCAACGTAACACCGATTTGATGCCAGACTCTGAACTGAACAGTTCCGTCAGCCGCACCCTGCCAAGAGCCAAGGTGCACGGTCAGATCAATCTGGAGCGCAATACCCAGTGGTTGGGTGAATCCTACCGTCAAACCCTGGAGCCTCAGGTCCAATATTTGTATGTGGGTTACGAAGATCAGGATGATATCGGTATCTACGACAGCGCCAGATTGCAGGACGACTACTATGGTCTGTTCCGCGCACGCCGCTTCTCCGGTCTGGACCGTATCTCCGATGCCAACCAGCTGACACTGGGGTTGACCACCCGTTTCTTCGATGACCGCAACCAGGAACAGTTCAAGTTCAGCCTCGGCCAGATTCTTTATTTCTCCGAGAGCAAGGTATCCCTGACCGAAGGGATTGCCGAAGAACGCCCCAGCTCATCGGCCATTGCAGCCGAACTGGATGCCCATCTCTACGAAGACTGGTATTTCAGTGGCGCGCTGCAATACGATGCCCGCACCCGGGATAATAAAAAATCAGAGTTCACACTGGATTACCGTCCCGGCGGTGAAAAGCTGGTGCAGTTCAGCTACCGCTATGTGCCGGATTTGGTGAATACCAACACCAATGAAGAGGTTGGCATCAGCCAGGCCGGTATGCGCACCACCTGGCCCTTGACCGATAGCCTCTACTTTGTCGGCAACTGGTACTACGACCTCAATGAAAGTCGTTCGGTAGAAGCCTATACAGGTTTCCAGTATGAAAGCTGCTGCTGGGCCGTGCGTTTGAGCTACCACTACCGGATAAAGACCAATTACGATGACGATTTCAATCCGGTGCAGGATAACCGCGAACTCTTTGAAAGCGGTGTGTACCTGAATTTCGTGATAAAAGGCCTTGGCGGCTCAGGCCCCATGGGTGTCAGCGACATGCTGGATGAAGGGCTGTTCAACTACAGAAAGCCGCTTTATCTGAGGAATTAACACAGAAATGTGGTAGATTGCGAAACCACATTCAGGACGCGTTGTCCAAACAGGTTAACACTGCCGGGTTTTCTGTGCCGGTGAGGTGGAAGAAAACCGAAAAACGCCAAGGATTTATTTGGATGAAACCCTGTAAGAAATTGATTTTTGCCGCTCTGGCCATGACCATGGGCTTCCAGAGCTTAGCTGCACCCCAACCCCTGGATCGCGTTGCCGTGCAGGTGAACGACGGTATTGTGCTGGAAAGCGAAATCCAGAACATGATGGATACCGTAAAGAAAAACGCGTTAGCGGCTGGCCAGACGCTGCCTTCTGACGATGCCCTGCGCACCCAGGTAATTGAGCGTCTTATCCTGACTCGCCTGCAATTGCAGATGGCCGAACGCGTCGGTCTGCATATTGGTGATTTGCAACTGGATCAGGCCATCGAAAATATCGCCCGCGAACAGAAAATGACAGTAGCTCAGATGCAACAGGCTATTCAGGCCGAAGGCATGAGCTTTGCCCAGTACCGCGAGCAGCTGCGCGAAGAAATCACCCTCGGTGAAATCCAGCGTATTCAGGTACAGCGTCGTATCCAGGTTTCTCCTCAGGAAATCAACAACCTGGTGAAGATGATTGAAGAACAGGGCAACAAGGACGTGGAATATCAGATTGGTCACATCCTGATTGAAGTACCCAGCAATCCCACCAGTGCCGAGCTGGAGTCCGCCAGCAAGCGTGCTCAGGCCGTTATGGATCGCCTGAACAGCGGCAACGATTTCCGTTCAATCGCCATTGCCGCCTCGTCCGGCCCCAAGGCGCTGGAAGGCGGTGTTTGGGATTATATGAACATCAACGAAATGCCGACCCTGTTTGCGGAAGTGATTGGTGATGCAAAGAAAGATGCCATCATAGGTCCTATCAAGAGTGGCTCCGGTTTCCATATCCTGAAAATCATGGATATCCGCGGCCTGCAAACCCGTGAAATCGAAGAAGTGCGTGCCCGTCATATATTGCTGAAGCCGTCACCAATCCTTTCTGAGGAGCGCGCCAAGGCCATGCTGGACCAGTTCGTCACCCAGATTAAGAGCGGTGAAGCCAAGTTTGCCGATATCGCCCGCCAGTATTCTGAAGACCCCGGTTCTGCCACCAAGGGCGGTGAGCTGGGTTGGGCGGAGCCCAACATCTATGTGCCTGAATTCGCACAGATGCTCGGTCAGTTAAGCCTGGATGAAATCAGCGCACCGTTTCGCACTGCCCACGGCTGGCACATAGTGCAGCTGGAAGAAAAGCGCAAAACAGACGCCACCGAGAAGTTCAACACCAACCGTGCGCATCAGCTGATTTTCCGCCGTAAATTCAACGAGGAGCTGCAAGGCTGGCTCGATGAAATTCGCAGTGAAGCCCATATCGATGTGTGGGAAGCCGAAGCTAACCGAGGTTAATCACAGTGACAGTGAAACGCATAGCCATCACCCCCGGAGAGCCTGCCGGTATAGGCCCAGATCTGGTTATTCAGCTTGCCCAGCAAGCCTGGCCGGTACAGTTGGTGGTATGCGCCGATCCTGAGCTGCTGCACAGCCGGGCCCGTAAGTTGGGCCTGCCACTGACTCTGGAGCCCTATGACGCCAGCCAGCCCGCCAAACCTCAGGCGGCGGGTACCCTCACCCTGGTGCCTTTCAAGCTGAATGCACCGGCCGAGTGTGGCAAGCTCAATGAGCAAAACGGGCGCTATGTGGTAGATACCCTGAGCTACGCCGGCGAGAAAAACATGACCGGCGAGTTTGATGCCGTAGTTACGGGCCCCGTGCACAAGGGCATCATCAACCAGGCGGGCATCTCGTTCAGTGGTCATACTGAGTTTTTTGCCAATCAGGCGGGTTGCCAGGATGTGGTGATGCTGCTGGCCTGCCCCGGTTTGCAGGTCGCGCTGGTGACTACCCATATCCCACTGGCGTATGTGGCCAAAGCCATTACGCGAGAAAGATTACATAAAATTATCAAGATCCTGCATCAGGATCTGGTCAGCAAGTTTGGCATTGCCTCACCCAAAATTTATGTCTGCGGCCTTAACCCCCATGCCGGGGAAGATGGACACCTGGGCCGCGAGGAACTGGATGTAATCATCCCAGCCCTCAATGAACTCAGGGAAGAGCTGAACTTTAATATCGTCGGCCCGTTGCCTGCAGATACCCTGTTCCAGCCTAAATATCTGGACGATGCCGATGTGGTACTTGCCATGTACCACGATCAGGGATTGCCGGTACTGAAGGCACAGGGCTTTGGCAAATCCGTCAACATTACCCTTGGCCTGCCTTACATTCGCACCTCGGTGGACCATGGTACCGCCCTGGAGCTGGCAGGTACGGGTCGCGCCGACATCGGCAGTTTTGTTTGTGCCCTCAACAAGGCCATCGAGCTGGCTGCCAAGACCAACTGATAGAGAGTCATGAGTAATAAAGTCCACTTGGGCCATACGGCCAGAAAGCGTTTCGGTCAGAACTTCCTGACCGATGGAAACATTATCAACCGCATCGTAGGCGCCATTTCGCCAGACGATGACCACGTGATGGTGGAAATTGGCCCGGGCCTCGCCGCCCTGACCGAGCCCGTTGCCATGGGCATCAAAAACCTTACGGTAATCGAGCTTGACCGGGATCTGGCCGAACGCTTGAAAGTTCACCCCACCCTGAAGGATAAACTCACTATCCATCAGGGCGATGCCATGAAGTTTGACTTCAGCCAGTTGGTAGAGCCTGAGCGCAAGCTCAAGGTCTTTGGTAACCTGCCATACAATATCTCAACCCCGCTGATGTTCCATCTGTTCGAATTTGCCGAGCACATTGAGAACATGCACTTTATGCTGCAAAAAGAAGTGGTGCTGCGCCTCTCTGCTTCTCCGGGCACCAAAGCCTATGGCAAGCTGACCGTCATGGCACAATACTACTGTCAGGTAGTCCCGGTACTGGAAGTGCCACCGGGCTGCTTTACCCCTCCGCCAAAAGTGGATTCGGCTGTGGTACGCCTGGTGCCTTATGCCGAAAAACCCTGGCCGTGTCATGATGTGGAAATGCTGCGCAAGGTGTGTAACACCGCCTTCAATATGCGTCGCAAGACCCTGCGCAATAACCTGAAACCCCTTCTTCAGGACGCCGACTTTGATGTTCTTGGCATAGATGCCGGTTTACGCCCCGAAGACATCAGCGTTGCCCAATATGTGGCCATGGCCAACTATTTGTGTGAAAAGCGATAAACTCCAGTAACAGGCAAAGAATCCGGAATGACGATGACCGACGTAGATCCCGCAATCAAGGTTGAGGTAAATACCGAATACCTGGAAGAGCAATCCACGCCCGCAGAGCACAAGTACGTGTTCAGCTACACCATCACCATCATTAATCTGGGCGACCGAGCCGCCAAACTGGAGAGCCGTCACTGGATTATCACAGATGCCAACGGTCACATAACCGAAGTGCAGGGTGCCGGCGTGGTGGGTGAAACCCCCACCATACCTCCCAACACCGCATATCAGTACACCAGTGGCACTGTGATGGAAACACCGGTCGGCTTTATGGAAGGCCGCTACGGTATGGTCTGGGAAGATGGAAAACCGTTTCAGGCCGCCATTCCCACCTTCCGCCTGGCCGTGCCCGGCGTACTGCATTAATTCTCCGCCATGGCGCGATACTTTGTCGGCGACATCCAGGGCTGTTATGAAGAGCTGATGCGGCTGCTCCTGCGGGTAGACTTTCATCCGTCGCGGGATGAACTCTGGGCCGTGGGCGATCTGGTTGCCAGGGGGCCCGAGTCCCACAAGGTGTTGGGCTTTTTCACCTCATTGGGTGATGCCGCCAAAGCCGTGCTGGGTAATCATGATTTGCATCTGCTTGCCATACAGGCCGGGCTCAAACGTCCCAAACCCAGCGACAAGCTTAAAAAGCTTTTGGAATCCAAACACCTGCCTGGGTTTATTCACTGGGTGCGCCATCAACCCCTGATGCGGGAGCTTCCCGAACATAAGCTCATCATGACCCATGCCGGGGTGCCTCCCCAATGGGATTTGCCCACACTGCGGGAAGAAGCAAGCGAAGTGAACAAGGTACTGATGAGCGACACTTACCTTGACCTGATAGGCAGCATGTACACCGAAGAGCCGGAGAGTTGGGATCCCGATGCATCTGGATTTCTGAGGCACAGATACTGTATCGACGCCCTGACGCGGATGCGCTTTCTTTACCTCGACGGTCGCCTGGACTTTGCCTGCAAAAAGCCCCCCGCCGACTGCGAAGGCTTGGCCTTGAAGCCCTGGTTTGAATTCCCGTCTAAGTTGGATGATTTTACCCTGGTGTTCGGTCATTGGGCCGCCCTGATGGGAAAAACAGATAATCCCAGGCGTATAGCCTTGGACACCGGCTGCTGTTGGGGTGAAGACCTCACACTCTGGCACCTTGAAACCGGGGAAAAAATTACCCAAAAGAAGTTAAAATAGGGTTAAACTAAAGCTCGAAGAGGCCGATACAAAAGGGCCGCGCGTCAAAGCTCCATACTGCTTTCTGATTCGGGAAAAAAACTAAAACATCGCCGGAGTGTCCTATGAAAATCAAAGTCGCCACCAGAGTCATTGGCGGGTTCAGTTTTGTTACCCTTCTGTTGGTCATACTCGGTGGCGCCTCGCTGGTCACCAACAACAATCTCAAAGACAGCACCGCCATCATGCAGGAGTTGAGTATGCCTGCACTGGAGGCCACAGGGCATCTTTCCGAAACCCTCAGCGAACAGCAGCGGCTTATCCTCAAAGCTTTCCACAGTAAAAATTCTTCGACCGTGCCTGGGCTGGAAAGAACATTCGATCAGCTCAGCAGTGGCTTCAACAACCAATTTACCCTGCTTTCCGGCCTGCTCAATAACCGTGATAATTTTCAGGGACAGCTTAGCGGCCTGAGCAGCAGTTATCAGGTGCTGGAAAGTAATAGCAAGGCCATGCTTAAAGCCCGCTTTGACTCGCTCTCGCAGCAGGAAGAACTGCTCAAGCTGCGCGAGAAGCTGGAAAACAGTGCCGACGACGCCTCTTCCAATCTGTTTGATCTTATCGATTTGGAAAGCAGCCAAAACCAAACTGAGCGTGAGATTGCCGCTGCCGCTGGCGCCATAGATACCACCATGACGGGTATCATCACGACAGTTTACGACCTGGTCGCCGCCGAAGAGCGCAGCAAGTATGAACTCATCTCCAAAGAGCTCGACTATATGCTCGGCGAAGTGAAGACCAAGATGGAGTACATTTCCCGCCACGGTGAAGGCATTATTGATGCCGACCTGGTCAGCACCCTCAATGATGACAGCACCAAGGTGCTGAAAATGTTGGAAGGCAAGGACACTCTGGTCACCCTCAAGTCCCGCCAGATAGACAGTACTCAGCTGACCTCTGAGAAACTGACCCTGGTGGAAAAGAATGCGCTGACAGTTACAGAGCAGATGAAGCGTCTAGCCAAAGATATCGAAACTGTCACCAACGACATCAGCAATCAGGCCCTGAACGACATCAACAGTGCCTCTCTCAGAACACTGATCCTGGTGGTGATTGCCATCGTTGTGGCCGTGGTCATCAGTTTTGCCGTGGTGAGACCACTGAAACGCTCGCTGGATGAGGTGAACGGTGCCCTCAATGTGTTGGCATCCGGCGACCTCACTCACAAGCTGGACGACACCGGCCACGATGAATTTGCCGAGCTGTCCCGCAACTGTAACCGTTTGGTCGACAGCCTGCGCAGCCTGATTGCCAGTATCCTCGACCGTTCAAACCAACTGGCTGCAGCCGCCGAAGAAACCTCTGCCATTACCTCTCAAACTACCATAGGTATTCAGGAACAGAAGAGCCAGGTTGACCAGGTTGCAACGGCTACCACTGAGCTAAGCTCCAGTGCCCATCAGGTGAACATGAGCGCCGATGACGCCTTGAGCCAGATTAAGCAAGCCGACGAAGAAACCCAGCACATGCGCACCATTGCCGATGAAAACAAGCGCACCATTTTGTCGCTGGCAGATGAAGTGGCCAAGGCCAGCAAGGTGATCAACAAGGTGCATTCTGACAGTGCCTCTATCGGCTCAATTCTGGATGTTATCCGGGGCATTGCCGAGCAGACCAATTTGTTGGCACTCAACGCCGCCATTGAAGCCGCCCGTGCCGGTGAGCAGGGACGTGGCTTTGCCGTCGTGGCCGACGAAGTTCGTAGCCTGGCGTCCCGTACCCAGGACTCTACCCGAGAAATTCAGCAAATGATTGAAGTGCTGCAGCAAGGCACTCAACAGGCTGTGGCCGTGATGCAGTTGGGGCAAAATCAGGCACAAAGCTGTGTGGAGAAAACCGAGCAAGCCAACCAGGCGCTGCAAACCATCAGCCACTCTGTGCATAAAGCCTATGATGCCGGCACTCACATTGCTCAGGCGGCACAGGAGCAGAATCTGGTCAGCCAGCAAGTTTCTGAGAAACTGGAACACATTGCCGCTATTTCCGAAGAGACTGCGCTAGGTGCAGAGCAAACAGCCAAGTCCAGCCACGAGGTGGCACGCCTTGCCGAAGAGCTGCAAAGCTCGGTGAAAGAGTTTAGGGTGTAAGACACTCGTCTACAGCCCCCTTTGAAAGCCCCTGTGTGGGGCTTTTTTATTGCCAGTTCTGCCACCGCAGAAAGCCTTCAGCCCCTGTGGAAGTGGCTTTTCATCACGGAGTACATTGAGGGAACCAGTGCCGGGCAAATTTAAGCCTGAGAGTCACATACCTTGAGGTACATAAGGGGGATAAAAAAAGCCGGGCAATGGCCCGGCTTTTATGACTACAGCGCTAACTTAATCGTCAGACTCTTCACCACCACCAGACAGACGCTCTTTGATAGCAGCCGTGATAGGGCTACCGCCGTGACCATTTGCTTCGGCCCAGGTCACTATGGTCATGCCATCGGCCTCAGTAGCGCTCAGTTCAGTGGCGGACAGACGCTTGGCAACAAACTCACCTACATCGTTGGCACCGGCACCCATGGCGGTACGCAGCAAGCTCACACCATCACAGTTAACACCCGAATAGATGTTGCGCAGTTTTACTCGGCTTTCCTTGAGTTTTTTACGAAGACGATTCTTGTCGTTCGCTTTCACGTAGTCACAAATACTGGCCACCAACGGATCTGTATTTGCCATGGCGGGTGAAGGGAGGAAAGAAGCAGCAATGGCAGCTGCAAGGGCCAGGGGCAAAACACGCATCTCATACTCCTCGGATTGTTTTTTATATTTATCAGTAAAATCGTATTTTCGAATTTACTTTTAGGGCACGTACCACGGCGATTAATTTAACACTTTTTTACCAAGGTGATAAAGCGATATTGAAGGCCTTTGTCTGACACATGTTCAGTGGATTCAACCGTTTCCCAGCTGCCATCATCCCAGGCTGGGAAGTGGGTATCCCCCTCAACCTCCAAGGCTATCTCGGTTAAATATAGCTTATCTGCCTGGGAAATCAGGGTTTGATAGAGTTGCCCACCACCGATAACCACCAACTCCTCACAATCACCGGCCAGCGCCACGGCTTCTTCAAATGAAGACACCAGACTAATACCTTCGTGGGAGTAGTCACTCTGGCGTGAAATCACAATATTGTGACGCCCGGGCAATGGACGACCTATGGATTCGAAGGTTTTACGGCCCATCACCACGGGTTTGCCCAGCGTCATAGCCTTGAAATGCTTGAGATCTTCCGGCAAATGCCAGGGCATTTGGTTATCTTTTCCTATCACCCGGTTATTGGCCATCGCGGCAATCATGGCGATACGCATAAAAGCTCCCTCTTTGAGTTGTGTTTATATGATGGGGCGGGTACGAAAATACAGCAGACTCGGCAGCGCCAGGCCCACCGACAAGGCACCGAGGATAAAGACGGTTTTCAGGCCATTGCTTATCACGGCACCGGTCAGCTCTGGGCTGACCTGAGATTGCGCCGTCAGCTGCACCAGGGCAATCACAGTATTAAAGGCATAGGTTCCCGGGATCATGGGGATAGTGGCGGCCACCGCGTAAAGCAAGGGGGGCGCCAGATGACGTTTGGCAAAGCCTATGGTTACAGTCCCCACCAGGGCCGCTGCAGCGAAGGTTGCCCACTCAATGGGTAATCCGAAATGCAGGATTAGGGTACGGAAACTGTGTCCCAGTGCGCCAGCAAGGGCGCAGTAAGGTAGAAAACGCTTTGGCACGTTAAATACCATGGCAAAGCCCACGGCAGGGATGGCCGAAAAGAACGCGTCGTTGAGTAAAGTAAGGGCTAAATTCACAGAAACTTGCCCCCCAACTGCATGGCTATGGTGATACCTATCACCGAGGCAACCGTCAGCAAGGTGGCATGTCCCCAGCGTGAAATACCCACGTTCATATGCCCTTTCACCATGTCTGAGATGGCATTGATCATCGGAAACCCCGGCACCAACATCAGCACACTGGCCGCCATGGCAAGTTCAGATGTTTTGGTCAGTGGACACTCGTAACTGAGCTGTGCCACCGCCGTGGTGACAAAGGCGGTCAGCGAAAAAATCACCAGAGGGTTGAAGTGCCTGCGCGCTAACGACAGCCGCACACTCATACCGATGGCCGCCGCGATAAAGGTGATGATGGATGACATCCAATCGCCGCCAAACAGATGGCAAAAACTGGCACAGGAAAGGCCAATCATGGGGATCACCAGCGCGGCTGGGTAACTCTTGGGGGTGATGCGGGCCACCCGCTTTCTGACTTCGTTGGGGCCATAGAGGCCTTTCTCAGCAAGCAGGCAAATCCGTTGTAGCTCGCACACAATCCGCATATTGATGCCATGCTCGCGAATACGACGGGTGGTGGTGATACAACGGCCATGTACCAAACTGGTCAGTACGAGGGAATTTGAAGAGATGGACAATTCGACACTGGCCAGTCCAAGGGCCCTGCCCAGGCGCTGACTGATTTCTTCGACCAAATCAGACTCGGCGCCATAGGCCAGCAGGAGCTGCGCGACGCGCACCACCTGCCGGGTTATGTCATTCTGGGTATCTGCGTACACCGCTATCCCCGATTGAAGGCTTATCTCTGGTAAATGACTTCCACGTCGTAGTCGTCATCATCGAAATCATCGTCATCATCCGAATCATCAAAATCCGGGTTCAGATCGTCTAGCTGAGCCTTGTGGTAATTGTCCCACTTGAACTCCACTTCCTTGTCAGGATCGGCGGCAGCGGCTTCATCTGGCAAGCTCTTGATGAAGTCGAACAGCTTTTCAGCCAGCTCTTTGGTACCCTCACGGGTCGCGGCAGACATGGTGTACACATCGCCTTCCCAGCCAAGCTCAGCCACAATGGCATCAACACGTTCCTGCAATTCTTCTTCAAGCAGCAGGTCGGTTTTGTTGAATACCAACCAGCGGGGCTTGGCAGCCAGTTCAGGTGAATACTTTTCAAGCTCGGCAACAATAGCGCGGGCGCTTTCAGCAGGGCTTGAGCCATCGATGGGCTCGATATCCAAAATGTGCAGCAGCACGCGGCAACGTTCCAGGTGCTTCAAGAAGCGAATACCCAGGCCGGCACCTTCGGCGGCGCCTTCAATCAAACCCGGAATGTCGGCAATGACAAAGCTCTGACCGGGGCGCGGGTTCACTACGCCAAGGTTTGGCACCAGAGTGGTAAAGGGATAATCAGCCACCTTGGGTGTCGCACGGGAAACTGCGCGAATGAAGGTTGATTTACCGGCGTTTGGCATCCCCAGCAGACCCACATCCGCCAGCAGCAACAGCTCGAGGCGCAGCTCACGAACCTCACCCTTGGTACCCAGGGTTTTCTGGCGTGGAGCACGGTTTACACTGCTTTTAAAACGGGTGTTACCCAAACCGTGGAATCCACCCTTGGCCACCAACAGTTTTTGACCGACTTCGGTCAAATCACCCAGCACTTCGTCGGTATCTATGTCTACGGCACGGGTACCTACGGGAACACGCAGGGTCAGATCGCTGCCACCTTTACCGGTGCAGTCACGACCACGACCGTTTTCACCACGCTCAGCAAGGTAAAAACGCTCAAAGCGGTAATCAATCAGGGTATTGAGGCTGGCGTCGGCCACCAGATACACACTGCCGCCATCGCCACCGTCGCCCCCATCGGGACCACCATCGGGAATGTATTTTTCACGGCGAAAGCTTACGCAACCGCTGCCACCGTCACCGGCCTGAACCTTAATGACCGCCTCGTCGACGAACTTCATATCAACTCCTCACCACAGAATGGGGCAATTATACCGCCTGCAGCGCGGCAGACCAAAATCTCTATCAAACATAGGGCAAAGCCCCAGACAAAACAAAAGCCCCACCAGAGGCGGGGCTTTATCAGCTTAGCTGTTACGAAGCTTAGTCTTCGATGCTAACAAACTTACGGTTGTTAGGACCTTTAACTTCGAACTTAACTTTGCCGTCAGTCAGGGCGAACAGGGTGTGGTCACGACCAATACCTACGTTCACACCGGCGTGGAACTTGGTGCCACGCTGACGAACAATGATGTTACCAGCCAGAACTGATTCGCCGCCGAAGCGCTTTACACCAAGACGTTTGCTTTCTGAATCGCGGCCGTTACGAGTAGAACCGCCAGCTTTTTTGTGTGCCATGAGTCAGACTCCTATTAAGCGTTGATAGCAGTGATTTTAACTTCAGTGAACCACTGACGGTGGCCCATCTTCTTCTCGTGGTGCTTACGACGACGGAACTTCTGGATAGTTACCTTTTCGCCGCGGCCGTGAGCAACAACAGTAGCAACTACTTTGCCGCCAGCAACCAGTGGAGCACCCACTTTCACGTTTTCGCCATCAGCAACCAACAGAACCTGATCGAACTCGATGGTTTCACCGGTAGCAACTTCGATTTTTTCCAAACGTACAGTATGGCCTTCAGCAACACGGTGTTGCTTGCCACCACTTTGAAAAACAGCGTACATAGCTATTTTACTCCGAAAAATTCTGACGCTTCGCTCTGAATCCCCTCAGGGCGTGTGCGATGCGCCATAAAAAACTTTAATGACAATGGGCGCGGAGTTTACGCTAAGAATGCCCAGCTGACAAGCCCTAATTAGCAAAGATTAAAAAAAGACCCGCATAACTCCCACATTAACCGGGCAACTGCTGCCATCGTCATTATTTTTAGGTAAGATCGCGACTATTATAACACTTATGCCTAAATCAGGGCTTAGTTATGCCCAGTCCTGACAATCAGAGTCTATCTATGGATTTGAATGCCATTCGACAGCTGGCCGACGCCGATATGCAGGCAGTTAATCAGCTGATCTATAAACAACTGGAATCCGATGTTGCCCTCATCAACCAGCTGGGCTTTTACATTATTAATGGAGGCGGCAAACGTCTGCGCCCTCTGTTATCGGTGTTGGCCGCCCGCGCCGTTAACTATAATGGTGAAGGTCATCTGAAGCTCGCCGCCATTATCGAGTTTATCCATACCGCTTCGCTGCTGCACGACGACGTGGTGGATGAGTCTACCTTGCGCCGGGGCCGCGAAACCGCCAATGCCCTCTTTGGCAACAGCGCCAGTGTATTGGTGGGTGACTTCCTTTATACCCGCTCATTCCAGATGATGACTGAGCTTGGCAGTATGAAGGTGCTGCAGGTGCTTGCCGATGCCACCAACGTGCTGGCCGAAGGGGAAGTGCTGCAGTTGATGAACTGCAACGACCCCAATACCACCGAAGAAAGCTACATGCGGGTTATCTACTGCAAAACCGCCAAGCTGTTTGAAGCGGCTACCCGTCTTGCCGCCGTGCTGGCAGGCAGCGATGAAAAGGTAGAAGAAGCCCTTGCCGACTATGGAAAGTACCTCGGCACGGCCTTCCAGCTGATTGACGACTTGCTGGACTACACCAGTGACGCCGAAGAGCTGGGCAAAAACATCGGTGACGACCTTGCCGAAGGTAAGCCTACCCTGCCACTGATTTACGCTATCGGCCATGGTAACGAGCGCGAGCAAGGCCTCATTCGTAATGCCATTGAAAAAGCCGATGGCACAGGTGCCATTGAAGAAATCCTCACGGCCCTGCATCGCTGTGGTGCGCTTGACTACACCCGCAGACGCGCTGAAGAAGAAGCAGACAAAGCCATTGCGGCATTAAGCGTACTGCCGGAAGGTGACTTTAAGACAGCGCTTGAATCGCTGGCCCGAATCGCCGTATCCCGCAGCAACTGATAGCTTGCCAGACCCAATAAAAAACCTCGCATCGGCGAGGTTTTTTATTGGGCTGTGTTTATCCACACAACGAGCGTTACAGGCGCCAGTCGATGGGCTCACCGCCATGTGCTTTCAATAACTCGTTGATTTTCGAAAAGTGGCCGCATCCAAAAAAGCCGCGATAGGCGGATAAGGGCGATGGGTGCACACCCGACAACACCTGATGCTGAGGCGCAGTAATACCCTTGCCCTTCTTGATGGCATGGCTGCCCCAAAGCACAAAGATAATCGGCGTATCACGCTCATTGAGCAGCTTAAGCGCGGCCGCTGTAAAGGTTTCCCAGCCCGCCTTGGCGTGGGAGTGTGCCTTGCCCTCCTCAACCGTGAGCACGGTGTTGAGCATCAACACACCCTGTCTGGCCCAGGGCAGTAAGTACCCGTGTGACGGTGTCTCAAAGTCGGGGATATCGGCTGAGAGCTCTTTATACATATTCACCAGCGAGGGCGGCGGCTTAATACCAGGCTTAACCGAGAAACAGAGTCCATGGGCCTGCCCGGCACCATGGTATGGGTCCTGGCCAATCAGCACGACCCGCACCTTATCCAATGGCGTGTGCTCAAACGCCGCGAATACTTCTGCTTCAGGAGGAAAAATGGTTTTGCCACTTTGGCGTTCGGCGGCAACAAATTCAGTGAGAGATTTAAAGTAAGGTTTCTCGGATTCGGCGGCAATAAAGTCCTGCCAACATGCAACGGCCATGGGGCTCCCGGGCTGAATGATTCACTGCAAAGGAGTGTATCTTATTGGCCATGGCAAATCAGCCTCCATGCCAGATGCTCCGGCCACGTCACGACCAAGATCCCAATCGAGACGAAAGCCAGTAGTCAGCGCCATGAATTTGGGTAAAATCAGCAAAGATGAAAATACAGGACGCAACCATGTCAGAAAACGCCAACAGTCTGTTTGAACTCGCCGATAAGTTTATTGCGCTGGCCAACGAGCTCACCGCCGCCGAAGGCGATGTGGGTAAAGTGGGTACAGCACTGCGTTTTGCCGCTGCCCGTTTTAATGCCTTCGAAGCCGCCATCAAGTCGGCAGATCTGGAAAACGAAAAGGCCAATGCCCTGAAATGGTTCAGCGATGATTATCAGGACATGCTGAACGACAATCTGGACGACCATATTGCCAATCCACCGATGGCAACCGCGCCCGAAGCAGAGCCTGCTGTTGATAATGCTGTGCAAACGTTCAAGCTCTGAGCCACTCAGAGCTCATTAAAAAGGCCGCATCGTGCGGCCTTTTTGGTTCCTGTAAGGGTTCATCACAGCCCTTGCCACAGAGTCCAAATCACCCTGAGGCCAAGCAAAATCAAAATAGCGCCGGACAGCTTGTCGATGATGGCCGCCTTCTCCCGTAATTTCGGCAGCAGCCGCGGATGCGACAGCAAAAGCGCCACTATAGTGTACCAGAGACCATCCACTATGAGCGGCGTGAGCACGATAATCGCCTTGCCTTCAATGGTGGAAGACGCCATCACAAACTGACTAAAGAGCGCCAAAAAAAACAGCAAAATCTTAGGGTTGAATAGCGATATCGCAATACCGTCACGGGCCGCCTCGCTGAGTGAAGATGCCTTGCCAGCAGCAAGTTTGTCCTGCATGCCGCCTTTTGAGTTCAGCGCGCCCCAGCCCATCCACATCAGGTAAAGGGCACCAATCAGGGCAATGCCATTAAACAGCAGTGGCGCTTCTTTCATGGCAAGGGCCAGCCCCAGCAGGGTAATAAGCGCATATACACCAATACCAATAGCGTGGGCCCAGGCACAGGCAATACCGGCTCCCCTGCCGCCACCCAGGGTATGACGCACCACCATGGCCAGGCTGGGCCCCGGCGACATAGCCCCCAAACAACACACGGCCAGCAGCGCCAGCCAAACACTGAAACTCATACTTCCCCCAATTTACTGCGGATCCGGCATCACTTTTAATGCGGGTCTGACTAAGCATTTTCTATCTGCCGTGCAGAGAAGCTGACATCGAAGCCCCAGAGCACAGCACACGAAAAACCTTAAGGTTGCCACTATACTGCAGCCTCATCAAAAGGCTGAAGTAAGAATTAGGTCCTTCCGTCTTAAGGCCCCGGCCCAGAGCCCGACTCAGGAAACCTTTCCTCATTTCAGTCTCTCGTTGGTGAAACATTATTCCATCCGCATTAATATCACGCTATTTCGTGACTTGCTCAGCAAAGTGCCCTGATGCGCCCATGACGCCCCAACAGGGGCAGGCTATACTGCCGCCATTAATCACTAACCAGCCCCGACCAACACCATGCCGACACAGGAAAGCTTTTTACCGGAAAACCGCCTGCTGCTGGATGCCGTCAGCGAAGGTATCTATGGTTTTGATTTGGATGGCCATGCGGTTTTTATCAATCCAGCGGCCGAGCGTATGACCGGCTGGCAGGCAGATGAACTGCTCGGCAAAACCATCCATAACTTCCACCACCACAGCCATGCCGATGGCAGCCACTATCCCCACGAAGACTGCCCGATCTATCAAACACTTAAGGATGGCAAGGCACGGGAGATCAGCGACGAAGTATTCTGGCGCAAGGATGGCAGCAGCTTCCCGGTACATTACAGCTCAACTCCGGTATGGCAGGACGGCAAGCTCAAAGGCGTGGTCGCGATATTTCGCGACATCAGTTTACAAAAGCAAACCGAGCAGTCGCTGCGCCAGGCGCTGGAGCAGGTGCAGGCGCTGTCGGAGCAGTTGGCGTCTGAAAACTCACTGCTGCAGGCCGAACTTGAGGATAAGCGCGGCCCCTCGCAGATAACCGGCAGCAGCGACTGTATTCAAAATCTGCAGAAGCAAATCCGCCTGGTGGCCAACACCGACAGCACAGTTTTGATACAGGGCGAAAACGGCACCGGCAAGGAGCTGGTCGCCCGCGAGCTTCATCAACTCAGCAGTCGCCGTGATAAGCCGATGATCTCGGTTAACTGCGCCGCCTTCTCGGCATCTCTGTTGGAAAGTGAACTTTTTGGTCATGAAAAGGGCGCTTTCACCGGCGCCAGCAATCGCCGCAAGGGCCGCTTTGAACTGGCCCACAAGGGTACCCTGTTTCTGGATGAAGTGGCCGAGCTCAGCCTTGAGGCGCAGTCCAAGCTGCTTAGGGTTATTCAGGAGCAGGAGTTTGAACGTGTGGGCGGCAGCGAGCGCATCAAGGTGGATATCCGCCTGATAGCCGCCACCCATCACGACTTGCAAAAAAGAGTCGAACAGGGACTGTTCAGGATGGATCTCTTCTACCGCCTGAACGTGTTTCCACTTAAGGTACCGCCGCTTCGTCAGCGCGCCGGAGATATTCCCGAACTGGTGCAGCAACTGCTCAGGAGCCTGTCACAAAAGCTCGGCAAGCCGCTGGCAGGGGTCGATGCCGTCAGCCTCAAACGCTTGCAGCAATACAGTTGGCCGGGCAATGTGCGCGAACTGCAAAACCTGCTGGAGCGGGAAGCGATTCTCACCCATCAGCCGGTTCTCAAAATGAGCTCAATCCCCGGCAGCCAAATGCCGCCTGTTACAGGACAAACCCTGGCCGAGGTAGAGGCAAGTCATATTCTCTTAACCCTGGAAAATTGCGACTGGCGCATCTCGGGCCCCGGCGGTGTGGCGGCGGTATTGGGGCTACCACCCAGCACCCTGAGATCCAGGATGCAAAAACTCGGCATTCGCCGATCTGCCAGGCAGTAAAATATCACCAAGCCATGAAGCCCACCCCGGCTTCACCCCCTCTGTTATGAAATCCGTTCCAGCCTGATGGAACTTGGTCACGAAATATCGCCAAATCACGATATATCGTGACCAAGTTCAATTCAAAATTGAGTCAAATGTTAATAAAATCAAAACAATAAACAGAATGCCCAGCTGGCACAGCTCTTGCCATTAGCCCCCTGTGTGAGTCATTCAGGAACAACCAAGGTGCAACAGAGTAATCAACCCCAGCAAAGCATTCCCGTTACTTTCATCCCCTCCAGTGAAGAGCCTTCAGCGCATAAGGAGCCCTCTGCGTACAAGGAGCCTTCAGCGCACAAGGAGCCTTCAGCGCATAAGAAGCCTTCGGCGAATGGCGGACCATCGGCCCCAAAAAAGCCGTCATCAAAAACGGAATCCAAAAGCGGCGGCAAAATTCAGTTTCGAAGCCAGCCAGGTCTGTTTCAGCGTTGGCGCAGTGCCACCGGAACTGGCCTCATCGCGCTGTTTTTTCTGCTGCCCTTTATCAGCTGGCATGGGCGTCAGGCCATTTGGTTTGATTTGAGCAATCAGCAGTTTTACTTCTTTGGCACCAGCCTGTGGCCCCAGGATTTTACCCTGCTGGCCTGGGTCTTTATTGCCGCGGCCTTTGGTCTCTTTTTCGTGACCCTGTTTTGGGGCCGGGTCTGGTGCGGCTTTTTATGCCCGCAAACCCAATGGACCTTTATGTTTGCCTGGGTCGAAGAAAAGTTTGAAGGCAGCCGCAATCAACGCATCAAGCTCGATAAGGCGCCCTGGAGCCGGGAGAAGCTCAGCAAACGGCTTGGGAAACACAGCAGCTGGCTGCTGATGTCACTGCTCACTGGCTGCGGCTTTATCGCCTATTTCGTGCCGGCGCGGGAGCTGTATCCCGCCATCTTCAGCTTCAGCGGAGGCTTTTGGGACACGGCCTGGGTGTGGTTTTTTGCTATCTGCACCTACCTCAACGCCGGGTGGATGCGCGAGCAAATGTGCCTGCACTGCTGCCCCTATGCCCGTTTCCAATCTGCCATGTTCGATGAGTTCACCAAAACCGTCACCTACGATGCTGCCCGTGGCGAAAGCCGTGGACCACGCAAGCGCAAGGCCGCCACCGACCTTGGTGACTGCGTGGACTGTAATCTGTGTGTGGAGGTGTGCCCCACCGGCATCGATATCCGCAACGGCTTGCAGTATGAGTGCATCAACTGTGGCGCCTGTGTCGATGCCTGCAATCAGACCATGGCCAACTTTGGCTATAAGCCCGACCTTATCGCCTTCACCAGTGAACTGGGCCTCAAGGGTGCGACGCCGCCCCTTTGGCAGCGCAAACGCTTTATCGGCTACGGCCTGGCGCTTGTGGCTATCCTCGCCACCATGGGACTGGACATGGCGAGTCGCAGCAGTATCGAGCTCAATGTGCTGCGCGACCGCCAAAGCCTTTACCGTGAAACCACAGGCGGCCAGATTGAAAACACCTATCTGCTTAAAATCCGCAATAAAACCCAGCAACCCAAGGAGTATCAACTGTCGGTGACAGGTGCACTGACGCTGGCAATGTCGAAAACTGAGGTGAGCATTGCCCCCGGCGAGCAGGTTGAACTGCCCCTGACACTCACGGCGATGTCTGCAGACATTCAAAGAAGTCGCACCAAGCTCACCGTCACCGTCTCTGAGCTGGTGTCTGAGTCAGGGACTGATGGGGAGACAGAGGCCGTCAGTCAGGATTCGGTGTTCTTCGCCCCCTGAAAAGCAGGACGGCAAGCTGAGAAAGAGATGTGGGCCAGATCAAACTCCGATGCGGGAGTTGGCCCCTTTCACCTTGGCTTAAGGGCACATCATTATGCTGAGTGGGTGTTTACGAAAGGAATGACCCATGATCCTCACTCTCAGCACCCTGATGACCCTGCTCCTCGTTGCCGCCGTGGTGGCGCTGCTGATTGCCCGCAGCAAGGGTAAACCCATCCCACTGGCGGTGATCCCCGTTATCGGGATGATGGCGCTGATGGTGGGCTCGGCCACCTACTTTGTGCACAGGGCCAGTGAGCAACAGGACTATCGTGAGCTGTTATGGCAGCCGCTGGCTGCGGATAAAATTCCCATGCTGGTTCAGGGTGGTTACACCGTCTTTGTGGATTTGCATTCCGACTGGTGCATGGCCTGCCAAACCAACCGGGTTGGCATACTGCACCGCCCCGAGGTGGTCAGCACCCTGCTGTCGGGCAAGGTAGTGTTGATGCAGGCCAACTGGAGCCAGGAGTCCGAGCGCATTGCGCCCCATTATGGCAAGGTAGCTGCACCCGGCTCGCCTTTTAACAAGGTTTATGGCCCGGGACTGCCAAGGGGCCAGATATTACCGGCCGAACTGAGCGCTTCTGATGTCATCACCGCCATCAGAAGCGCCAAAGGCAGCTGAAATTCAAAATAAAAAACGCCGGCAAATACCGGCGTTTTTTGCTCGCGCACAATGCTTTGCCCTGCAGGATTAAATCTCGTAGTGCAGGCCGCACTCGCGCTTCATGCCATTGAAGCGGGTGTCTTCTTCACTCATGCCAAGCTCCAGCGGCTTGGTGGAGTGAGTATCGCCCACAGATACATAGCCCTGCTCCCACAGCGGGTGATAGGGCAGCCCGAACTTGGTCAGGTATTCATGCACATCCTTGTTGCTCCACTCAATAATCGGCAGTAACTTAAAGCGCTTACCGTGAATGGCAAGGATAGGCAGCGCTTCGCGGGTCGACGCCTGAGTGCGGCGCAGACCAGCAAACCAGGTACCCACGTCAAGCTCTTCCAGTGCCCGCTGCATCGGCTCAACCTTGTTGATGCGGTTGTAGCGCTCAAGGCCGTCCAGCCCCTGCTCCCACAGCTTGCCGAAGCGGGCTTCCTGCCAGGCCGCCGTCATCGGGGCGCGGTACACCTTAAGGTTAAGCTTAAGGCGCTCGGTCAGTTCATCGATAAATCGATAGGTTTCCGGGAACAAATACCCGGTATCGGTCAGCACCACAGGCACATCGCTTTTTACATGCGTCACCAAATGCAGCATCACTGCCGCCTGGATACCAAAACTGGAACTTAAAATATGCTCGCCGGGTAATTCACGCAGCGCAAATTCAACCCGCTCTGTAGGCGTGGCCTTAGCCAGCTGTAGATTGATGTCCTCAAGCGCGGCCGCTTGCTCGGCTGCGTCCAGACTGAGTAAATCGTGATAATTCATGCTTATCTCCAAGGGTTCTGGCGACGCTTCACGTCTTGGCACAGGCCAACGAGCGGCCAAAACAAACGGGGGAAGCCTTGCTTCCCCCTGACTGGTCTCAGGCGTGGAAGTCGGTTTTACTGACTTTCACTTCGGCAACAACACCCACCCTAATCACAAAATCACCAAAACATTCACCTGGGTTGCGCTCAACAGACCAGCGGCCAATCAAGCTATCCAGTGCCGCCAGAATTTCCGCTTCGGCTACGTTATCCAAATACAATTTTGGAATACGGGTACCGGCAGTGTTACCGCCCAGATACAGGTTGTATTTGCCCGGACCACGGCCCACTAAACCGGCTTCAGCCAACATGGCGCGGCCACAGCCATTGGGGCAGCCCACGACGCGCAGGATGATATGGTCGTCTGCAATGCCGTGCTTGCTTAAAATGCCTTCAACGTGGGTGACCAACGTTGGCAAGTAGCGTTCGGCTTCGGCCATCGCCAGCGGACAGGTTGGCAGTGACACGCACGCCATCGAGTTTTTGCGCTGGGTGGTGACGTTATCCAACAACCCATGCTCGCGCGCCAGCTGCTCAATCTGCGCTTTATCTTCAGCGGCAACCCCCGCGATGATGAGGTTCTGGTTTGCCGTCATGCGCAAATCGCCTTTATGCACTTTGGCAATTTCAGCAACGCCGGTTTTCAGCGGCTTACCCGGGTAATCCAGCAAACGGCCGTTTTCGATAAACAGGGTTAAATGGTGCTTGCCATCAATGCCTTCCACCCAACCAAAGCGATCGCCGCGGTGGGTAAACTCGTAAGGACGGCTTGGGCCAAAGGCTACGCCAACCCGTTGTTCCACCTCAGATTTGAAGGCGTCCACGCCGATACGATCCAGGGTGTATTTGGTTTTGGCATTTTTGCGGTTAACCCGATCGCCATAGTCACGCTGTACAGTCACCACGTGCTCTGCGACTTTCAGCACATGCTCAAGACCGATAAAGCCCAAATCTTCTGCCCGGCGCGGATAAGTCGATTTATCGCCGTGGGTCATCGCAAGGCCGCCACCAACCAACACGTTAAAACCAACCAACTGGCCATTTTCGGCAATAGCGACAAAGTTCAGGTCATTGGCATGAACGTCGACATCGTTGTGCGGTGGGATCACCACAGTGGTTTTAAACTTACGCGGCAGGTAGCTATCACCCAGCACCGGCTCGGTTTCCGTGGTTTCTACTTTTTCCTCACCCAGCCAAATCTCGGCATAGGCGCGGGTTTTTGGCAGCAGGTGTTCAGAGATTTTCGCAGCCCACTCATAGGCTTGCTGGTGCAACTCCGATTCCACCGGGTTTGAGGTACACAGCACGTTGCGGTTTACGTCACCGGCGGTGGCAATGGAATCGATGCCAATTTTATTCAGCATCTGGTGCATCGGCTTGATGTCCGGTTTAAACACGCCATGGAACTGGAAGGTCTGACGGGTGGTTAACCGAATGGAGCCGTACATGGTGTGCTCGCGGGCAAACTCATCAATCGCCAGCCATTGCTCAGGTTTGATAATGCCGCCGGGCATGCGCGCCCGCAGCATCACATTGTGCAGCGGCTCCAGCTTTTGCTCTGCGCGTTCAGCCCGTAAATCGCGGTCATCCTGCTGATACATGCCGTGAAAACGCACCAACATGAAGTTATCACCGGTAAAACCACCGGTAATTTCGTCTTTTAAATCTGTGGTGATAGTGCCACGCAAGTGGTTGCTTTCAGCTTTCAGGCGCTCGTTATCAGACAACTGGCCCTGCACCTGCAGTTCAGGCTTAATTGGATACTGGCTCATTAATAAACATCCTTCTGATAACGTTTGTTCGCGCGTAACTCTTCAAAATATTCGTCGGCTGCTTCGGCAGACAAGCCACCGTGGGTTTGGGCAATGTGTAATAACGCCTGATGCACATCTTTGGCCATCCGGTTGCCGTCACCACAAATATACAAGTGAGCACCTTGTTGCAGCCAAGACCAGACTTCGGCGCCTTTGGCGGTCAGTTTGTCCTGCACATACACTTTTTGCGCCTGGTCGCGGCTGAATGCCACATCCAGGTGGGTTAACACACCACGCTTCAAGTAGTCTTGCAGCTCTACCTGATATAAGAAATCACGGGTGAAATGCGGGTTACCGAAGAACAGCCAGTTTTGGCCAGTCGCACCTGCGTTATCACGCTCTTGCAAGAACGCCCTGAATGGCGCAATACCTGTGCCGGGGCCAATCATCAACACAGGTGTGTCGTGGTTTGGCAGGCGGAAGTTGTCATTGTGTTCAACAAAGACTTTCACTGCCTCACCTTCGGCAAGGCGCTCAGCCAAAAAGCCTGACGCCCCACCCAAATGGGTGCTGCCAAAGGCATCGTAACGCACCACGCCCACGGTTAAATGCACTTCTTCGCCCACTTCGGCTTGGCTTGAGGCGATGGAATACAGGCGTGGCTGCACTTTGCGCAGGCTGTCCACCAGCTGCTGTGCGCTGATGTTGGCAGGGTTTTGCACAATCACATCGGCGCTTTGCTTATCGGCCAGATAAGCGCGCAGCGCGTCTTTGTTGGCGCCAAGCGCTTGCAGCTCGGCATTGTTGCTCACCTCTGCGTACTTGGTCACCAGCGACGGGTAGGCTTGGGTGAGCTCCAGCTCGTCGGTTAACGCCGCTTGCAGCGTTAAGGTTTTACCAGACAGCTCAACCTGCTCGCTGCCGGTTAACCCCGTGGCGGCCAGCACGCTGGCGACAAGCTCAGGTGCGTTGCGGAAATACACCCCTAACGCATCACCCGGCTGATAAGTCAGGCCGGTGCCTTCCAGCGAAATCTCAATATGACGCACGTCTTTGGTGGAATTACGCGCCGTGATCTTTTGATTAACACTTAACTCAGCGGTGGCTGGGTTTTGCTTATCATACTGGCTGTGGCTACCCGCGGTGCCAGTCGCGCCTGGCCATGCAATCACTTTCTCGCTACCGGCGCCTGATGCTTTAAGCAGCGGTGCAAACACATCCAAGGCAGCTTCCTGCCAGTTTTTCGCGCCGTCGCCATAATCAACATCCAGCAGGGCCGGTTCATGCAGGCGTTTTGCACCTAATGCCGCCAGTTGGCTGTCAAAGTCAGTGGCGGTTTTGCAGAAAAACTCATAGCTGGTATCGCCAAGGCCCAACACGGCAAATTGCAGCTCGGGTAACTTGGGTGCTTTTTTACCAAACAGGAACTTATAGAAACTCACCGCGCTCTCGGGTGGTTCACCCTCGCCGTAGGTCGAGGCAACAATGATTAGGAATTTTTCTTTTGCCAACGCATTGGTTTTATACGAGGCAATGTCCTGCAACTGCACAGCCAAGCCACGGCTTTCTGCCGCCGCTTTGATTTTACTGGCCACGCCTTTGGCATTGCCGGTCTGCGATGCATAAAGCACCGTTAAGGTAGCGGCTTCCTGGGCAGCGGGTGCTGCAGCAATAGCCCCCCCAGCAGCAAATTGCGCGTTTGCGGCCAGATAACCACTGACCCAGGCCAGTTGCACGGCGTTGAGCTCAAAGGTCAGGTTCTTGAGCTTGTCGACCTGCTCGGCACTGAGCGGAGACGCGAGGGAGGATAATTCTTTTAACAGCATGAGGACGACCCAGTGACATTTTATTGCATGCTAGCTTAGTGCCCTTTGCTGCAAGCAAAAAAGAATAAAATTTAATTTTTTATTCTCTTTGGGAATATGCAGAGTCGAATTTTTAAGCTACAAAAGTGTGGCCCGGCGCAAATTTTTTGCTCCGACCAGTGGCTTAAGTCGCCACATGAAGAATATGCGCTTGTGTCGGCAGGCAGAGTTGCCACAATGAGGTCACACCGTACAGAGCTCTGTCCCCTACAGACAGCCGGTTGCAAAACCGTCCAGCCTGTCCCTCCTGTTTCGCCCGACACAGGAAGCGGTGTGTTCACGTTTCAATAACCATCAGGGAATCGTCATGCAAATTGGAATTCCGAGAGAGAGTCTCGCCGGTGAAACCCGGGTCGCCGCGACCCCGGCTACGGTTGAGCAACTTAAAAAACTCGGCTTTGAAGTGGCTATCGAATCTGGTGCAGGCACACTTGCCAGCTTCAGTGATGCCGCCTTTGAGGCGGTGGGTGCCAGTGTAGTGCCCTCCGTATGGCAGGCCGACCTTATCTTTAAGGTCAATGCCCCAACCGAAGATGAAATAAAAGAAATCAAAGACGGCGCAACCTTGGTGAGTTTTATCTGGCCTGCTCAAAACCCTGAGCTGGTTGAGAAATTATCACAGCGCAATATCAACGTGATGGCGATGGACATGGTGCCGCGTATTTCCCGCGCCCAGTCGCTGGATGCCCTGTCATCCATGGCCAACATCGGCGGCTATCGTGCCGTGGTGGAAGCCGCCCACGAATTTGGCCGCTTCTTTACCGGCCAAATCACCGCTGCCGGTAAGGTCCCCCCTGCCAAGGTGCTGGTGATTGGTGCCGGTGTGGCGGGTCTTGCTGCCATTGGTACTGCAGGCTCCCTCGGCGCCGTGGTGCGCGCCTTCGATACCCGCCTCGAAGTGGCGGAGCAAATCGAGTCCATGGGTGGCCAATTCCTCAAACTCGACTTCGGCGGCGAAGACGGCTCATCCTCCGACGGCTATGCCAAGGTGATGAGCGAAGAGTTTATCAAGGCCGAGATGGCCCTCTTTGCCGAACAGGCCAAAGAAGTGGACATTATCGTCACCACCGCCCTTATTCCCGGCAAGCCAGCGCCACGTCTTATCACCAAGGAAATGGTGGATTCGATGAAGAGCGGCTCTGTGATTGTGGACATGGCAGCCGCCACCGGCGGTAACTGTGAATACACAGTCCCGGGCGAGCTTTTTGTCACCGAAAACGGCGTTAAGGTGATTGGTTACACCGATCTGCCTGGCCGTCTGCCAGCCCAGTCCTCCCAGCTTTACGGCACCAACCTGGTGAATCTGATGAAGCTGATGTGCAAAGACAAAGACGGCAATGCCGTTATCGACTTTGACGATGTGGTGATGCGCAACATGACAGTGGTCAAAGCCGGTGAAGTCACCTTCCCGCCGCCAGCCATCTCTGTGTCTGCTGCCCCAGCCAAGGCTGCCCCCAAGGTAGAGCTGAAAAAAGCCGAGCCCAAAGAGCCTTCCAAACTCAAGTACGTTCTGGGCGCTCTGGGTCTGATTGGTTTTGGTGCTGTAGCTGCGGTAGCGCCGCCAGAGTTCTTGTCCCACTTCACCGTGTTCCTGCTCTCCTGTGTGGTGGGCTACTACGTGGTGTGGAACGTAACTCACGCGCTGCACACGCCGCTGATGTCGGTAACCAACGCCATCTCGGGCATTATCGTGGTGGGCGCACTGCTGCAAATTGGCAGCGGCTCGACGCTGGTCACTGTGCTGGCGTTTATTGCCGTGCTCATTGCCAGTATCAACATCTTCGGCGGCTTTACCGTCACTCAGCGCATGCTGAAGATGTTCCGTAAGGATTAAGGGGGAATCACTGTGTCTCAAGGACTGGTAACAGCAGCCTACATAGTAGCAGCGCTGTGTTTTATTTTGAGTCTCGCGGGCCTGTCCCGTCAGGAGACCGCCAAGCAGGGTAACCTCTTTGGTATCACGGGCATGGCCATTGCGCTTATTGCCACTATCCTCAACCCGGAAACCAGTGGTGTACACTGGATTATTCTCGCCATGGTTATCGGCGGCGCCATTGGCGTGCGTCTGGCCCTCAAGGTGGAAATGACCGAGATGCCGGAACTGGTGGCCATTCTCCACAGTTTTGTGGGTATGGCAGCCGTGCTGGTTGGCTTTAACAGCTTTATCGACGTGCATCCCCAGGCGGTCACCGAAGTGGTGATTAGCGTGGGTGGCAATATCGACCAGAGCCTCGAAGCCGCCAAGGCCGCATTGCAGGAAGCGAGCAAGGCCGCAGAAGGTCATCACCTCACCGGCGCCATGCTCAGCATCCATCTGGTGGAAGTGTTCCTCGGGGTCTTTATCGGTGCCGTGACTTTCACCGGCTCTGTAGTGGCCTTCTGTAAGCTGCGCGGACTGATTTCCTCCAAGCCACTGATGCTGCCCCATCGCCATAAGCTGAACCTGCTGGCGGTACTGGTATCTTTTGGCCTGATGGTGCTCTTTGTAAAAGCCGATGGCGCTATGCTGCCGCTTATCATCATGACACTTATCGCCTTTGCCTTTGGCTGGCATCTGGTGGCCAGCATCGGCGGCGCCGACATGCCGGTGGTGGTGTCCATGCTGAACTCCTACTCAGGCTGGGCGGCCGCGGCGGCGGGCTTTATGCTCTCCAACGACCTGCTTATCGTCACCGGTGCCCTGGTGGGCTCCTCCGGTGCCATCCTGTCTTACATCATGTGTAAGGCGATGAACCGCTCGTTTATCTCGGTGATTGCCGGTGGTTTTGGTACCGATGGCGCTGTGTCCAGCGGTGATGAAGAAATGGGTGAATACCGCGAAACCAACGCCGAAGATGTGGCCGACATGCTGAAAAACGCAAGCTCAGTCATCATCACCCCCGGCTACGGTATGGCGGTGGCTCAGGCTCAGTATCCGGTGGCCGAAATCACCCAGAAGCTGCGTGACCGTGGCATCGAAGTACGCTTCGGTATCCACCCGGTTGCCGGTCGTCTGCCAGGCCACATGAACGTGCTGCTGGCCGAGGCCAAGGTGCCTTACGACATAGTGCTGGAAATGGATGAAATCAACGAAGACTTCCCCGAGACGGATGTTGTGCTGGTGATTGGTGCCAACGACACAGTGAACCCAGCGGCCTCGGAAGACCCAGCCAGCCCCATCGCCGGTATGCCGGTGCTGGAAGTATGGAAAGCCCAAACCGTGATCGGCTTCAAGCGTTCCATGAACACAGGCTACGCCGGGGTACAGAACCCGCTGTTCTTCCGCGATAACACCCAGATGCTGTTTGGCGATGCCAAGGCCAGTGTCGAGGCGATTTTGAAGGCGCTGTAAGCCTTGGATGCTTACGATAAGCATCATTGATAACCTCTGAAAAGGGCGCCATCGGGCGCCCTTTTTTATCCGCGCTCGGCGGCAGTTTCAATTGCAATTGGGGTATTCAGTCTGTGTGTTGAGTGTTGCTTTTCAAGCAACGGAAGATCGTGGGTCAAATGCATCCATGCATAATGGCCAGCTCACCATCCCTAGTTCTTGCTCGTAAGCCTGTCGCTGTGCGACACTCGCCAACCCACACCCGACCAAGAGGGGATCTACAGCAATCCCCTCTTGGATCTCCCCTGCCGCCCCAGACGGTGCCGAAAGCCCTTCGGCTTTATGGGATTGGTCTCACTACTGGTTCGGACTCACATCCCTGTTCGACCGAACCAGACTCGACATCCTGTCTCGTCTACGCGCCCAATCCCAACACCCTCAGCGGCACCGATGGGGATGAAGACAGTATCCTGCAATCTAGGAGTTATGCCTGTCCTATATTCTATATTCCTCAGCAAAGGTGCTTTGGTTGGCCAGACTCTTTCTCACGCAAGATGGTGCATGAAACAAAACGGGCGCAAATCATGCGCATGCGCACTTTCCACCCAAGGTGATTTTTGCTAAGTTCAATAATCAAATTTAAAAACAGTGTGTTGCGAGAGATTTTACCAAGTGGCCGGAGGGCGTCTGCGGCCGCGTAAGTGGCAAAAATGCAAACAGTTTTGCATTTTTAGCCTTCTGCGCGCCACGTGGGGAAATTATGCGCATGCGCACTATACAACTGTTACAAGGCACTATGAAAATTGCACTAATTCTCCTAGCTCTATTATCTATTCCAGCATATGCCTGGAATAATATTGATCATGAGTTCGCGGGGTTAAATACAGATATGCGTCATATGTGGAGCGGTGGCGCGTGGCAAGAAAATAAACAGGAAGGCTTTTATCGTTTTCTTGTTGCTGGCGGTGGCTACGAGCATTATAAATCTAAGCTATATGTTCAATGGGTTGCTCACGGCTCGGATATGGAGTCGCCGAAAGTCTTACGCACTATCGAAATTAAAGAGCTGAATGATAATCCTCTTTATGCATTTAATCTCCCTGAATGTATCGGCAGCTGGGAGTGTAATAGTATAGAAATAGTGGCTACTCATACCTATGAGTTAACCAAACACAAATCTGTAATTAAATTTACAGGTATTGGTAAATATGAGTTCGTGCAAACTGCCTTGTAACAAGTCAAGGTTTGGGACGCGCTAACGCGCGCCCCAACTTGAAGCGTTAAGTGACGTTTATGAACAAGCATTGCTGCAGAGACATGGAAGACGCAATCACATTAGATTGTGATCAACATATAGATGTACTCGAATGTCCTGATGTATTGGTAAGCTACATTCCAAAGTTCGATGAGTATGGGTTAATTATCCACGATGGTGGCAGTTCGTCGTTAGAGATACGGTTTTGCCCATGGTGTGGTTCGAAGCTGCCGGAGTCGAAAAGAGAGGCGTGGTTCGGCAGGTTGGAAGAGCTAGGGTTCGATGATCCTAGTGAACAAAACATACCAGAGGAGTTCGAAAGTGATGCGTGGTATCGCAACACTTAACAAGGCCAGCCAGCATCGCTCCCTGCGGTCGCTGGACCTCGTTTCACTCGGCCGCTGCTGGCGGCGTTAGCTACCCATGGAGAATGGAGTTCTAAATGAGATTACATGGAACATCAAAAACTAAAGAATCGAAATACAATGCAACAGTAGGCTTATTTATAAGCATTGGGATGCTGTTGGTTGCATTAATGGTTTTTGATTTCTCGGAAATGCCAGAATTTGGCAAAATTTTCATGATATTTTGGATTGGTGCCGTTTGCGCACAAATTTACCAATCTTATAGAAATTCAGTATTTTCTCGTAAAAGCTTACATCATGAAGTTACCGATCATGAATTAAAGGTAGATGGATATAAATCACCTTCAAATCACAAAGCTGAACTTGAAAAGGATTATGCTTTAAGGTTAAGAAAACTAGAAAACTTATATAGAGACGGATTGATAACGACGACAGAATACGAAGCAAAAAGACAAGATATTCTGGATGAAGATTGGGGTAGCTAACAAGCCATTACAATAACGGGACTGCTAACAGCTTGCTCGGTTCCGCTTCGCTTCACATTTTAGCAAGCTATTATCAGCCCCTGAATGGGGCGTTATATTTTAAGGAAAGTTATGCGTAAAATTTTTTATTTATTATTATTTTCTTTCTTGGTTGGAGGATGCGCAACAGGTTCTTCAACAGAGCACATCACTACACCATCCTTAATAAATGACTATATAGCAGAACATATCATTGAAATTGAAGCCTACAACACAAAGTATAGAAGCGAATTAAATGACCTAGCAAACAAAATCATCTATGAATGTGCAGTTAGAAAAATCAATAGTAAGAAATCCATTAGCTTGGAGAAACTTACCAATATAATTCTAAATGGCCGCGTAATTTATAAGATAGATGACAAGGGAGTTATTGAATCCGCTTGGTATGATGGACATAATCAAAGTCAGGCCCAATGCGTTAACAATAATGCAGTAGGCTATCCTCTACCTGATCCCAAAGGGGTTGAGTATATTTATGATCAGTTCCGTGTTGAGGTTACTGGTGATAAAATATAACCAGTTGCTCAAATTTACTCCGTGGGACTGGCGCGTGGCGCCAGCCCCTTAGCAAAGCGTTAGGCCTCGTTTACTCTAGCATAGGCGGACAAGGAAAATTTAAGTGGAAGACTTAAAGCATCAAATAAGAATGCAAGCTACTGCCAATGTGTTTCAAACTATGGGCACGGAAGGTTCTGGGGTCAAAGTTATCGAACAATTTAAAAGCATGCCTGATGAACTACTAGATATTCTGGGAACAAATGCAGGTATCAAAAAAGAGCACTTACCAATATATCGCAAGTTAACTCGAGGCGAAGAAAATGATTTTACTGAAAAGCTTCAGAATTTTAAAGATGAACTGAAAACAGGAGATATTATCCTTGTAACTGGTACTTCAAACTCCTCAAAGGTATTGGCGAAATTACAAAAAACGGTTTACTCAAAAGCTCGATCTAGTCATGTTGTAATCGTTCTAGCCGACTTTATATGTATAGATGCAATGCCCAATATCGGTGTTTCTCTTAAATTAATACCTGAAGTTTTGAATGATGTTCAAGAAGGTTGGCGGATTATTCGATTTAAAGGACTACAAGAGAAAGACAGTGAGGTGCTCAGCAAGACATGCGCTTATTATATTGAGCAACCATATATAATTTTGCCAAAAAAGAAACCGGCAAAGAAATTCTCATACTGTTCCGAATTAGCACGTAAAGTTTATCTTGATAGCAAAATTAAAAATACTGGGATCCCAAATAATACCATTATAAAGCCATGTGATTTCGATAAAATCGCCGATCAAAATAGTCAGTGGCTAGACGTAACAGATTCCGTTAAGCCTTACGTAGAGTTCTGTATAGAATATGAAGGGGTCTTAAAGTTCATAGCTAAGAGCTTTACACAAGGCATAGAGCTAAACCGGCAACGATTTAGCGAACGAAGAAAAGTTAAAGAAAATGTATCTAAAATGCATAAAGAAGGTGTGATTACCGACTCTGGTGCAGCTCAGATAAAAAATAAAATAGAGTTACTTGAAAAATCATTAAACTATAAGTTTTGGGATTATCAATAAGGCCTAACAAGCGCCTCAACAAAGGACGTAAAAAGCTTGGCTTACGCTCCTTCGTCGCGCTAATTATAGCCAAGCATTTTACGCCTTTTAGGCGGGCGTTAATGCTCTACCCGCTCCGTCGCAAAGTCGGGGCGGGACAGGTTTTCCAGCTTGCTGTACAAATACATCACCAGCAGGGTGAGGGCGGCGCAGCCGAGGAACAGCCAAGAACCGTTTAGCAGATCCAGCACTATGCCGCCGCCCAGAGGCGCCAAAGCAAAGCCAAATTCATAGAAAGACGATGCGCCAAAATAGGCACCGCGCAGATGGCGCGGGGCAATGCGGTCGATATGTACGTTCATGGTGGGGAACAGCACCGCCTCCGCCAGACTCATCACAATCACGGCGCCAATCCAGCCCCAGAATAAGTCAACCGGGTTTAACCCCATCCACAGCTGCGATGCGATTAGCAGCACCAGCGCCACCTGAATACGCTTCACCAAAGACCAGTGGGCCATCAGTTTAAGCAGCAAAAACTGGCAGGTGATGATGATCATGGCATTGGCGAAGATCATCGAGGAGATAAGCTCAAGCACATTGGGCACTCCGGCACGGCTTAGGTACTGCACCAGAGAGCCATCCATCTGGCCGAAGATAAACATGCAGATAACATTGGCCAGAATAAGGCTTTGCAGCAGCCTGTCACTCGCCAGCACCCGCAGGGTATGGCGCATCCCGGATGCTGCCTGGTCATCGCTGCCAGAGTTGGCCGTATTCCCTTCCTCGCCGAACTGCCCAGGATGAGTCGCCTGGGTAAACTCGTGGTTGACAAAGCCCCACCAAAGCAGCAACAGCAAAATAGCAAAAGCCACTGTGGTGATGTAAAAACTCGACTGCTCGCCGGTTAACCCCAGCCAGACACCGGCAATGGGTCCCACGGCGCAGCCCACATTCACAATAAAATACAGACTCTGCATCGCAAGCTCGCGGGTTTGGGACTCGTGGATGATGTCACCAATCAGAGCCGATACCAGCGGCCGCCACAGTGAGGTGGCGATGGAGCAGAGGGTGATGACCAGCGCAAATCCGGCTACCGAATCGGCCTCGGCCAGCAGCGAAAACGAAATAATATAGAGCACGCCTGCGCCATACATCATCTTTTGTCTGCCAATCCTGTCGGACAGGGCACTGCCGATAAAACTGACCAGCACTGAGAGCAGGGCAGCAGAGGATAAAATCAGGCCAACGTTGGTGGCCGACAAACCAAAGCGTTCATAGAGGATCACCGCCAGAAAGGGCCACACCATGTAGTAGCTGCCCCGGGTAATAAAGGACCCAAACAGTAAAATCCACATCAGGCGGGGAAACTGTTTCACTCTGGCAAGGGAAATATCGCTTTGCATCGTGCCTCTCTGGGCTGGGTCATTAAGGCGGGAGTGCTGAATAACTTGACCATTTAAGTTAAGCGGTCTGAATTAACGCAGTTAAGTCAGGCCGCCTAACTTACTCAGGGTTTAACTTTTTTACAACAGTTGCCGTAAAGCGAAAGCTGGTGCCATGTTGGTCGACGCACGAATGTATCGGCGCTAAAAACGGTTCATACCTTGTCGGCAGGGATAAAAAAGGCGCCCATTTTAACAAGGGGCGCCTTTACACCCGGGTATTGGCTGACTCACTTAAGCCCGCAATCAGCGGATGTAGTGCTTAAGCTGGGTGAAGACCTCGCCAGCGCTGGCGTTGTTGGCAATGGAAAACGCGCGGTAGCCGTCACCGCGAAAGGCGCGGTCAAGCTCAATCAAAAGGTGGGTCTCGCCAGCTTCGCACACCAAAGAGATTTCCACTTCCCTCAGGCTGGAGAAGCCAAAGCTGCGGGGGTGGAATTCAAGCTCCTGATAACAGCCTGAGCGGGAGCGAAATCCCGGGGCGCTCAAATAGCCCTGCTCCACATCGGCCTTGGTGAGGACAAAACCCAGCTCCTGCATGGCATTCAGCACATGGCCAAGCAGCGGCGTTGGCAGTATGTCGATGACATCGGCATCGGTCGGGTCAATTGCCGAATCAATATCGGCGCCGGTTTGCAGCCACACATGGCACTGATTGTTTCGTACCGGCAGCGCGGTAAAGGGGGTTTCGGGATGCAATTGACCGCTGAAGGGGATTTCACGCACTTCGCCGGGCTGGATTTCAAAGCGCTCGGCCACCCGCCAACGGGCGAGGCAATGATTTTTAAAGTAGTCGCCATTGTCAGTGCTGACCTTGGCCCTGGTCATCAGCGCCAAATCGATGCCATCGATTTTTTGCGCCACGTCACCCCCCTGCACCACTATGGTGGCGCTGAAGGTTTGTCCCGGCAGCAGCTGGCTTTGGTGTAAACGGGTATCCACCTTGGCACTGCCAATGCCTACGGCAGCCAGTATTTTTTTAAACATGCTTGAATCCCTTGCAAATGCAGAACCGGCTCAGGGCCAATCCGAAAGTCGGCCATGGTAGCAGGACAAGGATTAAAACAGGATTAAAGCGCGCCGCCGCCAAGGCGCTGCCAAAGCCTGGTCGCTACCGGGCCGGGCACTGAGGCGCTTCGGCGAACCAGATGATAATCAAATCGCTGCCGCGCGGGAAAATCGGCCAGCTCCAGCAGCTGAAGTCGCCCTGCGGCCAGGGCCTCTGTCAGCATCCATTCGGGCAGGCGCCCCCAGCCCATCCCCTGTTCAATCAAGGAGAGCTTGGTGGCAAAGCTGTTGACATACCAGTGGCGCTGGGCGGATTGCACGCCAAGTTTGAGCCCGAGGGTGCCGCTGCCCGAATCCTGCACCAGGATTTGATACTCTTTTCGCAGCTCAAGTATGCTGCAGAGCGACGGATAGCGGGCAAGCAGCCTAGGGGCGGCCACATTGAGCATCTGCCCCTGACTCAGAGGCTGGGTATCGAGCCGGGTACCCGGACTCAGCGCCGGTGCCAGCGGTGTAATGGCAAGATTGGCATGTCCCTGCTGCACCCGCTCAACCGCACCTGTGAGGTATTCCTGTTGAATAACGATTTCGGTTTGTGAAAACTCGGCCTGTACCGACTCCAGCGCACTTAGGATAGGCGTAAGGTCGAATGAGGCCTCCACCGTCAGTACCACCCGGTCTTCGTCCCCTCTGGCCAAATGCTGCGCCAGCTGCTCAAGCTCAGCGTGGCTCTCCAGGGTTTTCAGCGCCAGCTGATAAATGCGCTCGCCGCTGCCGGTGAGCACAAGGCGGTAGCCATCACGATTAAACAGGGGCAACCCCAACTGCGACTCGAGCTGCTTGAGGGCATGGGTCAAGGCGGGCTGGGTCTTGCACAGTGCCTCGGCGGCCTGACGCAGTGACGGCTTCTCCACGGCGGCGCACAGGGCCTGAAGCTGAAAAACAGAGGGCATAAAGATAAATCCTGCGAATCATCTTAATAAAAGATAATCAATATATTTAATTTTTTGACTGAAGAATACTTAGACCCTCTCTTATTGACTCAGGGTTTACCATCCCATGCCTGCTCTTCCATCCTTTGTACGCTTGCTTCCCATACTCTTGCTGGCGCTGCCCATGGCAGGTTTTGGCATTGCCAAACTGCTTGGTGTTGCCGAGCTGCACCGCGCCTTTCAGGCCATGGCGCTGCCAGCCTGGTTCGGCTACTTTATTGGCGCCGCCGAACTGGCGGCCGGAATTGGGCTCTTGCTGCCGCGCTGGAGCGCTCTGGCCGCCACCGGCTTAATCCCCATCATGCTTGGTGCGGCCGGCTTTCATCTGGTCTTCGATGTGCCCTCGCCCATTCCGGCACTGATCTTTTTGGCGCTGTGTCTCTATATCATCACCCTGCGCCGCAAAGACGCCATCTGGTATCCCTTCTGACCGCTGGCAATTTCGGTGTTTTCCCTGTGGAAGGGAGTGCCTTGCACTCCCCTTTTTTTTGGTATTCATCCGCCATTCTGTCCCGGATTTTTTGGCCTTTGGCGCCAAAGCCTGTAAAGTGGCCCTGCCGGTGGCAGACTCCCCCGGTGGCAGCGCTATTTGAACGTACAATAGCCGACGATAACAACAATGACAGGATGAAAGACGGACTATGAGTCAACCAACGAATCTTTCGGGCAACGACCTCAGCGAAGTCAAACAGCTCGGTATGTGGGCCTCCATCATGAGCCTGGGCTACATTTTCTGGCTGGTGGGCGGCATGGAGCTGGTGGAGCGCATTGCCTATTACGGCGTGAAGGCCAGTGCCGGCCTCTATGCCAAGGCGCCCGAATCCCAGGGTGGCCTGGGTATTTCCCTTTCTGACTACGGCATCATTATCTCGACCTGGGCGATACTGCAAACCTTTATCCCGGTGTTTACCGGCGGTATCTCCGACCGGGTGGGCTACAAAGAAACCATCTTCGCCTCCACCATCATTAAAATTGCCGGCTACCTGTGTATGGCCTTTTTCCCCAGCTTCTGGGGCTTTTTGGCAGGCGCCATGCTGCTGGCTGCCGGTACGGGTATCTTCAAGCCCGGTATTCAGGGCACCCTGGTACTGGCAACCCGCCGCGACAACAGTTCCATGGCCTGGGGGATTTTCTATCAGGTGGTGAATATCGGCGGCTTCCTCGGCCCCCTGGTTGCCGTGCATATGCGCCAACTCTCCTGGGACAATGTGTTTTACGCCTGCGCCGCGATTATCTCGCTTAACTTTCTGTTTTTGCTTACCTATAAAGAGCCCGGCAAAGAAGCACGTCTGGAGCGCCAGCGCAAAATCAAGGCGGGCGATCTGAAGCAGGACTTCCTGTGGAAAGACGCCTGGAATGAGCTGAAAAAGCCGGTGGTGATTTACTACATGCTGGTATTTGCCGGTTTCTGGTTTTTGTTCAACTCCCTCTTCGATGTGCTGCCCATTCACATTGCCGAATGGGTGGATACCAGCGTGATTGTTTCGACCCTGTTTGGCGAAGAAGGTACCCGCAACGGCATTTTGCAGTTCTGGCTGGGACTGAATAACGAAGGCACCAAGGTGATGCCGGAAGGCATGCTGAACCTGAACGCGGGCCTGATTATGACCAGCTGCTTTTTGGTGGCGGCCCTGACTGCCAAGTACCGCATCACCACTGCCATGCTGTGGGGCTGCCTCCTGTCTATCGGTGCCTTTGTGATGATTGGTGCCACCCACGCCGCCTGGTATATAGTGCTGGCGATTGCCATGTTCTCTTTGGGTGAAATGATGATAAGCCCCAAAAAGAACGAGTTTATGGGCAATATCGCCCCCGAAGGCAAAAAGGCCATGTACCTGGGCTTTGTAATGCTGCCACAGGGCATAGGCTGGGGTCTTGAGGGATATTTTGGTCCCAAGTTGTATGAGATGTATGCCTCAAAAGAGAAATTCGCCCGTCAGATGCTGGGAGAAGAAGGCATGAGCAGCGCCGATGTGGCCGCTATTCCCCAGGGTGAAGCCTTTACCCGACTGGTGGAATTTACCGGCCGCGGCAGCCGTGAGCTGACCGAAGTTCTCTATAACGCCCACAATATCGGTATGGCCTGGTACATCATTGCCGCCATTGGCACCCTCTCCGCGGTGGGTATTTTTATCTACGGCAAGTGGCTGTTTAAGATGCAGCAACAAAATCCGGCGTAAATCTGCCGTCAATAAAAGTTCAGTAATAAAAAAAGCTGCCATCGGCAGCTTTTTTTATTGGGATAAACCTTAGCCCGCGTATTTCTTCAGCCACTTGGCAACATCGTTGCCCAGGGTGTTTACCGTGTGCTGGAGCACGCTGCAGGAGCCCTTGAAGCCGCCCCACATACCGCCGGTGGAAAAACGGGAGAAGTCACTGATCTTGGTTTCTTCGCCATCAATCACCAACACTGCGGTAGCCGCAACGTGCTTGCGATGGGGGTTAAAGGGGTTGGCGTTGCCTTCGCTGTACACATTGTCGATGGTGATTTTGACCGCATTGCCCTGAGCTGGCAGCTCGTCTACCCGCTTGATTTTCAGTTTTTGCTTGTTACCGTATTTCACGATGGAATCGGCAAACTGGCGGCCAAGCTCGGTGCATTCCAGCTCGACCTTATCGACTATGTTGCTCTCGGGGTTATAGGGAATGTCAGTCAGGATATAGAGCACGCCATCGCCTGCGATCTTCTCGGCTTTTGCCACCGGCGCCGCTTTGGGAGCGGGAGCAACCTTAACTTCAGGCGCGGCTGGCGCTGTCGGGGCCGCCGGTGCGGCTGCGGTTTCCGGCGCCGGAGTTTCGGCTGTTTGCCCGGCATTGGTTGGCGTCTTGTCGGCGGCGGGTTTGTCGGTGGCGCCGCAGGCTGTCAGCATCAGCGCCAAAAGAGGGGCGGTGACGGCTGCAGAAAAAGGCAGTTTGTGCATTTCAGTCTTCCTTATGAGTTTTCCTTGTTGGTGCAGGCAAACTACCGAATAACAAGCAAAAAGAAAAGCCCCAACATGGACAGTCGGGGCTTTACATCACGCTTTTAACCGGGCGATTTACAGACTTCTGACCACGCTATTTCACCACCAGTACCGGACACTGGGCGCCATTGGCGACAGCCTCAGCCACATTGGTGTGCAAAAAATGCTTAATACCCGAGTACCCATGGCTGGCAATAACCACCATGCCAACCTCACCGCTGTTGGCTTCGGCGATGATTTCATCCGCTGCCTCCCCCATACGGATTTGGGTTTCAACCGGCAAATCCGTGTGGAGCTTGGCGAGCAAGGATGTCATCTTCTCGGCGGCCGCGTCCTCCATGCTCTTGGCGAGTTCTTCCGGAGTAATCGCCAATATCATGAAATTTTCATCCCCCATGGGTCTTGGGACCACATGCAGAATTTTCAGCCCTACCTTGTACAGGTTGGCCATTTCCACCGCATACCTGAGCGCATGGGAGGCCGTTTCAGTAAAGTCAGTGGGCCACAGTATTGTTTTGTTAACCATATCTACCTCCCAAAATACTTTCCGTTATCAGGGCTATCCTTTGGTGTTCAGTCGCCCAACCACTCAAGGGCATCTTGCCGGTCGACAAAAAATCGGGCATCGGCCGGGGTAAACCAATCTGCCAACTTGGTCATCCACTCCTGCCAGCCCGGTCTGCCGAACACGGCGATTTTTTCGAAGTGACGGCCATGCCTGATGCCCAGTTTCAGATCATCCCACATCGCCCTCGCCTCCCAACCATCCAGCTCGGTGGCGTCCACCAGCATATAAATATCGGGGTCGCTGACACCCGCGATGGCGCCTTCCAGCACAGGCACCATGCGCTCATAATCCTCATGGGTGAGTGTGCCAGTGACCTTGAGCACCACAAAGAAATCATCCTTTCCGTGACGCTCAACCCCTATGGTTAAACCATGTCTGAGTACTGTCATCTCCATGCTCCCTGCTACTTCGCCTACAGTAATTGTAGGCACCCGGGGGGAGAGATACTCGTGATCCAGATCAAGTTTTCCCGAAGGCATTGTCAAAATCGGCCTACCGGACTACCATGGACCGACTAATCAGTCGGTTTTATTTTCAACAAGGATATCACCATGAATGCAGCTACCCAGATGCAGCCAACCCCATCCGGCGAAGTAGCCGCCATGCAGCAAACCTTCGAACGCCAACGACAAGAGTTTGCCAAGCACAGCTATCCCAGCCTGAGTGAACGGAAAAATGCACTGAGCCTGTTGAAACTGACGTTGCTGGAACAGCAAGATGCGCTGATAAACGCCCTGAGTCGCGACTATGGCCATCGCAGTGCTGATGACAGCCGCATTTCCGATATCATGCCCGTGGTTAACCACATCAATTACACCCTGTCCAACCTCAAGCGATGGGCCAAGCCCAGCCGCCGCCATGCGGGTATTCTTCTGGCTCCGGCCAGTGTCAACGTGACCTATCAGCCCAAGGGTGTTGTGGGCATCATAGTGCCCTGGAACTTCCCGGTGATGTTAAGCCTGGGGCCGCTGGTAACCGCCATTGCAGCCGGTAACAGCGCCATGTTGAAAATGTCAGAATTTACCCCCGAGACCAATAAGGTGATCAAATCCTTATTGGCAAAAACCTTTGCCGAAAAGAAGGTGGCCGTTATTGAAGGGGAAGCCGATGTGGCCGCCGCCTTCTCTAGTCTGCCCTTCGATCACCTCTTGTTTACCGGTTCCACTGCCGTTGGCAAACACGTGATGCGGGCCGCCAGCGCCAATCTCACCCCTGTGACCCTGGAGTTGGGCGGCAAGTCCCCCGTGATAGTGGCGCCTGACATGGATATGGATACCGCGGTTGAGCGGATGATTTATGGCAAATGCCTGAACGCAGGACAAATCTGTGTCGCCCCTGACTATGTGTTGGTGCCACGGGGCAAAGAGGATGCCTTTATCAAGGCCTATCAGGACAAGTTCGCCGCCCTCTATGGCAAGGTGGAAACCAATAAGGACTATGGCGCCATCATCAACGAACGCCAGTGGCAACGATTAATGCAGGTGCTGGACGACGCCAAAGCGCAAGGCGCCAACGTGCACAGCGCCAGTGGTGAGCCGCCCCTTGGCACGCTGCGTAAACTGCCCACCCAATTGCTGACCCAGGTGACGGATGAGATGCTGGTGATGCAGGACGAAATCTTTGGTCCACTGCTGCCGGTGGTGCCCTACGACAGCCTCGACGAGGCCCTGAGTTACATCAATGCCCGCCCAAGGCCGCTGGCGCTGTATCTGATGAGTTTCGATACGGCCACCCAGGACAAGGTGCTCAGCAGCACCCACTCGGGGGGCGTTTGCATCAACGAAACCGTGTTTCATGTGGCGGCCGACGATGCGCCGTTTGGCGGGATAGGCCCCTCGGGAATGGGCCACTATCACGGTGAAGAAGGTTTCCGCACCTTCAGCCACGCCAAAACGGTACTCAAACGTGGCCGCCTCAATACCGGCAAGCTGGTGCATCCGCCCTATGGCAATGCCATTCAAACACTGTTGATGAAAGTGTTTTTGCGTTAAGGGCCAAAGCGGATGGCGATTTTACAAAAGGGCACAGACAAGCGTGGCCAGATTTTGTCGGCGGCGCTGCATCTTTTCAATGGTCAGGGATTTCACGGCACCTCCACCGCCAGTATTGCCAAGGCGGCAGGGGTAGCCACAGGTACCCTGTTTCATCACTTTCCCAGCAAAGAAGCCCTGCTGGAGACCCTGTTTTTAACGGTAAAGCAGGAGTTTGCCGACAGCCTTGCGGCCATGGCAATTTTGGAAGGCTCTCTCGAAGACAGGGCCAGGCAACTTTGGTTTGGCGCCATCGACTGGGCGCTTGAAAACCCTGATAAACAGCAGTTTTTTCAGCAATTTTCCATGTCGGTGGAAATCCCTTTATCGCTTCGTGAGCAAGCCATGCAGGGTATCCTCGGCTTTATCGGCGTGATGATAGCCGAGGGGCAGCAGTCAGGAGTGCTTTCGCGGTTACCGCTGCCACTGATGCTGGAAAATTGCCATGGCCAGTATCTGGCCGCGACCCGCTTTTTTTTGGATCATCCCGAACTGGGTAATGACGCGGAACACAAAGAAGCGAGTTTTCGCCTCTTCTGGCACGCTATGGCGCTGTAGTTCGCAGCCACTTGATAGCGTCGACAGTGCCAACTCTCGAAGGTACTGATGTATGCGTTAAATGAAAAAGCCGCTAAGTCAGCGGCTTTTTCTTTGGCATTGCAAGAGACTGGCTATGTCAGTCTTCAGCCAACTGCTGGCTGCCCGGGGCTGACTGAGACGCGGACCAGTAACCCTGTGCCACGCCCTTCTCAATCATCTCGGCAACGGCCACTTCAATGGCTTGCTGCACACAAAACTGCACCGGCTCATTGGTGGTAAAACCGACTTCAGCCTCGGCGAGACGGTTCAAACTGGTAAAGCGGAACAACCCGGCGCGCATCTCCTGCGACATCACCCGCTTGGTGGTATTCACCGACATCAGCACCTTCCCCGTGTGCACATCCACGGCCCGCAGATAAATGGTCACCTGATCTTCACGGTACAGCTCAGAGGCGCCAATGCCGTAGTATTCAACACCAATACCGCCGGTATTGGTGTTGGTCTCGTAACTGATAATGCCACCTTCAAGCAACAATCTGGCATTAGCCATCACCGGCAGCTCGGCAGATTTCTTTTGCTTATTGATGAACTTGCGCTCGGTCAACAGGTTTTGCAGCCCCTCACGCTCCACCGGGGTAAACCAGCCCGAGTCCAGCAGGGTTTGCACCAACATAGAGGTCGCGCCCTGGGTCACGGCGGTGGAGAAGGAACTCACATTCGCCTGGGGCTTATATTGCCCAGTCTGATCACGGAACGAATACACCGCCACAGGGATGGGGTATTTGGGGCCCGGTTTTGCCTTCAGGGTTTCCATGGTCTGACTCAGGGGATTGACCTGCGCCTCGGTAATATTGAGGTCAGGTTTCGGGATAAGGCTGCAGCCACCCAGAGAAAGCAGCGCCACCGCAATCAACGCTCTCATGGATTACCTCCATACACTGGCATCTCAATTACTGTGACTTCACCTGTCAGCTGGTTGGTAATGGTCAGCACCACACCGCTGCCATTGGAGGCTACCTCGATACGGTAGTCACCCGTGTCATACACTCCGTCAGTAATGTCACCATCGGCCACCTTGCGGGTGATGGAGTTGATAATATTGCGCTCCAGCGACTCCTTGAAACGGGTCACAAAGTCCTTTTCACTGGAAGGAGACTGGTTGTCGTTCTGGCTCTGTGCCTTGTTCAGCAAAAACGAGCCATTGAGTGGCGAACCACCGAAACTGGGGTTGATGGGGGTGTAAACCAGCTCTGTTGCCTGGGCCGTGCCCATCAGGGCCAGCGCCGCCGCAAATAACGTCCTTTTCATTTTCAATCCTGTGTGCTGATGGCGAGATCGGCGCCCTCACCCAGCAGGGCATTGGCCCTCACCTGGGCCAGATAATCCACTGTAATGAGTACCGCTTGCTCGGCTTTGTCCTTGATTGAGCTGGCCCTGCGGCCAAAGTGTGTGCTGTAAATCTTTTGGCCGTTGATCTCCATAATCAGCAGGGTACCGGCCTGGGGAAAAACGGTTTCGGTCAGGGTCACGTTAAAGCCCTGGGTAAAGGGCAATTCACGCCAATAGGAGGAATAGTAAAAGCTGAACTCCTTGCCAAAGCGGGTCAGGGTTCGGTCGATAACCAGACCGCTGATCTCCACGTCATCGTCCATCGCCCGCGCCTCACAGGCGCAAACCATAGACAACGAAAGCAACAAGGCTGCCCATAATGCCTGCTTCAAGATGCCTCTCCCCTGGCCAAATATTCCTTGATACACTTCACACAAACAGCCAGCAATGTATCAGGACAGCCACGGGAAGGTCATCAAAAAAGATTAATATTTACAGTAAATTAGCTCGAAGGTATAGGCGGTGATTTTCAGGATAATACTTTTCTACTAGAAGGGGTTATGGCAGGAATAACTGTACCTGAAGACCGCCACCACTGCGGTTTTGCAGGCTGATGCGACCATCGTGTGCTTCGATGATTTCCCGGCACAGTGCCAGTCCAAGTCCAGTCCCCTGTTGTTTGGTCGAGTAGAAAGGCAATAATGCCTGTGACAAGACCTCAGGCGACATCCCGGGGCCCCTGTCGTTGACCTCAATCAGCACCCCGGATTCACCCGATTGCTGACGACGGACAGACAGACTCACGTCACCGGGAGCGGAGCCGCTCTCATGGGCATTTTTAAGAAGATTGATAAGTACCTGCTGCAGCTGTATTTCATCCGCCCAAACCGGCTCAGCAGGCAGCCCCCCCTCGATGTTGAACGCCAACTGCAGCTGGAGCTCGCGACATAAAGCGCCAATATCGACTGCGGCCTTGATAGGCCGAGGCAGCCGGGCAAAGCGGGCGTAGCCTTCGATAAACTGTCCCAGATGCTCGGTGCGTTTGTCTATGGTATCGAAAATCAGGTTAAGCCTTGGCTCTTCCAGACGCCCTGCCAGCACCCGGCCCGAATTAACCATGGAGCGCATGGGCGCGAGCGAGTTGTTCAGTTCATGGCTTATCACCCGGATCACTTTTTTCCACACCGCCACTTCCTGACGGTTCAGCTCACGGGTCATCTGCTTGAGCAATATCAGTTGATGTTCAAGACCATTCAGGTGAAAGCGGCCACGACTGAGGTGCCAGGTGTCGGTTTCGCCGTCCCGCTCCAGTGCAAACAAGCCATCGCTGCCCTCAAGCAGCATGCGGGCCATGGCCTCATCCAACTGCCCGGCCAGTGCAGAAATTGTCATACCGGTCAGCGGTTTGCCATCCACAAGAGCATGACGCGCCGAGTCGTTGGCATAAATGATATGGCCGCTGCCATCGAGCAGCAGCATCAGGTTGGGGGAGTTCTGGATCACCTTATCCAGCAGCAGTTCCCGCTGGTAAATATGCTGACGCTCACGGCGCAGCTCACCGGACGCGCGGTTAAAAAGTTCGGCTAAGCGCCTGAATTCCGGGTCTTTACTCTGGGGTAAGGACACACTGAAATCATTGTCGATGAGATTGAGCAACCCAAGCTCCATGGCTTTGATGGCATCATCAACCGGACGGGTAAGCCAGGTGGTGAGCAGCAAGGACATCAAAGCGCCCATGACCAGTGCCAGCAAAGGCAACGCAGATTGCCACTCACCACCGAGCCAATAGGCCAGGGTGCCGCCGATAAGCCAGCTCACCAGTACCACCAGCAGGAGCCTGTTTCTGAGGCTTGGAATAAAACCTGTCCCCATGGGCTTATCCTTCGGCCTTGGAGGACTTCACCTCAATGCCGAACTTCTCCATGCGGCGATACAGCGCCTGACGGCTGAGTCCAAAGGATTTGGCCACCCTGGCAATCACCCCATTGTGGGCGGTAATGGCGGCCTCTATCTCGCTTCGGTTTGGCGCTGTGTTAACCGGTTCTGACTCGGGAAGAAGAGTGTTAAAGGGCTCGTTATGATGCGCCTCATTCGAAGAAATCCCGGACTGATTTACCGCGGGTTGCGGCGTTTGTGTCGGCATCAAACCAAAATCCACCGCACTCAGCATCTCGCCTCTGGCCAGGATATCCGCCCGCTTACAGGCGTTCTCCAACTCACGCACATTGCCCGGCCAGGAATGGGCCAGCAGCGCCGCCTTGGCAGAGGCATCCAATGCCCGTCCCCGGGTAAAGTGTTGCACCAGGGGCAGCACATCATCGCGACGCTCGCACAGGGGCGGCAATGCCAGCTCCACCACGTTCAGGCGGTAGAAAAGATCTTCACGAAAGCGCCCAGTCTGAATATCCTGACGCAAATCGGCATTGGTGGCGCTGAGCACCCTGACCTTACATTTACGGGTCTGGTGGCTGCCAAGGCGTTCAAATTCTCCGGTTTGCAGCACCCGCAGCAATTTCACCTGGCCGCTCAAAGGCAGATTGCCAATCTCGTCCAAAAACAGGGTGCCACCATTGGCGGCTTCAAAGCGGCCGATACGGGACTTGGTGGCGCCGGTAAAGGCGCCAGCCTCGGCGCCAAAGAGTTCGGCCTCCATCAGCTCCATGGGCAAGGCGCCCACATTCACCTTGATAAAGGGTTTGTCTTTTAATGGCGAATTGGCATGGAGAATGTCGGCCAGGCGATCTTTACCTGCGCCGTTGGGACCAGTGATCAGCACGGATACGTCCGATTTGGCCAGTTGCAGCGCCAGATCCACGCAACGCTCCATGGCCGTGCTGCCAAACACCAGGCCACAGAGGTTTGCCTCGTGAATAACCGCGGTGCGCTCGGCCTTCTGGCGCTTCAGTTCGCCGTTTTCCCGTGACAGTTTGTGCAGCGAAATCAGGTTGCCAATGCTGGTGAGCAACTTGGCATCGTCCCAGGGCTTACCCAAATAATCGGCGGCACCGGCTTTCATCAGCTCCACGGCCATTTCAAGCTCGGTCCAGGCAGTCAGAAGTATGATGGGGATCCCCGGACGACACTCACGCAGAGCATGAAACAGTTCCCGGCCTTCCTCACCGCTGGTGGTATCGCGGGTGAAATTCATGTCCTGGATCACCAGCGAAAACTCGTGCTTCTCAATGGCATCGAGCGCCATTTCAGGACTCTGCACGCAATGGCTTTTGTAACCGTTCAGTTCAAGCATCAGTGAAAGTGCCTGGCAAACATCCAGATTGTCGTCGACGATTAATATCTTATCCATTTGATTCATCTTGGTTAATTCAGCCACTACACGATAACGTAAGGGCCCGCCATTTGCGAGCCCTCGATGGGTTACACCATTAGACACTGCGGGTGGCAATAGAGGGGGAAATCGCCGCCGCGCGTCTGGCGGGAATAATCACCGCTATGGTCGTCACCACAAACAGCAGCGCCACGGTCACGGCGGGATATTGCCATGCAAGGGCATCCAGGCTGAAGAAGTCCATCAACTGACGGCTGAGTTCAAAGGCCAGCAGCGAGCCAACCAATGCCCCAACGCCAAGCAGCAAATAGTTTTCAGTGAGAAACCATCCCAGAATATTGCCGCGGGTTGCACCCAACGCCCTGCGGGTACCGATTTGGCGGGTACGGCGCTCGATATTGAACATCACCATACCCGATAGGCCCAGTGCCGTGATCACCAGCAGCAGGATTATCATACAACTAAGCACAAAGACCATCATGGCATGGCTGGCATAATTCTGTTCCCGGTTTTCGGCTATGGTGCTGAAGCCGCGGATAACCCGGCGCGGCTCGTCCTTGAGCAAGGCCGCTTTAATGGTTTCCTTGAGCTGCGGGATATCCGCCGCCTCGGACCTGATCATATAACCTGCGTTGGGAGAACGACCGTTGAAATCAATGTTCATGATGACACTGTTTTCCAGATTCCTGTCATCGACCCAGGCTCCATGGAGACGCTCCACCACTCCCACCACGGTAATGGGCTCGTCATCCCCCTGATAAACGACCTTACCAATAGGGGACTCTTCCCCCCAAAACGCCTTGGCCAGAGGCTGGCTGAGGATAGCTTCACGCTGGATGCTTTTGTCTTCAAACCCACTGAGTACCTGCCCCTTGTGGAAGGTGCGTCCCTCCACCAACCTGAGCCCCAGGGCATTGACCAACTCTTCATCACTCAGATAAAACGCAAACTGAGGTAGCGATTTGGCATTTTTAGGATCCGGGCCATCAACAAAACGATCGCTCCACCCGGAACCGCTCAGAGGCACCATATTGATCGGGGCTGCGGACTTTATCCCCGGCAGGTTACGCAGGATCTCCAAATCCCGCTCATCCCTGGCAAAAAGATCCATCTCCTCACCAAAATTGAACACGGAAAACTCAAAGGACTCTGATTCTGTGATACCTGAAGGTCTGGCCATCAGATCCACGCGCTGCTGGATGATAAATGCGGCGTTGGCCACTATGGCAACCGACAGTATTATCTGTGCCAGCAACAACAAGGGACCACTGCGGCTTCGCAGCATGGCACTGAGTATGGGTTTGATAGCTGTCATAGCCGCTCCTTATTGGCTCTTGAGGTAAATACTGGGCTTGGTCTTGCAAATTACCCAGGCAGGATACATGCCAGCCAACATGGCCGACGCAATGGCGATAGAGGGGGCGATGATCCAGATACTGGCATCCAGATTGGACATGGCTTCTTCGAGGAAAAAGCGCTTGGCCAGATATTGCAGAGCTACCCAGGCCCACAAGAGGCCAAAGACGCCGCCGATGGCTCCAATACAACCCACCTCCACCAGATGCTGGGCGAAGATTTGCCGCTTGCTGGCACCGATGGCGCGGCGTACCCCGATTTCTGGGGCCCGTTTAAGAAATTTGCTCAGCATCAGGCCGAGGATATTGACCAGACACACCAACAAAAACAACAGGCTAAGACCAATGAGGATCTTGTTGTCTTCGGGCACCACATGGTGGAAATCCAGCAATTCGGCCACATCCAAGGTACGGGCCCAAGCATCTCTGGTGTTATCGGTAAAACGCCCCAGTTGCTGTTGGGTGTCGACATGGGCATCCAGATACTCCTGATAGGCCTTTCTCTGCTCGGCACCATCCACCTCTACCCAGAACTGCAACCAGGCTTTTTCTGATGCCATCCTGTCCTGGTAAGTCAGCATGGTTTCAAATTTCCAGCCGTTGGTATTACCCCATACCTCAAACTCTTCTATCGGTGTCAACGAGAAAGGCACAAACAGCAACTCTGCTTCCTGCATGCTGCCGGTGGTGAGATCGTAATATCTGGGCTTGGGTGACCAATCATCCGTGACCCCAACGATGCGATAGGGCTTGGTGTTCAGGTAAAGTGTTTCACCCACACTGTTGCGACCATCAAATAGCTTGTCGTTAAGCTCTTTGCCAATCACCACCAGATACTCAGGCACTTCATCCACCTCCTTATCCCACACGCTGCCATACAGAAAGGGCACAGAAAACAAGGCGAAAAAGTCGCTGTCGGTCACCCGAATAGACTGCATTTCGGCCTCAATATCCGGATTGTCCGTGGTGACAGCCTTACCGGTACGGAACATGGCCGCCTGGCGCACTGGCAAGGTGCCATGTCTGAGTTGCATCACATCCTGATAAGTGAGAATGGCACTGTAGTCCCGCCAGGTATCCTGTCCCTGACTCCAGAGTTGAACGCCAAGCAAGTTATCGCTGCGTTCACCGGCAGGATTGGTACTCATCACCTGATGGACGTTGAGGGTCATGATGGTGATGCCAATACCAATGGAGATGGCAAACACCATCAGCAGCGACATCATGGGTGTTTTACGAATCGAGCGCCAGGCGAGATCCAAATAGTGACTGAACATGGCGCCCCCTTATCCGTTAACCACGGCGCGGCTGGTGAGGAAATCACACACCTGGCCATCGACTATCTGGATGTTGCGCTCAGCGCGGCGGGCCAGCTCACCATCGTGGGTCACCATGATGATGGTGGTACCCTGGCGATTAATGTCTTCCAAAAGCTCCATCACCTGACGGGCCATCAGTGAATCGAGGTTACCCGTCGGCTCATCCGCCAGCAAAAAACGGGGCTCGCCTGCCAGCGCGCGGGCGATGGCCACCCGTTGCTGCTGACCACCGGACAACTGGGATGGCAGGTGTTTTTGTCGTGCGGCGAGCCCCACCTGGGACAGGGCCTGCTCCACTCGGCGCTTGCGCTCGCTGCTGCCAAAACCACGGTAACGCAGGGGCAGCTCCACGTTTTCGGCCAGGTTTAAATCCGGAATAAGGTTAAAGCCCTGAAAAATAAAACCGATTTTCTGATTTCGCACCCTGGCTGCCGCACTGTCACTGAGGTTGGCCACGTTCTCACCATCGAGCCAGTATTCACCGCCGGAGGCATTTTCCAGCAAGCCGGCAATATTCAAAAAAGTGGTTTTTCCCGAGCCTGAAGGTCCGGTTACGGCCACAAACTCCCCTTCGGCCACCTCCAGGTTAAAGTCCCGCAGCGCATGGGTCTCCACCAGGTCTGTACGGAACAATTTATTGATATTCTTCATGGTTAACATGGTTCGCTTCCTTACTTGTTAATCTGTTTTTATTGGTTTGCCGCATCAGCGCAGCAACATCAGTCCCAGCGCAGGGTTGGTGGCAAGCCACTGTGAGGCCATGGCAAGGGCCAACATCAGCAGTGCAATCATCCAACCGAGGCGTCTTTGTTTCATTTCAGATGGCTCAATAGAGGCTGACATGTTCGGCCTGCTTCATCTTGTCACTGCCGGAGATAATCCACTCATCACCGGCCTCTCCACCTTCAAGCACCTGCACGTGGCTGACGCTGCGGGCGCCAAGCTTGATGGGGGTGCGGCTGGCGATATCGCCTTTGATACAATAGACATGGTTACCGCCGTCACTGACGAAACTGCCACGGCGCACCATCAGTACATTTTCTAAATTTTCCAGAAGGATACGGGCGCTGAGCCGCTGGTTTTGTCTGAGTTTTAGCCCATCAACGTTATCAAAACGTACCCGTGTGAGTACTTCGCCTCGGCTCACCTCGGGTGAGATGGAAGCCAGGGTTCCTGTGGTTTTCACCCCGCCCAAGTCCAACTCCACCGCCATGCCGAGCCCCAGCTCGTCGGCATAGGATTCAGACACGGCCAGCTCGGCTTCAAAGGCACTCAGGTCCACCACAGTCAGGATCGCCTGACCGCGGCTTAAGCGGGCTTTTTGTTCGGTAAGCCAGTTGCCGATAATGCCATCCACCGGCGCAGTAACCTCCAGAGCCGCCACCTGACGACGCAGGTCATCCACCACCAGCTGTTGCCGTTTGAGCTCCAATGCCTTGTTTTTAAGCTCGAATGCCTGGGTGTCGGCCATCAGCGCCACTTCCTGTTCGGCGTGGTCAAAGCGCAGCTGGGCTTTTTTGTAGTCGTCTTTTACCTTTTCAAAATCGATACGGCTGATGAGTTCTTTGGCGATAAGCAGATCGCCGCGGCGACTTTCACGCTCGGCGGCTTCGAGTTCAACCCGGGCGGTGTCCAGTACCTGACGGGCACTGAGCTGCTCACGGCGGGCGCTTAAGGTGGCGCGCTCAACTTCCCCCTCCAGCCCGGCCAGACGTGCCTGTTCCTGCGCCAGCGCGTTGGTGAGCAAGGGGCTGTCGATGGTAGCCAGTGCCTGGCCCACGGACACAGTGTCACCGGGTTTTGCCAACAGGGTTACCATGCCTTCGGCACTGGCATACATGATGGGCGCATTGGCGGCCACGATTTTACCGTTGGAGACAATGTCGCGCACCAAAGTGCCGCGGGTGATGGTCGCGGTCACCATATCACTGCGTTTAACTGAGTGTCCGGCAGAAATGCCGCTGTTGCCCATGGCCCAAGCAGCCGCGATGGCAAACAGCGCCACCCCGCCTGCAATCCATCCGATACGACGGTACTTGTTTGGGGCCACAATTCTGTCCTGTCCGCTGGTATCCCTGATCATGCCTTGTCCTTCACCGGTGTGTCCGGTCCTGGGTAATGAAACGTAAGATGCTGGGAGTAAAACAAATAGCGTGCCAGAATTTATTTTTCTTTTATTTCAATAAAATAACAAAATCACATTTTACAACGAGTGTCCGCGGACAATGCAAAGTGTCCGCTTTTAGCGGGCCTGTGTCCGCGCCATGGAGGCCGTGTCCGGTCAAAAAAACAGAGCCCGGATAAACATGTTTATCCGGGCTCCATCACAGCTTAACGGTAAGAGTTGTTGGCGGGATGCCTGATTCAGAACGCCTGGGCAAACAGCGTGAAGCAGCTAATCATACTCACAAACCACAGGCTGGAGCGCAGCTTGTCCTTGTCGTACAAATACGCGAGATGATAGCCCACCCGGGCAATCACATGCACCACAGCGGCCACCTCGGCAGTGCCATTGACCTTATCTGTGGCTATCACCACCAGAGCCGCTAGGCCGAAAATCAACAAAGATTCGAAGGCGTTTTGATGGCCGGCCAGCGCTCTGGCGCCAAAGCCCTCGAGTCTCGCCTGCTGGCTGCGGGGATGGTGGTTGTCGTAGCCACCCATTTTGGCCATGGCCACGGCAACAGGCCCCTTGGCCAGGTAAGGCAGTAACATGGAAATCAATAAACACACGAGCAAGGTTGTCATGTAAGCTCCCGCTTAAAATATGAAGAAGGTTTAATTTGTCATCGATGATTTAGCCAGCTAAAAACAAAGGCTTCAAGGGAATATTCAGGAGTCGGGCCATGCATGCCATCTTCGTCCATGGATTGGGTCGAACCCCGGTATCCGGGTTTCCGATGCTCGCCACCTTAAGACGGGCAGGTATTCGCTGCCAGACCCTCGGCTATCTGGCCGCCGTTGAGCCCGTGGATGCGATTGTCAGGCGCCTTGGTAAACACTTAGCCCGGCTGCCTGCCGATGAGCCCTATGTTCTCATAGGTCATTCTCTGGGTGGGGTTATCATCCGCACTCTGCTGAGTACTTCACCGCCACCATCCCAGTTGCCCGCTCATGTCTTTTTGCTCGGCTCACCGGTGCAACCGGCAAGGCTTGCCATAAAGCTTAAAACCAATCCGCTGTTTCGATTATTCAGTGGCGATGCCGGACAACTACTTGGCAGCGCGCCGCGCATGGCCGCCATAGACGAGCCCACCTCACTCGGCATTCCCTGCACTGTTATCAAAGGCACAGGGGGGATGCCCACCGGCACCAAGGGCCGTAAACTGCCGCCCTTTTACGGCGAAGAAAACGACGGCGTGGTTGCGGTATCGGAAGTGACAGCACCCTGGCAGTACAATAATCCCCTGTGTGAGCGGGTTTCACTGCCATTGCCCCACACTCTGCTGCCATCAAGCCCTGCCGTGGGAAGGGTGATCGTAGCGCTGCTGCGAAGCAAAGGCCTGATAACTTGAGGCTAATCAATCAACTATTGAAAAATCCACTCAAGATTGAACAAATGCTTCGCACTGCTTTCGAAAATCTGCTTTGTTTTTTGCGTCCTTAATTTCCAAAGTCAGACCCACTATCTGTATCGCAGGAACTCGTTCGAGGTTTTCTTTTGTGGGTTCCCAACGCCATTTTTTAAGGGCTGCCAGCACTGAAGGCACAAACACCTCACCGGGATATGAGTGGATAACTTTATAGCCATCAATCTTGCCATGGGTATTGATGTTTACCGATAAGGTGACACAACCAGAGAGCGACTTCTTGGCTGCACTGATGGGAAACGCTGGAACGGGGCTATAATTTTCAGTCCAATATGATATTGGTTTATCTGAATTTTCCTGGTTGGTGAGATCCAGGTAATCTTGTTTGTCAGCCGAATTATCTGTTGCCTGACAACCTGCCAATACCAGTAATACAAAAGCGAAATAAACCATACCGCGCATAGTGTTACGTCCCTGTCATATGAATGAAATATCTTAACAGGCCGAAAAGTAACAACATAAAAACAAAGTTGCAACCTACGCTTTCATTAGAGGCGCAGCACTATTACTGCACCTCGACTGTAATCACGGCGACAATGCTACCAAGCACATTCCCTCTCTCGGGCTGTTTACTGACGGGCCTTATCCAACGCCTGACAGAGCGCCTGTACACCATCAATGGCCCTTGGGCCTGCACGGTGCAGCAAATCGGCATCCAGGGCATAGATGTGGCCCTTGGCGACTGCGGGTACCTCTGGCCATTGCTGCCAGTCAATGCCGTTGATATTGCCCTCATCCTGGCTGCGTAAAATCACCTCGGGCTTTTTCAAAAGAACGGTTTCGATACTGACCTGAGGGTAGTCACCCTGGGTGTCCAGAAACACATTTTCACCATGGCAGGTTTGAATGATTTGCTCAATCCAGCTGCCTTTGCCGACCGTCATCAAAGGTTGTGACCAGAGCTGATAGAACAGCCTTACTTTGGGCTTGGCGGCATACTCCTGGCGCAAAGCGCCGAGCCGGGCCAGATAGTCATCGGCCACTTGCTGCGCCTGCGTCTCCCTGCCGGTTAATTTGCCCAGGGCAATAAGCTCCTGCCCCACCTGCTCCAGCGTCCTGGGATTGCTGTGAAACAGGGTAAAGCCAAACTTCTTCAGCATCTCCAGGTCTTCGGCGCGGTTGCCCCCTTCCCAGGTCACAATCAAATCCGGTTTAAGTGCCAGCACCTGCTCCATCTGGATACCGTAATAGCCGCCGATGCGGGGGATCGCTTTGGCGGCCTCGGGATAGTCGGCATGATCTGTGGTGGCAAGGATGGCATCACCGGCCCCAATGGCGTAGAGCATTTCCACCGAATGGGGAGAAAGCGCAATGATGCGCTCGGCGCGCCCCGCTTCCGCCCGGGCAAGCGGAGGAGTCAGTGCCAGCAACACTATAAAATACGACAGAATTTTCAACGGCTTCTCCAATTTTCATCTTCCTTGGGCTTGGCCCAGCACTATAGCCCAAAGCCCACAGGTGGCATAGTCTGCCAAAGATTGATGCCATTGAGGCAGGGATAATTCCCTTCCCGCCTTGCCCTTTGAGACCGCGATACTTAAAATCTGCCCACCCTCACAGCAGAAGAACACCCTAATGACTCATTTGACCCTCACCCGTCCCGATGACTGGCATATCCACCTGCGCGACGGCGACTCCCTTGCCGACACTGTGCGCGACGCCGGTCGTTACATGGGCCGTGCCATAGTAATGCCCAATCTGGTGCCGCCGGTGACCACTACAGAAGCCGCGATTGCCTACTACGAGCGCATCAAGGCCCACAGCAGCACTGCCTTCGAGCCCTTAATGGTGCTGTATCTCACCGACAAGACCAGCCCGGATGAAATCCGCGCCGCCAAGGCCTCCGGCAAGGTGGTTGCCGCCAAGCTTTATCCTGCCGGTGCCACCACCAACTCTGATTCGGGCGTGACCGACGTCAACAACATCTATGGCGTGCTCAAGGCCATGGAAGAAGAAGGTTTACTGCTGCTGGTACACGGTGAGGTCACTGATTCTGCTATCGATATTTTCGACAGGGAGCGCATCTTTATCGAAAACATCCTCTCCAAAGTGGTCGCCGACTTTCCCGGCCTCAAGATAGTGCTCGAGCACATCACTACCAAGGATGCGGTGGATTTCGTGATGTCTGCCGGTGACAATGTCGCCGCCACCATCACAGCCCATCACCTGCTGTATAACCGCAACCATATGCTGGCCGGCGGTATTCGCCCGCACTTCTACTGCCTGCCCATCCTTAAGCGCAATACCCACCAGCAGGCGCTGTTGGCAGCGGCCACCAGCGGCAGCAAGAAGTTTTTCCTTGGCACCGACTCGGCTCCCCACGCCAAAGACAAAAAAGAAGCCGCCTGTGGCTGCGCCGGTTCTTACACAGCCCACGCGGCACTGGAACTGTACGCTGAAGCCTTTGAGGCGGAAGGTGCCCTGGACAAGCTGGAAGCCTTTGCCAGCTTTAATGGCCCGGACTTCTACGGCCTGCCCCGCAATGCCGATACCGTTGCTCTGGTGAAAAGTCCCTGGCAGGTGCCCGAGTCTTATCCCCTGGGCAGCACCACTGTGGTGCCTATCCGTGCAGGTGAAATCATTGGCTGGAAAGTCGAAGACTGAGCCCATGGCCGCCTGAGCAGAAAAAAGCCGCGATAACGCGGCTTTTTTAATACCTGATGTTTTGATTTCTGATTAGCAAGCGGATGTCAGCAAGCTCTTACGCAATTGCGTCCATCGGCTTTGGCGCGGTACAGGGCCTCGTCCGCCGCTTCAAACAGGGCAAAGCCACTCAGATGCTGCTTTGCATCAAACTCACTGCATCCGATACTCACGGTAAGTTCAATCCGCTCTTTAGTGTCTCTGACTACCTTTTCACGGATCCGCTCGGCCAACTGCATGGCCTCCCCGGCGCTCGTTTCAGGCAGGATAAGGGCAAACTCTTCACCACCGTAGCGGCAGGCCATGCCGGGCTTTTGCACTGTGCCAGCCAGTATATCTGCCACCAACTGCAATGCCTTGTCACCCTCGGCATGGCCGCGACTGTCATTGAATTGCTTGAAGTAATCAATATCCAGCACCAGCAGCGACAGTGGCTGATGACGGCGACAGGCCTTTAAATACTCCTGCTGCAACTGTTCATCAAAGAATCGCCTGTTATAGAGGCCGGTCAGTACATCGATATGATTCCGCCGCTTGATGTCCTGCATGCGGCTGCCAAGTGCCAGACTCAGGAGCACCATCTCCACGAGAGAGCCCAACTGGAACGCATTTTGGGTGAAGGCATTATGGGGCAATACGCCAAAGCTCTTGAGCATATACACAAAGGCGCCAAGCAGCAGCGCACTGAAGGCAACCAAGTAAAAGCGCGCCGGACGCGACCCTTTCATCAGCGCCATGACACCCACCACCAGCAGTTGAATGCAGATAAAGGTGGTCAGTACCGACAGCAGCAACACCACGAGATGGTAGCTCAGTATCGGGGCCAGTATGAGCCCGAGCACGCAGCCCCACTCCACCCGCGCCGCCAGCCTGTCGGCTCCCGGCAGGATCTGCGCCAAACCGAGGATTTCCCGGGTAAACCTCAGTGCGCCAAACAGCGACAGGGCGAGCAGCAGTAACAGACTCTTGTTGGCCATCCAACTGTTTTCAGGCCACAGATACTGAAAACTCAGACCATTGTGAACCGACATGTAGAGGCCATAGCTGAGCACATAGAGCACATAAAAAATAAATGCCCGCTCACGCACAGTGAGGAAGATAATCAGGTTATATACCAGCAGCACGATAAAGCCGCCGTAGTAAATGCCGAGGGACAGATATTCCCAGGTCACCTGACTGATAAGCTCGCTCGGCGCATAGAGCGCAAGGCCAATATTCAGCGACCCCTGAGTTTCAAAACGCAGATACAGGGTTTGGGTTTCACCGGGAGCCAGGGTGAGCGGAAATACAAAGGTGCGCAAATCCAGTAAGCGACTGTGAAACGCTCGCCTGTCACCCGTGGCAGTATGGAGCCATCCATCAGCAGAGGGTTGCCACAGGTCGAGAAAATCAATCAATGGATAATCCTGGCGCAGATAAAACTGCCGCGCCTCGTCAGCGGGATTATGCACACTCACCCTGACCCACCATGTTGACGGACTGAAACCGAAATTAGCGGAACCTTTGAGGGGGATGAACTTGTTCTGCTCTGCCTGTTGCCTGACATCATCGAAGCTGAGCTGCCCCCCGGAGTCTTCCAGCAGGCTTAGATAAGGGGTTAGGGGCAATAGTGCTGTACGCGCTTCAGCAACCGCGAGAGCGTATTTGCTGGGGGCATTGGATTCAACCGGTAAGGACGCGGCATACAGAGCGCCGCTGAACACTGGCAAGCATGCCAGCCAAATAAATAAGAGACGTATCATAGGATCTCGGGGCGGCGGTTTTGTATGCCTCAGTCAGTTCCATCTACGCTGTCCGTTGACGTTTAGTTTTTCTGTGCCGCACCAAGCTCACTATAACACCAACGGCAAAATAACACTCCCGCAACAAGCGTTTTTTGCTTTTCCGTGCATTCACATGCCTCAAAAATCAGCGCTCGGTAACAATCTCACATCAATTCCCTGAAACCCACGGAAAACCGAGCCAAAACCGCACTGCAGGTCAGCTGTGGTTCAGCTCATTCTGCTACCCTGCGCGGGTGATGAGTTGCCGCGGCGTGGTTCTGAGACTGCGCCGACGAAGATGGGGTAAAAAATGAGATTGCTGTTAAGTACGGTTTTGGCCTTGGTTCTGGTAAGCGGTTGTACCAGTAAGCCCGTACTGGACCTTGATGATTTGCTGGTACCCGTGAGTTCTTCCGGTGCCACCATGCCACTGGAAAAGGTGGAGCAAAGTATTCTGACCGCCACCCGCAAACGGGGCTGGATCTCTCGGGTGGTAGCGCCCGGCCTGATTGAGGCCCAGATATCGGTGCGAAGCCACGGCGCCAATGTGCTCATTCCCTTCAACCAGCACAGCTATTCCATCCATTACAAAGACAGCGCTAATCTGGACTTTGATGAAGGCAGTATTCACAGAAACTACAACAAGTGGGTCCACAACCTGTCCAAGAGCATCCGAGTGGAACTGCAAAACAACAGTCAGCGCCTCTGAAGCGAATCAATAAAAAGGAAGCCCAGCGCTTCCTTTTTAGAACCTGCCATGGCCTTTTGAGACTGCCATCGTCAGGGCGGTGTTTACTCCCTGTTTTCGGCAGAGTCAGGCTCATCGTTTTCCTGCACTTCCACCACCACCTTTTGTACCAATTTTACCCGGCCGCTTTGCACCAGGGCTTCCCGCAGCACATACTCCATCTGCGCATTCAGGCTTCTCAGCTCATCATCGGCCCAGCGCTGCATGGCCGCGAGGACATCGGCATTGATCCTTAATGGGTAAGCCTTTTTGGTCATAAGCGCCTCAGTACAGGGAACCCGTGTTCACAACAGGCTGAGTACTCTTATCACCACACAGCACCACCAACAGGTTACTCACCATCACCGCCTTGCGCTCTTCATCCAGCTCCACCACGTTCTGGGCTTTTAGCCGCTCCAGAGCCATTTCCACCATGCCCACTGCACCTTCGACAATTTTGGCCCGGGCGGCGATGATGGCGGTGGCCTGCTGACGCTGCAACATGGCACTGGCAATTTCCTGGGCATACGCCAGGTGGCTGATACGGGCTTCCAGTACGGTGACGCCGGCACGGCCAAGACGCTCCTGAATTTCCTGCTTGAGCTTATCGGCGATGGCCTGGGGATGGCTTCTGAGTGCCACTTCGTTCTCATCCTGGGGATCGTATGCATAACTGCTGGCCATGTTGCGAAGCGCCGCTTCACTTTGAATGGACACATAGCTTTCGTAATCATCCACCTCGAACACGGCCTCGGCACTGTCGGTAACCGACCACACTACTATGGTGGCGATTTCGATGGGGTTACCGAGGTTATCGTTCACCTTGATTTTGGCACTCTCGAAGTTACGGATACGCAGCGAGATGGTGCGCTTGGCAAAGAGGGGGATGGTCCAGCGCAGCCCCGTGTTTCTCACCGAGCCCACGTAACTGCCGAACAATGTCAG